>BNZR01000001.1 GCA_026001245.1 Clostridia bacterium
TCAAGGGTTTGTTTGACGGGGAGCATCAACTTCTCACGCACGAGAACGAAGACGGGACTACGACTTTTTCGCAAAGAGAGTATTTTTCGGGTATCTTTGTCGGATTGTTTGATACGAAAAACACCGAAACAGGCTTTCACGCGATGAATCAAAAGCTGAAAGAGCTTGCGGAGGCTACATAATTAAGACAAAAAAATCTTGCGCCTAAGCGCAAGATTTTTATTATGTTACAATTTACTGGCCGCCGCTTCGTCCAACAGCACCGTCGCGTCCGGGTGCAGCTGCAACAGCGTCGCCGGGACTTGCGGCAGTACCTGACCCGAAAACATCTGCTTTACCACGTTTGCTTTCAGCTCGCCCGTGATAAGCATCATCACGCGCCGCGCTTTCATAATCGAGCCGATACCCATCGTCAAAGCGCGGTCGGGGACGTTCTCGCGTCCGCCGAAAAACGCCGCGTTGGACTCTATTGTCGTCTCCGTCAAGTCCGTGACATGGGTGCGCACCACCAACGAGTCGGCGGGTTCGTTGAACGCGATATGTCCGTTTTTGCCGATACCCAACAGCTGTAAGTCAACGCCGCCGCACAGTTTAATCAGCGCCTCGTAGTCGTCGCAGGCGCGTTGCGGATTGGCGGCACCGCCGTTGGGCAGATGTACGTTCTCACGCCGCACGTTGATGTGCTTGAACAGCTTATCCCACATGAAGTAGTCGCAGCTTTTGTCGCTGGCCTTGCTCATGGGGTAAAACTCGTCAAGATTAAAGGTGGTAACCTTTGAAAAGTCCACCAACCCACTGCGGTACATGTCAACAAGACAGTTGTACATGCCGATAGGCGTTCCGCCTGTCGAGAAGCCCAACACGCTGTCCGGCTTGCGCCACACCTGCTCGGCGTAGACATATGCCCCCAAACGGCTGACCTCATCGTAATTTTTGCACACTAAGCGCTTCATCTATACACTTCCTTCTAAAAACACCACTACCCGTTATTGTACCATAAACTGGCCGCGAAGTCAAGCTAATATTGTAGACCAAAAACGACGGTTTTCGACGCGGGCTTGCCGCAACAAACGCAGGTATCGCCCGCGCTCTCCTCGTTGAAGGGAATACATCGCGATTTCATGCCCGTCTCGTCCTTGACGCGCTCCTCGCACGCCGCGTCCCCGCACCACGCGGCCTTGACAAACCCGATCTGCCGCTGGGCGTTGGCCTTCAACTCCTCGAAGCTGGCGGCAATAGTTGTCCGCGCCTCCATGTTATCCCGCGCCCTTTTAAGCATATTGTCATGGATATTGTCAAGCAGACGGACAATTTCCGCGGCAAGACCCTCCAGCGAGGTCGTAATTTTTTCCCCGGTGTCGCGCCGAACCAACACGCACACACCGGCCGCGATGTCACGCGGACCGATCTCCAGCCGCAGTGGCACGCCTTTCATCTCATGCTCCGCGAACTTCCAGCCGGGGCTTTGATCCGAAGCGTCAAGCTTTGCGCGAAGCCCGGCGGACTTGAGGATTTCCAGTACCTCGGAAGCTTTGTCCAGCACGCCGGGCTTGTGCATGGCGGCGGGAACAATCGTCACCTGTGTCGGCGCGACGCGGGGCGGCAGAATCAAGCCGTTGTCGTCCCCGTGAGTCATAATTATGCCGCCCATCAAGCGCGTTGACAGCCCCCAAGAGGTCTGGAACGGATTTTTCAGCGCGTTGTCCTTGTCGGCGAACTGAATATCAAAGGCCTTTGAGAAAACATCGGCGAAGTAATGCGTGGTGCCGGCCTGAAGCCCGCGCCCGTCGTGCATCATACATTCGATGGCGAACGTTGAGTCCGCGCCGGGGAACTTTTCGCTCTCGGTTTTTTGGCCGCGAAGCACCGGCATGGCCAAATAATCCTCGCAAAAATCCGCGTAGACGTGTAGCATGCTGACAACCTCGTCCATGGCCTCTTCGGACGTGGCGTGGATGGTATGCCCCTCCTGCCATAAAAACTCACGATGGCGCAAAAACGGACGGGTGGTCTTCTCCCAGCGCACCACGGAACACCATTGGTTGTACTTTTTGGGCAAGTCGCGCCAAGAGTGTACGACATTCTTATAGTGTTCGCAGAATAGCGTCTCGGAGGTGGGGCGTATGCAAAGACGCTCGGCCAGCGGTTCTGACCCGCCGTGGGTGACCCAAGCCACCTCCGGCGCGAAGCCCTCGACCAAATCTTTTTCGCGCTGCAACAGGCTTTCGGGAATCAGCAACGGCATGTAGACGTTCTCGTGACCCGTGGCCTTGAACTTGCCGTCCAGAATACTTTGAATGTTCTCCCAGATGGCGTAGGCATACGGGCGCAGGATAACAAAGCCCTTTAGGCTTGAATAATCAATAAGTTCAGCTTTTTTTACAACGTCGGTGTACCACTGCGCGAAATCCACGTCCCGCGAGGTCACCTGTTCAACCCTTTTCTCTGCCACAGCTCATCAATCCCTATCTAGTTGATTCTAGCATTATACACCGTTTTTGACACTTTGTCAAGGGTTTTGTTTTTTATTTGACTTTCCGCCCGCGCTATGATACAATATAGCGATAACGGGGGGAATATCAATGTCAATCAACCAATTTCAAGAAGCCATCCTCCGCGCCAAGCGCCAGCGCGACATCTGTATCCTAGCGCACAGCTACCAAGCGCGGGAAATCGTTGAGATTGCCGACTTTACCGGCGACTCGTACCAGCTAAGCGTTCAAGCGGCCAAGGCGCCGCAAAAGAACGTGCTTATGTGCGGCGTGCGTTTCATGGCCGAAACCGTAAAAATCCTATCGCCCGACAAGACCGTCTGGCTGTCCCACCCGGACGCGGGTTGCCCCATGGCCGAGCAGATGGACAGAGATTTAATCGCGGGCGTGAAAAAGCTGAACCCGCACCACACCGTTGTGGCCTACATCAACACCACCGCCGACCTTAAAACTATCTGCGACGTGTGCGTTACCTCGTCCTCCGCCGTGAAAATCATCTCGCGGATTGAAAACGACAAAATCTTGTTTATACCCGACTGCAACCTGGGCGCGTATGTCGCGTCTCAATTGCCGGACAAGCAGGTCAAGCTGTTGCAGGGCGGTTGCCCGATACACGCCGCGGCGCGCCCGCGTGACGCAGAAAAGGCGATCGCCGCCCACCCCGGCGCGAAATTCTTGGTTCACCCGGAGTGCGACCCCAAGGTTGTGGCGATGGCCGATTTTGTCGGCTCCACCTCGGCCATCATGGACTACGCCAAAAGATCCGACGCGCAGGAGTTTATCATCGGCACAGAGCTTTCGATAGCGTGGCACTTGCAATACGACTGCCCTGGCAAACGCTTTTGGCCGCTTACAAAAAACCTAGTCTGCCCCAACATGCGACTTACCTCGCTGGCGGATGTGTACCGCTGTGTGGTCGAGGGCGGCGGCACGCCCATAGAGCTGGACGCGGATACAATTTCAAAAGCCCGCGTTTGCATAGATAAAATGATAGAGTTAGGGGAATAAGCTATGATTTACGTCAATTCAGTTACCAAAAAGTACGGCAAAACCCTCGCCAACGACAATATCAGTCTGCGCGCCGAGGACGGCGAGCTTACAGTCCTGTTAGGACCCAACGGCGCGGGAAAATCCACAGTTATCAAGTGTATCTGCGGCTTACTTAGGTTCACGGGGGCTGTGACGGTGTTCGGCCACGACAATCGCAGTCTTGAGGCCAAAAAACTGTTGGGCTACGTACCCGAAATGCCCGCCGTCTACGCCATGCTGACCGTTGAGGAGCATCTGCGCTTCATAGCCAAGGCCTACCGCCTGACGGATTGGGAACCCTACGCCGAGGAGCTGATGACCCGCTTCGAGCTGGCCGACAAGCGCAAAAAGCTGGGGCAAGAGCTTTCAAAGGGTATGCAGCAAAAGGTAAGTATCTGCTGTGCGCTGCTGCCGCGCCCCAAGGCGATTATCTTTGACGAACCCTTTGTCGGGCTTGACCCGCACGCCATACGCGAGCTGAAGGACTTAATGCGCGGCATGAAAGCGGCTGGCGCGGCGTTGATTATCAGCACACACTTAATCGACAGCATGGAGGAAACCTGGGACACCACGCATATAATGAAGAACGGCAAAATCCACGCAACGCGCCGCCGCGCCGACATGGACGGCACCGAAAGCCTAGAGAATCTGTACTTTGAACTGACGGAGGGAAGCCGATAATGGGCGCGCCGCTTAGGTTTATCCTGCTCCATTCGATAAAGAATCAACTGCTGTACCTGCGCCAAAAGCCGGGAAGATTGATACTGTACATCATATTGGCGTTAGCCGTGGGCGCGTCGCTTATAAGCACCGCGTTTATCCCCAACGCCGCCGTGGACGGCGAGTCGGTGTTTGACATAACGGGCCAGCTGTCCACGCTAAAGCTGATTTTCTTGGCCTATATGCTGTTGTTCATGGTCTCCAGCGTTATTGCTGGGGTTAGCACGGGCGGCTCGTTCTTCGAAATGGCCGACGTGAACCTGCTGTTCGGCTCGCCCGTCAATCCCAAGCAGACGCTGGTGTTCGGGCTGTTGCGCTCCGGGGGAAAGAGCCTGCTGGTCAGCGTATTCGTGCTGTTCGCCGCGCCGTCTTTGAGTATGTCTTTCGGCGTGACCACCGGCCAGATAATGCTGATGTTCGGCGGCTATGTGCTGGGCGTATTCTTGGCGCAGATAGTCGCGGTGTGCCTGTACATGTTCACCAACGGACGCGCCGCCGCGAAGAACATCGTAAAAATCGTCGGGGTGCTGTTGCTGGTACCCACGGTTCTGACAATCGCCATACCGTATCTAAACGGCACGGCTATTATGGACGCGATTGATAACGCCATGAACGGCGGCATACTGTTCTCAATCCCGATAGCGGGTTGGATAGCGCAAGCGTCCTTCGGCGTAATCCAGGGTGACGCGATGGCGGCGATAATCGGGCTGGGGCTGGTGGTGCTGGCCGCAATAGGCATGTTTATAGCGATAACCGCCGGCAAATCCGACTACTACGAGGACGTGCTTGTGGCCACCGAGACCGCCTTTGAGAAAAAACGCGCCATCTCCGAGGGCAACCTTGAGGCGGCAATGGGAAACAAGAAAAACGTAAAGGTAAAAGAAGCCCCGTCCAAGCTAAACGGCGACGGCGCAAGGGTTTTCTACAATCGTCACGTGTTAGAGACCTCACGCGGCAGCCGCTTCGGGTTTTTAGACTCTACGTCTGTCGCGGTAATGCTAACGGGCTTAATATCGGGACTGGTGACAATCCAGTCCGCAACCCCCGTTGAGGACGGCGAGATGGTCGCTTCCCCGATGTTTGTGGGGCTGCTTACCGCGCTGGTCACGATTATGTTCATGCGTATTATGTTTGTGGGCATGGGGCGCGGTATGCGCGATCTGTTTACGCACCATATCTTCCTTGTCCCCGAGCCGCCCATGTCCAAAATTATTTGGAGCAACATGGAGGTTATCCGCAAGTCGCTGTTTGAAAACGCCGTGGTGTTCGCGGTTTTGGCGATAGTCGGGGGCGGTATGCCGGTCGAGGCCGCGCTTTGCATGGTTGTCACAACGCTGTTCGTGGCGGTGCTGGTGTCCGTGAATCTGTTCTCTATGCGCCTGCATTTGGGAGACATCGGCAACGGCTTACTAATCGGGCTGTACATGATGTTCGTAATCCTAATTATGGCGCCGGGGGCTATACTGGCCGTGGTCGCCGGACTAGCGGCAAGCTTGGCCGTGGGGCTTTTGGTTCTGGTGGTTTGGCAGCTTGCGCTGGCGGTGCTGTTCTTCTACCTGTCCCGCAACGTTCTGCACACCTGCGACATGGAAACCGTGCCAAACATGATTAAAAAGACCTAATTCAAACATACGGGAGGGTTATGCATATGAATACGACCACTAAAAAACGCCGCTCGCTCAGCTTTCAGTTGCTGGGCAGTTCGTCCTTGCTCGCGGTAATATTTTTGGCCGTGTTCGCCGTTATCTTCAATTCCGCTATGGACAGCCTGCTTACAAGCTCTGAAAACCGCGCCATAACCTCTAAGGCGCACTCCGCCGAGCGCGCACTTAAAACCGCGATGTCCACCTCGGACAATGCGGTGCTGTCGCTATCCTCCGCCGGCGACGCGATGGACTTTATGCTTGGCGAAAACCCCGAATTTATCTGGCGCAACTGGCCGCACCGCACAATTTCGGAAATTTACGGCTTCACGCTGACCGCCTTTATCACCCGCGACGGCAAATTTATCTATCTTGACAACAACAGCGATATACCTGCCGACTATCTAAGCGCCACGGCGCACCGCGTTTTGGAAAACTACAGCCTGTACGAGTCCTATGGGCTTTCGGGCATAGACTTTATCGGCGGCAGTCCGTTTTATATAACGGCAATGCCCGTTGCCGCCAGAAGCAAAACCATTACGCCGCCCGGCGTTATGATAGCGGCCGTGGCGCTGGACGGCGAGTCGCTGTCCAGCTTAACCGGCTATCAGGCGCGAATCGTCGAGGGGGTTATCTACTCCGAGGCGTATCCGCTTACCCATGGCGACACCATCGAGACGGGCTTGGATATGAGCGAGCTTACCTTGGACGAGAACGGCGCGGCGTTGTTTGTAACCGACCTGCGCAACCTGCAAAAAAGCGTTGCGCCCATAAAGATTATTGTAATTCTAATCGCGTTGGGCTTTATCGCCATAGTGATTGTGGGCAGTTATCTGATTATGTCCAAGGCCGTGCTGGCCCCCGTGCTGGATTTAAGCGCATCGGTCAGCCAAATCAGCCGCGCCAAAAAGGCTACGGCGGATATTCATCGCGGTAGCCGCGAGATGTACGCCCTAAGTATAGCCATCAACGACATGGCGGCGCGTCTGCGGGACGACAATATCCTGTTGCGCCGCCTTGCCCAGCAGGATTTGATGAGCAAAATATCGCAGGATCTTCTCTTCGGCGGCGAGCCTGACGTGATTATCAACGAGACGTTGCGGCAGGTGGGCGAATTTATGAACGCCGACACGATTTTGCTTATCCGTATGTTTGAAACCTACGAGGTTATCCGCTATGTGTGGGATATTCGCGAGGCCGACCCCTACGCGCAAACCGTCTATCCGTTTGACTCGGACGACCTGCTGTACCGTACCTTTATAGTTGACGGCAGCCGCAGTATTATTGTAAACGACATGCACGACGTGCAGGGCGAAAAACTGCCGATAGCCCCCGACATTCGGGCGTTTTTAGACGCGGCGGTCTACGAGGGCGGCAAGTTTTGGGGGCTGTTGGCCGTTGAAAGCCGCACGCCCCGCGTCTGGACGGAGAGCGACCTGCATTTGGCGGGGCTTGCGGGCAACCTTATAGTCAGCGCGCTGGAGCGTTGGGAGACGGAGCGTGATTTGCTGGAGGCCAAGGAGCTGGCCGAGAGCATGAGCCGCTCGAAATCCGACTTTTTAAGCCGCATGAGCCACGAAATGCGCACCCCCATGAACGCCATAATCGGAATGACGGCGATAGGCCGCGCCGCAAAATCCGGCGAGCAGAAGGAATACAGCCTAGAGAAGATAGACGATGCCTCTAAGTACCTGCTTGGGATAATCAACGACATTTTGGACATGGCCAAGATCGAGGCGGGCAAGTTCGAGCTAAGCTATACCGACTTCGGCCCCGCCGCAATGCTTGCCAATCTGCGCGAAATGTTAGAGCTTCGCGCCACGGAAAAGAATCAAAAGCTTACCTTTACCACCGACCCCAATTTGCCGAAATTTATCCGCTCGGACGAACAGCATTTGTCGCAGGTCGTGACAAACCTAGTCGCCAACGCCATAAAATTTACGCCGGACGGCGGCCATATCGAGGTGGACGTGAAATGCGAATCCGAAAACGACGGGTTTGTGCATCTGTGCTTCTCTGTGGCCGACACGGGTATCGGCATATCAGAGGAACAGCAAACCCGCCTGTTCAATAACTTCGAGCAGGGCAACAACAGCGTATCGCGGATTTACGGCGGTACGGGGCTGGGGCTGGCCATATCCAAGTCCATTTTGGATCTGCTGGGCGGCGAGATATGGGTCGAGTCCGAACCCGGGAACGGCTCGACCTTCGCGTTCGCGTTCCGCGCGGCTATCGCCGACAGCGCAACGGTAGGCGACAAAATAACGGACGCCGACTACACCTGTCTGCTCGGCAAAAACATTCTGCTGGTTGACGACGTTGCGATTAACCGCGAGATTGTTATAACCTTGCTGGACGACTTTGGGCTTAACATCGACTGCGCGTCGGACGGGGCAACCGCCGTGAACGCGGTAACCTCCGACCCCGAAAAGTACGACCTGCTGCTTATGGACATACACATGCCCGGCATGGACGGGGACGAGGCCACGCGCCACATTCGCAAGCTTCAGCAGGGTACGGTCTACCGCGTACCCATAGTTGCCATGACAGCCGACGTGTTCCGCGAGGACGTGGAACATTGCCTGTCCGTGGGCATGGACGACCACATCGGCAAGCCCATAGACATAGAAGAGCTACTGCGTAAGCTGAAAAAATTCTTGGGATAACTTGCCGCTTACGCGACAGATGTTTTGATACGATAGGCGTAGTAAGAAGAGCTTTTGGGAGAGATGAGATTGAAACGTATAGGCCTGGACGTAGGCTCGACCACCGTAAAATTGGTTTACATAGACGATGAGGGAGCAATCCAATACAGCCGCTACGAGCGGCACCACTCCGCGGTGCGCGAACGCGCCGAGGAGCTTCTGCGTGACGCGCTTAGCCAAATCGGGGACGTGACAGCCGCCGTGGCGCTGTCCGGCTCGGCGGGGCTTGGTGTGGCAAAAGAGCTTAATATCCCCTTTGTGCAGGAGGTATTCGCAACCAAAACCGCCTGCCGCCAATTGCTTCCCGGCATTGACGTGGCCATAGAGCTGGGCGGCGAGGACGCGAAGATACTGTTCTTCACAAACGGCGCGGAGGAGCGCATGAACGGCTCCTGCGCGGGCGGCACCGGCGCGTTTATCGACCAAATGGCCTCACTGCTGGGGCTTAGCCTAGACGAGCTGGACAGCCTGTCGCTGTCCCACAAGGAGCTGTACCCCATAGCGTCGCGTTGCGGGGTGTTCGCCAAAAGCGACATACAGCCCCTGATAAATCAGGGCGCGTCAAAGCCCGACATGTGCGCGAGTATCTACCAGTCAATAGTCGAGCAGACCGTTGCGGGGCTGGCGCAAGGCCGCGAGATTTCGGGCAAAATCGCTTTTTTGGGCGGCCCGCTGACCTTTATGCTGGGTCTGCGCCGCCGCTTTATCGAAACGCTGAAGCTTGACGGCAACACCGCGATATTCCCCAAGCTGGCGGAGCTGTACGTGGCCATAGGCGCGGCGCTGTCGGCCAAAGAAACCATGAGTTTATCGGACATCATAGGCCGCTTCGAGGACGAAAAGGCTTCCGCCACCGCCGGCTACGTTGGCTTGCCGCCGCTGTTTAAAAATGCGTCCGAGCTTGAAGCTTTCAAAGCGCGGCACAGCTCCGCCGATGTTCCGCATTTGAACCTGTCGGAATACAGCGGCGCGGCCTATCTTGGCATAGACGCGGGCTCCACCACCACCAAGCTGGCCTTGGTCGCCCCGGACGGCGGTCTGCTTTACAGCTACTACATGAGCAACAAGGGCGAACCGCTGTCACTGCTTAAAACCCAGCTTGCGCGGCTGTACGAGCTGTGCGGCGACCGGGTTACAATCGGCGGCTCGGCGGTAACGGGCTACGGCGAGGATTTAATCAAGCACGCGTTCGGGCTGGACGCGGGTATTGTCGAAACCACCGCGCACTACACCGCCGCCCGGTTCTTTCAACCCGATGTGGATTTTATTTTGGACATCGGCGGGCAGGACATGAAGTGCTTCCGTCTGGCTGACGGGCGCGTCACGTCCATCTTGCTAAACGAGGCCTGCTCCTCCGGTTGCGGCTCGTTTATCGAGGCTTTCGCGTCCGCGCTGGGGTACAGCGTGGCCGACTTCGCCGCGCTGGGGATCACCGCAACGCACCCTGTTGACCTCGGCTCGCGCTGTACGGTGTTCATGAACTCCTCGGTCAAGCAGGCGCAGAAAGACGGCGCGACCGTGGCCGACATCTCGGCGGGGCTTGCCATGAGCGTTGTGAAAAACGCGCTGTACAAAGTCATTCGCCAGCCCGTGGGGCAGCTGTTGGGCGAGCATATCGTGGTGCAGGGCGGAACGTTTTTAAACGACTGCGTACTGCGGTCACTGGAGACGGAGCTTAACACCACGGTAACGCGCCCGCAAATCGCGGGGTTGATGGGCGCATACGGCGCGGCGCTGTACTCCCGCGACCTTGGGCTTGCGCGTTCAAGCTTGATTCGCCCTGACAAGCTGATGGCCTTTACACACAAATCCTCAAGCTTCGCCTGTCAAATCTGCCCGAACCACTGCCGCGTGACGCGCAACGTGTTCCCGGACGGCAGTTTTTTAAGCGGCAACCGCTGTGAAAAGCCCACGGGCGTGAAGTCCGAGGGTCTGCCCGATGCGTTTGAGTTCAAAAAACAGCTGACTGTGGATTCCCGGCCCTCCACGCTGAATTATCGCGGGCGTATCGGACTGCCCTTGGTGCTGAATATGTGGGAGAACCTGCCGTTTTGGAGAACGATCTTGCAACAACTGGGGTTTGAGGTGGTGCTGTCGCCGCTGTCAAGCAGAACCCTTTACAGCAAGGGGCAGAACTCGATCCCCTCCGACACGGCGTGCTATCCAGCAAAGCTGACCCACGGCCACATCGAAGCGTTGCTGGAGCAAGAGGTTGACGCGATATTCTACCCCTGCATGACCTATAACTTTGACGAGGGCGCGGGCGACAACCATTACAACTGCGCGGTAGTGGCCTACTATCCGGAGCTTCTGGCCGCGAACATGGACAGCCTTGGCAAAACGCGATTCCTGTTCCCGCACTTCGCGCCCGCGTTTCGCGCCACGTTTGAAAAGGCGGCCATCAAGTTCTTCGGCGAGGAGTTCAATATCCCCGCCAAGGAAGTCAAGCCCGCGATAGAGTCCGGCTTCAAGGCCTACGAGGCCGACCGCGAGGCCGTACGAGCTTTTGGCGCTCAGGCGATAAAGACAGCGCGGCAGAAAAAATTGCCCATCTTCGTGCTGGCCGGGCGGCCGTATCACATCGACCCGGAGGTAAACCACGGCATACATCAACTGCTGACAACTTTGGGCGGCGTGGTGCTGTCGGAGGATTGCGTCAGTGTTCAGGGCGCGAAAAGCTCTGTAAAGGTGCTGAATCAGTGGACGTATCACGCCAGATTATACAGCGCGGCGGAGGTTGTTGCGCAAAGCCCCGACATGCAGCTGATACAGCTGGTGTCGTTCGGGTGCGGGCTTGACGCGGTTACCACAGACGAGGTGAAGTCTATACTTGAGCGGCACGGCAAGTTTTACACACAGCTAAAAATCGACGAGATAAACAATCTGGGCGCGGCGAAAATACGCCTGCGCAGTCTGCTGGAAGCGATACGCGTAAAGGAGAAAACACATGGCTGAGTTAGTGCGCGACGGCGCGGGTCGTCTGCTGTTCACGGAGGAAATGCGCAAGGAATACACAATCTTACTGCCCCAAATGCTGCCGATTCA
Organism: Clostridia bacterium; assembly: GCA_026001245.1. The sequence goes on from BNZR01000001.1 coordinate 11,635, forward strand.
CTTCGAGATGATCGAGCATATCTTCCGCCGCCACGGCTACAACACGGTGCTGCTTAAAACCACGCACCCGCAAATCGTGACGGAGGGCTTGCAGGACGTGCATAACGACACCTGCTACCCCGCGCTGTTGGTAATCGGCCAGATGATTGACGCGCTTAAAAGCGGCAAGTATGACATCAACAAAACCGCGCTGATGATCACTCAAACGGGCGGCGGTTGCCGCGCCTCGAACTACATACATCTACTGCGCAAGGCCTTGGAGCGCAACGATATGGGGCATGTGCCGGTGGTAAGCCTTAACGTGTCCGGCATGGAGAAAAACCCCGGCTTTAATCTCAATTTGCCGTTGGTTTACGAGCTACTGTCGGCCTGTTTCTACGGCGATGTGCTGATGGACGTGTCAAACCAGGTGCGTCCCTACGAGCTTCACGCGGGGGATACGGACAAGCTGGTCGATCGCTGGGTTGAAAGGCTGACGGGCTTCAAGTCCTTGGGGCTGAAAGGCTTCAGCCGCGCCATACGGCAGATATGCCGCGATTTTACCGACATTCCGGTTCTGCGCGTACCCAAGACAAAGGTTGGGATTGTGGGGGAGATCTACGTCAAGTTCGCGCCGCTGGGCAACAACGAGCTTGAAAAATTCCTCCGCGCCGAGGGCGTGGAGGTAATCGTGCCGGGGCTTATGGGCTTTTTGCAGTTCATGTGCGACCACTACGTGGTTGACATGAAGGTCTATGGCATAAAAAAGCTAAAAGGGACACTGTTCGGGCTGTTCGCCCGGTTTATGGAGAGCATGGAGAACCGCATTATCAAGGTAATGCGCGACTTCCCCGACTTGCGCCCGCTGGAAAAATTCAAAGAGAAGAAAAAGCTGATAGCGGGCTACGTGTCCGACCGCAACAAGATGGGCGAGGGCTGGTTGCTTACGGCGGAAATGCTGGAGCTTATTCACATGGGCGTGCCGAATATCATCTGCGCCCAGCCGTTTGGCTGTCTGCCCAACCACATTGTGGGCAAGGGCATGATCCGCGCCATACGCAAACGCCACCCCGACGCGAATATTTTAAGTGTTGACTACGACCCCGGCGCGACACGTGTCAATCAAGAAAACCGCATAAAGCTGATGCTGTCCGGCGCGAGAGTTGAGACGGCGGACGAGCCGGAGTCACTTCTTATCCAAATTCCGGACGTACAGCAGTACCTGCGCCACAACGGAGTATAGCTCGGGCGGTATCTCCTGCCCAACCTGCAGGGCGTTTAAGGTGTGCGCCAAATCCGCGTCGGCGCGGACGGGGATTTTAAGCTCCTCCGCCTTTTCGATTATACGCTCCGCAACCTCGCCCCGCCCCGCCGCAACCACCTTCGGCGCAACTTGCTCGGTATTGTACTCCAGCGCGACCGCCTCTTTTACGGGCGGTTTTTTTTCGCTCATACTACACCTTCCTGTCAAAGAAATAGCGCGTTTTGTTATCCTCGCGTATACGGCTGACGTCCATAATGTCGCTGGCTTCCGTCTTCTCGGCAACAGAAGTGCGCGCCAGCGCGTAGCCCTGCTCCTCCAACAGGTTTGAAAGCTCCAGCATATGCCCGGACACCAACAAAGCCGTTTCCGGCAACTCTAACTTGAAGTCGCACTCAACGTTTTTGCCCAGCACCTTGATAAAGGTCTCGACACGCCCCACGTTTGCTGTCATCAGCGACAAAAATATCGTGGCGTTTTGGGGGTCTATGCGTTTCTTGGCGTTTTCGCTGTCGTTGAACACATACAGCTCCGCCGTGGTGCGCTCGTTGCCCCATTGAAGCGGGATAGTCACCACCGGCGTAAAATTACTGACCTGCTGAATAAACCGCGTACCGCCCTCCAACTCGCGCACCGCCTGATGAAGCTCGGCGCGGGCGGGACTGTCCGGGGTGCGTTCCAGCCGCTCGTAAAGCAACTCCACCGCGGCATTTAGCTCGCGAGTAAGCGCGGCGGCATTAAGCTCACGCGGCAAGGTATGCGCGTTGTGGGGGTCAACCCGCCGAAACAAAGCCGTAATAGCCTGCTCCAACCGAGCCGCAACCTGCGGCGCGTTCTGCTCCCTAACAGGCAGATTTTCGGCCTTAGCCTGCGGTGCGGCAACCTCCTTGCCATATCTGTTATCAGTTATCTGTAATCTGTTATCTGCCGGCACGTCTTCCAGCAAGGTCAAAATCGCCTGCAACTGTTCGCCGACCAAGCCCTTGTGTTCCAAAAACTGCTGAAAATGCTGCACATTCGGTGGATTTATCGGGATATTCTCCCTCGTCATAAACACCGCCTGTTCGGGCGTTAGCGCCGGATTGCGCCCCAAACCCGCCGTGATGGCCTGAAAATTATCACGCGACACGGGCAAGCCCCCCGCAACCATAGCGCGGACGACGTTCACGTTGCGCTCGCCGATTTGAATCTGCTCCTTAGTGGGAATCGGGTCGCCGGGCGCGGGAAGCGGCGCGCCAAACGCCCTCAACAGCTTGGGAACGTCGGCGGCCTTGGGGTCGGTCAAAATTTTGGGGTCGGTCAAGGTAACGGTCAAGCGCGGCGTGGGCGCGGGCTGATTCCGAAACATAGGCCGCGCCGGCGTGGATTTGTCCGTAACAGTGAACATCAAGGTCTGCCCAACAGGCAACTCCCGAACCTGCGGCAGATTGCTCTGCGGCAGTCCGGCAGTAGGCAATTGAACCTGCGGCAACTGCGGAGCCTGCGGCATTTGAGCGGTCGGAGTTTGCGTCTGCGCAAGCGGCGATTGTCCAGCAATCGGAGCTTGTTGCGGACTTTGCGCCTGAGATTGCGGTTGCATTTGCGCTTGCCCGGAGGTCTGCGGGGCAAGCTCCGCAATCGGCAACTGCACCTGCGCGGAAGCGACAAGCGGACGCGCCGTCTGCGCCTGCGGCTGTAAAGCAGTCGGCATTTGCGCCTGCGGCTGTTGCGTTGACTGCGGCTGTTGCGTCTTGCCATATCTGTTATCCGTTATCTGTTCTCTGTTATCTGCGGCGGTCTGTTGCGCCGAAAACACCTCGCCGCCCGGCAATTTAAGCCGCACGTCGCCGCCCTCGGATTTAAGCACCTCCGCCCATATCGCGTCACCGACATTCAAACGCGCCAGCGTCAGCAGTTGTTGCGCCTGCATGGGTCGTATACCCTCGGATTTGGCGCCCGCCAGCTGGTCTGTAGTCATTAAATCGTCAGTTTGGCCTTGCATTTGCGCCAATAATTGTTGCGCTCTGGGCGGTAATTGCGAAATTTGCACCACGACACCCCCTCGTACTATCTATCGTAGCTTGAAGCTTAACTCTTGATTTTTTCACTTACTTTTTTGAAAAGAAAATCCATGAGATAAATCGCCCGTTCGGGTAATACTGAATGTGGTGATTCATTGCCAAACTGAACAAGTGAGGTATTTTATATATGAGAAACAAGCATATTTTCGCCATTTTTATGGCTTTTCTGATATTCCTGACGCTGACTGTACCCTCGATGGCCGCCGCGCCGGGGGTTCCCTCGCAGCTTATACCGATAGGCCACAGCGCGGGCATACAATTTAAAACACGCGGCCTGATGGTCGTGGGCTACACCACAGACACCGAGCGCGGCGGCGGCCTAAAACCCGGCGACTTCATCACAAAAATCAACGGCGAACCCGCCGGAAGCGCGGAGGATTTTGGCGATAAAATCGAACAATCAGGCGATTCCGCAACGCTGACCATCATACGCGGCGGCACCGAGACAAATCTTACCGCAAGCGCCGACGGCGGCAAGCTGGGCGTGTGGGTGCGCGACACGGTGTCCGGAATCGGCACGCTGACCTTTTATGACCCCGCAAGCGGCATGTTCGGCGCGTTGGGTCATGGTATCTGCGAGGGCAAGCTGCTTGTTCCCATAGCATCGGGCGACCTGCTAATCTCTGAAATTTCCGAGGTGCGGCGCGGTCGTGCGGGGCAACCCGGCGAGCTGAAAGGCGCGTTTACGACAGCCGTCTCGCCCGGCTCGTTGATTTTAAATTCCGCGCAGGGGCTATTCGGTATTTTGGACAAACCAAAGGCTTTTATCACGGACGGCGGTACTTTCCAGCACGCCACGGCGCTGGCCGATAAGTCAGAGGTGGAAATCGGCGAGGCAACCATGCTGTGCAACGTGCGCGGCGACACGGTTGAACCCTTTAAAATCGAGATTACCGCCATGGGCGGGGGCGACAGCCGCGACTTTACAATCCGCGTGACGGACGAAAGTCTGCTTGCGATAACGGGCGGCATTGTTCAAGGCATGTCGGGCAGTCCGATTCTGCAAAACGGCAAGCTTATCGGCGCGGTAACCCACGTGTTGGTAAGCGACCCGAAAAAAGGCTTCGGGATTTTTATTTCCAACATGTTAGAGATATACAAAAGGGACGCGAAAGCGTCCCTTACATATTAAGCAGCTTGATTAAAATCCGGGCGGTGGTCATCGCGTCGCCCAAGGCGCGGTGTTCTGACGCGTTTTTTATCCCCAAATGCGCCGCGACCATGCCTAATTTGTGGCTTTGCAATTTCAAGATACGCCGCGCCGCCTGTAGTGTGCAGTAGGTCTCCCCCGTGAAGCGTATACCTTTGCGGGCGCAGGCCGCGTCTAAAAAGCCTTTGTCGAACGGGACATTGTGGCACACAAGCACGTCGCCGCCGATAAAGTCAAGCAGTGTCGGCAAAAGCTCGTCAAAATGCGGATAGTTCGCGGTCATGCTCTCGTCAATGCCAGTCAGCCGCGTTATACCGCTTGGTATGTAGCCATAGGGCTTGCATAGGGAGGCCATATTGAGGTCAAGCTCGCCGTTTTTCACGCGCACCGCGCCGAACTCGATAACCTCGCAGTTATGCGGCGACAGCCCCGTGGTCTCAAAATCAACAACGCAGTAGTTTTTCATGGCGCAATCCAATTAACGGTCTGCTCGACCGCCGTTTTCGCGTCCCCCAGAGGTTGATCCGCGAAGCGATGGTCAAAGCTGTTGCAAAAAGTGGTAACCAGCGGGATGATTTCACCAAACCGCTCCGCCGCCAGGCTTTCCAACGCGTTTTTGAACTTATCAGCCGATTTGCGGCGCATGCCTTTGTCCGCGCCCGCCATCAACAGCCCGACATGCGGATAACACAGCTTAGAGCCTGTCAGCTTACCATGAAACGCGTCGTCGCTCTCGTAGATGTGAAAGATATTCGAGATGTAGGCCGCCATAAACCTATCCACGCGGTTGCACACAAAACAGGAATCGGGGTTGTATTTCTTGACGCGCTTGCTCTGCTCCATCAAATAGCTTTGCAGTATCAGCGACAGCGCAAGGCGGTTGCCCATGCCAAGCATGCCCTCAAGATGGCGGCGGCAGAAGCCCTGCTTGTTGGTTTCGACGCGCACGTCCGGCTCCATCATCGCCGCGCCCATTACGTACTCCAGCGCGTCCCGCTCCAGCCGCGCTTTAAGACGGCACACGGGGCAGGTGCCGTCTTGAAGCTCAAAGGCCTCGTTTATGGGAATCGTATAAATCGTCTCGCTCATATTACACCTTTCTTGCGCAGGTAAGCAACACGTCCTCGTCTATGGGCTTGCGGTTGTGGGCGTGGACGCACGCGAACCACTCGTTTTTGCCGTCTAGATAGTCCCACAGGGCGCGGCCAATGTCTAGCTCGATAAACAGCTCGGTTATGTCCGCAAGCCAGTTGCGCTTTGAGGAGGGCGATGCGGTGCGAATAACCCCGTACTCGCCGCAATAAAGTTGCGCGTTTGGGTGGGCGCGTTTAAAATTTCGCACAGGCTCGAAGTCCTCGCTCATCAAGGCGCGGTCCAGCTTTTTGCCCACGTAGCGCGTCATGCCGCCCGCCATGTCGGGGTGGTTTTTGAAGAATTCGTCCAGCTTGGGGAACTCGCCCGGATAGGTCAGATTTGTGTTGTACAGCCGAGTCATCGGCGTCCAGCTATGCTGATGTGTGAAGATGTGCGGCTCGTAGAAGTGGAAGTTGTAGATCAAATTGGGGTCGTCGGTTACCTCCAGCTCGCTCATGTAGTAACAGCTGTTGTAGTGTATGCCGCCGTAGATTATAATCCGCGTGGGGTCGATTTCGCGTATGGCCGCGATGGCCTTTTTCGCGATAGCGTTCCAGCGAGAGGACGGCCCCTCAACAACCTCGTTTAGCAGCTCAAAGGCCAGATTCTCGCGCTCGTCTATGTAGTGACGGGCGAGTTTGCGCCAGATTTCAAAGAATTGCTCCTGATAGTCGGGGTCGTCCAAAAATGGATTGGGCAAGCCCGCGTCCACGTTGACAAAGGAGTATCCGGGGGCTTTGTGCAAGTCCAAAATTAGATTTAAATTATGATTCTTGCACCAACCCAACACGCGGTCTAGGATTTCCACCGGGGCTTCGTAGGAAAACGGCAGTCTTATGTGGTCGTAGCCCCAACCCGCGGCTTGGATAACGTCGGACTCGGTAATCCACGTGTCGCGGTCGATACTATACGAACCCTCCAGCCAACAGCCGAAGTTTATACCCGCTTTGTAGCGGTCTATTGCCCTAATCATAGCTGCACCGAATAGTTCGGGGATTCTTTGGTGATAAAGATGTCGTGCGGGTGGCTCTCTTTAAGTCCCGCGCCCGTTATGCGGATAAACTGGCTGTCGCTTTGCAGGGCGGGGATATTCGCCGCGCCGCAATAGCCCATGCCGGAGCGTATCCCGCCGATAAGCTGGAAGACTTGCTCGCTAAGCGTCCCCTTGTAGGGTACGCGTCCCTCCACGCCCTCCGGCACTAGCTTGCGCGCGTCCGACTGGAAATAGCGGTCGCCGCTGCCGTGGCGTTTCTGCATGGCCGCGATACTGCCCATGCCGCGATAGACCTTAAAGCGTCTGCCCTGATACAGCTCGCTCTCGCCCGGCGACTCGTCACAGCCCGCGAACAGCGAGCCTATCATAACAACGTCCGCGCCCGCCGCGAGGGCCTTTACCACATCACCGGAATACTGCACGCCGCCGTCCGCCACAACGGGGATACCGCGCCGCGAGGCCACGCAGGCCACGTCGTATATCGCGGTAATCTGCGGCACGCCGATACCCGCCACAACGCGTGTGGTGCAGATCGAACCGGGGCCGATACCGACCTTTATCGCGTCCGCGCCCGCGTCTATCAGCGCGTAGGCCGCGTCCGCCGTGGCGATGTTGCCCGCCAGCAGTTGCACGTTCGGGTATTTGGCCTTTACGCGCCGCGCGGTTTCGATGATTCCGATGTGGTGGCCGTGGGCGGAGTCGAGTACCAGCAAGTCCGTCCCCGCCTCAATCAACGCGGCGGCACGCTCCATAACGTCGGGCGTGTTGCCTATCGCGGCGGCGACCACCAGCCGTCCCTCCGCGTCACGAGCGGATTCAGGGTATAGCGCGGCTTTCTCGATATCTTTGATGGTTATCAGGCCTTTTAGCGCCATTTTGTCGTCCACCAGCGGAAGTTTTTCTATCTTGTGCTTGCCCAAAATGGACTTGGCCTCGGTCAGCGTGGTGCCGACGGGTGCGGTAACCAGCCCCTTGTCGGTCATTACCTCGGAAATAATACGGCTCATGTCCTCTTCAAACTTAAGGTCGCGGTTGGTCAGTATGCCCACAAGCAGTCCCTCGCGGCAAATCGGCACGCCGGAGATGCGGTACTTGTGCATAAGCTCCTCCGCGTCGGACAGGCGATGGTCGGGCGACAGGAAGAACGGGTTGGTGATAACGCCGTTTTCACTGCGCTTTACTTGGTCAACCTGCCCGGCCTGCTCGGCGATATCCATGTTTTTGTGGATAACACCAATGCCGCCCTCGCGGGCTATGGCAATCGCCATCCTGTACTCGGTGACGGTGTCCATAGCGGCGCTCATAAGCGGCATGTTCAGGCGCAGCTTTGCGGTTATGTTGGTTTTCAGGTCAATGTCGCGGGGCAGGACGCGGCTTTCACGCGGCAAAAGCAGAACATCGTCGAAAGTCAGCCCGGTTTTATGGAACTTCTCATCGTGACTAAGGTTTACCATGACAGTCTCACGCTCCCTTTTGTGTATAATTAAGTATTATAGCACAAGGGACGGCGGTTGTCAAGTGGGGCGGCGGGGGTGGGATTTTTGTTTATAATTTTAACTTATAGCATAGACACGCCGACGTGTCTATGCTATAATAACATCTATATTATTTCTGAGGTGATATTTTGGATTACGCGTTAGAGTCGCTTGCGGCGCATTACAAGTGGCGCGGCAAGCTGGAGGTCGCGCCGCGGGTGCCCGTTACGACAAAGGATGATCTGTCGCTGGCCTATACGCCGGGGGTGGCCGCGCCCTGCCTTGAAATACAAAAAGACCCCGCCAAAAGCTTTGAGCTGACGAGGCGTTGGAACACGGTGGCCGTGGTGACGGACGGCTCGGCGGTGCTGGGGCTTGGGGACATCGGCCCAGAGGCGGGCATGCCCGTGATGGAGGGCAAATGCGTGCTGTTCAAGGCGTTTGGCGGCATAGACGCTATCCCGCTGTGCGTGCGCACCAAGGACGTGGACGAATTCGTCAACACCGTGGCGTTGCTTGCTGGAAGCTTCGGCGGGATAAACCTTGAGGACATAGCCGCGCCGCGTTGCTTTGAAATCGAACGCAAGCTGAAAGAGCGGTGCGACATTCCCGTGTTTCACGACGACCAGCACGGCACGGCGATAGTCGCGCTGGCCGCCGTTACAAACGCGCTTAAAGTCACCAACCGCAAAATCGAGAACATAAAGGCCGTAATCTGCGGCGCGGGTGCGGCGGGTACGGCTGTGGCCAATCTTCTAAAGCTGGCGGGACTGCGCGACTTGACTGTGTTCGACAAGCGCGGCGTTGTCAGCCCGGCAGGCAAAACGGGGACGCTTGGCGAAATAATGCGCGGCGCGGATTTGTTCATCGGGGTGTCCGCGCCGAATTTGGTGACATCAGAGATGGTACGCGGCATGAACCGCGACCCGATAGTCTTTGCCATGGCCAACCCCACGCCGGAGATTATGCCGAACGACGCGCTAAAAGCGGGCGCGGCAATAGTCGGCACGGGGCGCAGTGACTTCCCCAACCAGATAAACAACGTGCTGGCCTTTCCCGGCGTGTTTCGCGGCGCGTTGGATTGCGGCGCGAAGGACATCACCGAGGACATGAAGCTGGCGGCGGCCTACGCGCTGGCGGGGCTTGTCGCGCCGACGGCGCAAACGCTTCTGCCCGAAGCCTTTGACCCCCGCATTTGCCCGACCGTCGCGGCGGCGGTGGCGGCTAGCTACGTTTCAGCCAGTGGATAAGCGAGTTCGGCAGAACCCCGACCACGATTGAGACCGCCGCGCCCTTTATCACGTTGAACAGCGAAATCCAGGGCAGCATATCCAACGCCGCGTCATGGGGTATGCCGTAAAACGGCAATAATAGGATGTAATTAGAGGCCGCGCCTATGGAGACTATGCTGACCGTGGCGAAAACGCCTTGCGTCACGCGCTGTAATAGCTTTTCTGACCGACTGAATACCGCGAACGGCCATATCAGGCTGAAGCCCATCAAAAAGTTGGCCAGCTCGCCGATACCCGCCGTGTGGGTGACCAGCAGATGGAACGCGTTGCCCACCAGCAGTACGGCGGCGGCGGCGGGCAACCCGCCTACCATCGCCGCGATGGCTGTGGGTACGGCGGCGAAGTCCAGCCTAAGAAACGGCACGGCCGGCAGAAACGGCGGCGTTTCAATGTAAGAAAGCACCACGGCCATCGCCGCCAGCAAAGACACGCGGGTCAGCATACGGATTTTGTTGTTGTTACGCATAAAAAATGCTCCTCTCTCATCCAGACTTTAACTGTCGGTACCGGAATTTCACCGATTCGGCGGGGATTACCCCGCTCGCGGACTGTAACCGCCGGTGGGGAATTTCGCCCCGCCCCGAAGAATGAAACTATTATAATACTATAAAACAGATTTGTCAAGGAGGAATTTTTTTGCGTGAATACACGGCCACCGGCAACGACGGAAATATGCGCGTGGATCGCTTTATTTCCAAGCTTTTGCCCTCGTTGCCCGCTGCGCTGATACAACGGGCGATACGGCAAAAAAAGGTGCGCCTAAACGGACGGCACTGCCCCGCCGCCGCCCGAATCGCGGAGGGCGACTCTGTAAGGCTGTATTTCAAACCGGAGTGGCTGGAGGGAAAACCGGCGTTTTCGCCCATCGCCGAGCCGAATATCAACATAGTCTACGAGGACGCGCACTTGCTTGTTGCGGATAAAATCGCAGGCATGTCGGTTCACGCGGACGAACACGGGGGTGCTACTTTAATTGACCACGCACTGGCGTATCTTGCGAGGTCGGGCGGGTGGAAGCCCGACGCGGAGAACGCGTTCAAGCCCGCGCTGTGCCATCGAATCGACCGCAACACGTCCGGCTTGGTGATGATTGCGAAAACCCACGCCGCGCAGACGATTCTGGCGCAGAAAATCCGCGACCGCGAGCTTGAAAAACGTTACGCCTGCAAGGTTTGGGGCAATCCCGGGGCGGGGGTGTATCGGGACTTTATACGCCGCCGCCCGAATCACAGCGTGGTAGAGGTGTTCGACCGCCCAATGCCGGAGGCGCGCACGGCGGTAACGCGCTTTGAAACGCTGAAATTCGACGGCGAAATCGCCGAGGTTGACTGCGTGCTTGAGACAGGCCGCACACATCAGATACGCGCCCAGTTCGCGTTCCACGGTCACCCGCTGGTGGGCGACGGCAAGTACGGCACGTTGCGCAAGGGGTATCCCAAGGTTCAGCAGTTGCGAGCGTATAGCCTGACGTTCAAGTTCACGTCAGACGCGGGGGAACTGGGGTATTTGGACGGTGTGACGATTGGAAATTAAGAAAGCCGCCCCAAACGGGACGGCTTTCCTATTGACACGGAAGCTTCACACGGCGCGTTGCACTTTGCCGGAACGCAGGCAACGGGTGCAGACATGTACGTGGCACGGAGTGCCGTCCTGCAGCACCTTCACGCGCTTGACATTGGGTTTCCACGCACGGTTGGAGCGGCGGTGCGAGTGCGAAACCGCGATCCCAAACGTCACGCCCTTATCGCAAACATTACATTTAGCCATTGTATTTCAGTCCTTTCTAAATCTCGACTGAGGTATTATACCACAGCCCGGCCAATAAGGCAAGCCTTTTTTTGAAAAGCCAATAGAAAATCTTAAAGAGGCAAAAAATCACCTGTTGACTTTCGCGCCGTTCCGTGATAGACTGTACACATAGCACACGGCACATTATATTTTTAGGAGCTGATTCCAATGAGCGGTGTTAAACTTATTAACGGCCAAGCTATCCCCAACATGCCCTGGCAGGACAGACCCACCGACGGCAGGAACCTGAACGGACCCCTTTGGCGTTACACCGAAAACCCCGTTATCGGCCGCAATCCCGCCCCCGGCGTTGCGCGTATCTTCAACAGCGCGGTGCTGCCCTACGACGGCCGATTCGTCGGCGTGTTCCGCGGCGAGCAGACCGACGGTATCCCCAACGTCTACTGGGGCGAGAGTAAGGACGCCCTGCACTGGGACATCAACCCCGAAAAAATTCACTTCGTAGACGAAAACGGCGAGAGCTTTATGCCGCACTACGCCTACGACCCCCGCTTCGTAAAGGTTGAGGACACCTATTACGCCATCTGGTGTCAGGACTTCTACGGCGCGTCCATCGGCATCGCCAAAACCACCGACTTCAAGACCTTTACGCGGATAGAAAACCCGTTCATTCCCTTTAACCGCAACGCCGTGCTGTTCCCGCGCAAGATAAACGGCACATACCGCCTGCTCTCGCGCCCCAGCGACAGCGGCCACACGCCTTTCGGCGACATATTCATCTCCGAAAGCCCGGATTTGACCTACTGGGGCAAGCACCGCCACGTTATGGGGCGCGGCAACAACTGGTGGGAGGGCGTTAAGGTCGGCGGCGGCGCGACACCTATCGAGACCTCTGAGGGCTGGCTGTTGTTCTACCACGGCGTGTCCGGCACGTGCAACGGCTTTGTCTACAGCGTGGGCGGCGCGATTTTGGACATCGACGAGCCGTCTAAGGTTCTGTATCGTTGCAAAAACTTCCTGCTTACCCCCGAAGAGGACTTCGAGGAGCGCGGATTTGTCCCCAATGTGGTGTTCCCCTGCGCGGCTTTGGTGGACGACCCCACGGGGCGTATCGCGCTGTACTACGGCGCGGCGGATACCTACGTCGGCGCGGCTTTCGGCAAGTTGGACGAGATTGTGGACTACATCAAAACCAACAGCAAGCTCTCGAACGATGACACCGAGATAGGTGTGCGATAATGCTGCGTACTAACCTGAACAATAAGATCCTTCCGTTTTGGAAGGGTCTTATTGACCGTAAACGCGGCGGTTTCTACGGCTATGTGGACTTCGACCTTAACGTGGACAAGGATGCTGTAAAGGGCTGTATCCTGAACAGCCGGATTTTGTGGTTCTTCGCAAACGCCGGGGAGCGTGAATACGCCGACCACGCGTACCGATTCTTGACCGAGCGTTGTATTGACCGCGAAAACCTTGGCGTTTACTGGTCTGTCAGCGCGGACGGCACTCCGTTTGACACTACGAAACACTGCTACAATCAGGCCTTTGCGATCTACGCGCTGTCGGCCTACTACGAGCTTAGCGGCGACGCTGACGCGCTTAAACTGGCCTACGAGCTGTTCGAGGTTATCGAGCAAAAATGCGCCGACCCCAACGGCTACGGCGAGGCCTACGACCTAAACTGGAACAAGGCCGGCAACGAAAAGCTGTCCGAAAACGGCGTTGAGGCGGCGCGGACAATGAACACGTTGCTGCACGTATTCGAGGCCTATTCGGGGCTGTACAAGGCGGACAAAAAGCCCGAAGTGGCGGCAAAAATGCGCAAAATCCTGGACATATTCAAAACCAAGGTCTTCAACCCCGCGCTTGACCGTCAAGAGGTGTTTTTCGACGCGGATTACAACAGTCTGCTGGATTTGCAATCCTACGGGCATGACATCGAGGCCTCGTGGCTTATCGATTGGGGTACGGATCTGTTGCAGGACGCGGCACTTTCCAAGGAAATAGGCGACCTGACGACGCGGCTTGCGGTCAACGTCTACAACAAGGCCTATCACAAGCAATCCTTGTGGAACGAGTGCGAGCGCGGAATCGAGAACAAAACCCGCATATGGTGGGTGCAGGCGGAGGCCGCGCTGGGCTTTTTCAACCTCTATGAGAAGACGCGTGATGACAAATATTTAACTGCCACTCGTGAGCTTCTTGGGTACATAGAGGACAAGCTTACCGACAAGCGCGACGGGTCAGAATGGTTTTGGGACTTGGACGACAACGACCGGCCCACAAGCCGCAATCCCATAGCCGAGCCGTGGAAATGCCCGTATCACAACGGAAGGATGGTATTCGAGCTATTGCGCAGGAAATTTGAGTAAACAAAGTTTTAGCGAATGAGGGAGGATTATCACATGCTTCACACCGAGTACACGCGCCGTCTGCCCGATTACGAGCGGCTGATCACTCTCCGCAACGACCCCAACGGTTGGGACAACGGACTGTTCGTACGCTACAAAAACCCCGTGCTTACCCGCGACCATATCCCGCTGTTTTGGCGTTACGACCTGGACGCGAAAGCCAACCCCTGCTTTATCGAACGCCTTAGCGTGAACGGCGTGTTCAACTCCGGCGCGATAGAGCTAAACGGACGATTCTATTTGGTACCGCGTATCGAGGGCGGCGACCGCAAGTCGTTCTTCGGCGTGGCCGAAAGCGACAGCCCCGTGGACGGCTTCCGCTTTTGGGAAAAGCCCGTAAGTCTGCCGGACATCTACCCCGACGAGACCAATGTATACGACATGCGCCTGACAAAGCACGAGGACGGCTGGATTTACGGCGTGTTCTGCTCCGAAAGCAAGGACAAGTCCGACACCGACCTCGGCGCGGCAGTCGCGGCGGCGGGAATCGTGCGCACAAAGGATCTGAAAAAGTGGGAGCGTCTGCCCAATTTGGTGACAAAACGCTCGCCCCAACAGCGAAATGTTGTGCTGTTGCCCAAATTCGTCAACAAGCAGTACGCGTTTTACACCCGTCCGATGGACGGCTTTATCGAGACGGGAAGCGGAGGCGGTATCGGCTTCGGGCTGTGCAAGGACGTGACAAACGCCGTTATCGACGAGGAAATCACCACCAGCAGCCGCCGTTACCACACAATCACCGAGAGCAAGAACGGCGCGGGCGCGACCCCGATTTGGACGGAGCGCGGCTGGTTGCATATCGCACACGGCGTTCGCAACACCGCCGCCGGACTGCGCTATGTGATCTACCTGTTCGTCACGGATTTGAAAGAGCCGTGGAAGGTTATCGCCGAGCCGGGCGGCTACATGATAGCCCCCCTGGGCGGCGAGCGCGTGGGCGACGTGTCCAACGTGGTGTTCACCAACGGCGCTATAGACTTCGAGGACGGCACCGTGTACATCTACTACGCGTCCTCCGACACGCGATTGCACGTTGCGGTTACCTCAACTCGCAAGCTGTTGGACTACGCGTGGGGAACCCCGCCGGACGCATTGCGCTCGGCCGACTGCGTAAAGCAACGCTGTGAACTGATTGACCGCAATCTTAAACTGCTGAAAAAAAGATAGGAGATAACCTTGAAAAAATCAGGCATGATAGCCATCATAGGCCGCCCGAATGTGGGCAAATCCACACTGCTAAACGCGCTGGTGGGCGAAAAAGTCGCCATAGTCACCAACAAGCCGCAGACCACGCGCCATCGTATCTGCGGCGTGGTCACACGCGGCGAAATACAGCTGGTGTTTATCGACACGCCCGGATTTCACAAGCCGCGCAACGCTTTGGGGCGTTTTATGGTGGACGTTGTGCGCTCCAGCGCGGCGGACGTTGACGGGATCATACTGGTGGTCAACCCCGACCCGATAGTCGGCACGCAGGAGCAACTGTTGCTGGGTCGGGTTGGCGACACGGCTTGCGTGCTGGCCATCAATAAAATCGACACCGTGTCCAAGGACAGGCTGTTGGCCGTGATTATGGCGTACACGCAGGCCTTCGGGCGGGAGTTCGCCGCAGTAGTCCCCATCTCCGCGAAAAACGCCGAGGGCTTGGAAACACTGGTATCAGAGGTATTGCCGCTGGCCACCGAGGGTGAGTATCTGTTCCCGGACGACATGAACTCCGACCAGCCCGACAAGGTGCTGATAGCGGAAATCGTGCGCGAAAAAGCCTTGGGGTTGCTTGACCGCGAGGTACCCCACGGCTTGGCGGTGGTAATCGAGCGTCTGCACCAGCGCGACGACGGGCTTGTTGAAATCGACGCGACGCTGTTTTGCGAAAAGGACAGCCACAAGGGCATAATCTTGGGCAAAAAAGGCGCGATGATAGGCAAAATCGGCAGTCTGGCACGCGAGGAGCTGGAGGAATTCTACGGCGAAAAGGTCATGCTAAGATTGTGGGTCAAGGTAAAGGAAAACTGGCGCGACAATCAAGCGGGACTGCGCAATTTCGGGTATGGAGAGTAACGTAAAAAGAACGCCTTGCGGCGTTCTTTTTACGTTTAACGGTTTCCGTCAAAGCGGCATCCGTAGGGGCGATTATCAATCGCCCGCGTAACTCCTGCCGCGCCGTCCGTTTTAGATTGCACGGGCGATTGAGACAATCGCTCCTACAACGGGGGTTGACACACTTTAGTTGTCCATGTTATAATACCAATAGCGGCTTTGCCCACGCGGGTTGCCGCGCCTGAGCGGTTCGTTCACCCGCCTTGCCTTCGAGCGTCAAGGTAAAGGAGGTGGTGCTAATGGGGAGAAAACTATTTCGCTATGCTGTCGCCATTGGACTCGTCTTGTGGCTTCTCATACAAATAGCTCCAAAAGCTACGTAGCCGTCCACCCACCACAGTAACGGCTACATAGTATCAAGTTGGTGGGTGGCGCACCGTTCGGGTGCGAGCACCGCTTTATGTCTTCATTATACCACCCCTTGACGAAGCTGTCAAGGGGTCTTTTAATATTTCGGGTTGCGTAAACGGGCGATCAACGATCGCCCCTACTTGAAATGTTGCCTTACCTCGCTTTTCAGCTCCTGCATGGCTTGATTCAGCTCTTGATACGTCACAATATTCGGCGTGTTCAACCTTAGCTGGCCGTCGAATTCCAGCGCCAGACGCCGTACCTCCTCCGCGCCGATGTTGGCCGCCGCGGCTACTATTTCGTGCGCCAAATCCTGCGCGTCGCGCATGTTGTCCTCCGCCGCAAGCATTTCAAACGGCAGGAAGAACGACGGAAACATCGACACAAACGACTTCAGCGCGTCTATATAGTCGTCCCGGCTCTCAAGAAAATGCCGCACGGCGCGCTGTATGTCCACGCAGTACAACTGCGGGAAGCTATCGTCCTCCAGCACAACATTGGTATCGCCGCCCTTGGTCAAAAACTCTGTAAGCACCACCTGCAAACGCTCGAACTCTATCGGCTTGGCCACGTGGCCGTCCATGCCCGCGTCCGTAAAGGTCTTGACCTCCTCTTGCATAACATCGGCGGTCATGGCAACAATCGGGATTTGGGCGTAGGACTTACCCGACTCGCGTATCGCGGCGGTGGCCTGCAGTCCGTCCATCACGGGCATGTGAATGTCCATCAAAACCAAGTCGAATGGATACTTATCAAGCATCTCCAGCGCGACCTCGCCGTCGCCCGCGACCATTGTATCTATGCCGAATTCCTCTAAAATCCCCAGCCCGACCTCTTGGTTTATAACGTTGTCCTCGCACAACAGAATCTTCGAGTCGGGGAAGCTGATTATCTCCTCGGCGTACAGCGCGTGGGTTTCGGCCTCGCGCCCCAACGCCCGCAGTATCTTCTCGCGGAACGCCAAGGGGCCGAACGGCTTCTCGATAACGTCCGAAAAGCCTGCTTCGCGCACCGCGTCCCCCGCCAAATGCTTGGAGTACGACGCGGCCATTAGCAAAATCTTCTCGTCCTTGTGTATTTCCTTCAAGCCGCGGGCGATAGCCTCCCCCGTCTTGTCGTTGTCCAGCAAAATAATATCAAAGGGCCGCCCGATATTCTGCGCCACAATAACCGCGTTTGCGGCTTGCCGCACGTCCGCCACTTTCGTGAAGTCCACGCCCAAGCGCGTCAGCAGTCCGCAGACCAACTCCCCAAACGCCCCGGAGCTTTCCGCCACCAAAGCGCGAACGTCGGTAATCCGATTTGTCGCGAACACGTCGCGGAACAGTATCCGCTTGGCGGGCGCCTTGAACGGAATGTCAAAGGTTATCGTGGTGCCTTTTTTCAAAGCGCTCTCCACGCGCACCGAGCCGCCCATCAGCTCGATCAACTGCTTGGCGATGGACATCCCCAGCCCCGTACCCATGGCCTCGGTTTTTGAGCTGCCCGAAAACTGCTCAAACGGTGTGAACAGCCGCCGCAACGCGTCCTCCGACATGCCGATACCGCTGTCCTCAACCACAAAGGTCAGCGGGACGCGGCCGTCCGGCGTGGTCTCGCCGGCCGTGATACGGCAGATTATCGTGCCGTCGGCGGTGAACTTAGAGGCGTTATCCAAGAAGTTTTTCAAAATCTGCCACAGGCGCGTGCGGTCGCCAACAAGATGTGTCGGCACATCGTCGGCCACGTCCGCAATCATCTCCACGGGCTTGTCGCCAAGACGGGTGGAGGACACCAACAGCACGTTGTCTATAACGTCGGACAGGTCAAATTCCTCGGACAGCATATCCATTTTGTCCGCTTCCATCTTTGAAAAGTCCAAAATATCGTTGATAATCCCCAGCAGAATCTTGGCCGAGCCGCAGACCTTAATAAGCGTGTCGATAGCCGCGCCGATGTCCAAATTTTCGCGGCGCAAGGCCAACTCCGACAGGCCGATTACGGCGTTCATCGGGGTGCGTATCTCGTGTGACATGTTAACTAAAAAGCGGCTTTTGACCTTATTGCTCTCGCGCTCGTCCTGCGCTACCTTTTCCAGCAGACGCTGTTGCTGTTTCTCGGCGGACACGTCCCGGATTATCACCGCAACGGCCTCCCGCTCGTTGTAAGTAACAAACGCGCCGGACACCGCAACGTCCACCACTCGGCCTTTCAGCGTAAGGTACTGGCTATCCCACTCCGTGCGCGAATTGATCTCGCGCAGTAGCTTCGCGCTTCGGGTCACGCGGTCGCGGGCCTCGGCCGCGTCGCGGCTGGGGATAAAATGGCTGTATTCATGGGCGCGCAGTTCTTCAACGCTTTCCGCTTCCATCATCTCGCAGAAGCTGCGGTTTACGTATAGCACCTTGTTGGTTTCAGGGTCCAACAGCAAAACGGGCGTGGGCAACATAAACAGCACACCCTCCAGCTCCGTCTGGGTGCGCTTGGCCGCCTCTTTGATATTGTCCGTTACGTTACTGTAAATGTGGCGTCACCTGCTCCTTTAAATTCGCGTACAGAGCTAAAATCTCCGCAAACAATGCCTTGTGCGATTCGTCAACCGACTCGCCGGATTTAAGCGCGGTTTCAAGCTCTAACGCCTTGGCGCGTATGTCCTCCGCCGACAGATTCGCCGCCGCGCCCTTGATGGTATGCGCGTCACGTATGGCGGTCTCAAGGTCGCCCGCGTCCAGTGACACGCGCAACGCCTGTGTCTCGGAGCCGTCAACAAAGCGCCCGATCAGCTTTGTGTACAGCTTTACGTTGCCGCGCAGACGGCGCAACGCGTCCTGCACGTCCAAGCCTTTGATTTCAGCCGTTTCCAAACTCATAAGCCACTTCCCCTTAATCAGTAATCCTGTTTGCTATTTCATTAAACCTGTCTATCTGTGCCTTTGCAAGCTCCAGAACAAACGGGTCAAAATGCGTTCCCGCGTCTTGGTAGATAATCTCCAGCGCCTTTTCGTGGGTGAACGGCTCTTTGTACGGGCGGCGCGAGATAAGCGCGTCATACACGTCCGCTATGGCCATAAGCCGCGCCGACAGCGGAATGGACTTATCCTTCATGCCGTAGGGATACCCCATGCCGTTCCATTTCTCGTGGTGCGCGACGATTATCTCGCGGGCGACTATCAAAAACGAGTCGTCAGACAGGTCGTTTATCGCGTCGTCTATCATGCGCGCCCCGTTGGTGGTGTGCTTTTTCATCTCGTCGAACTCGTCGGCGGTCAGCTTGCCCGGTTTAAGCAGGACAGCGTCGGCGATAGACACCTTTCCGATGTCGTGCAGTTTTGCGGACTTGATAATCGATTGGCCGTAGTCGCGGCTGATGTAGTATTCGTGACCGGGTTCAACGGCTCGCTGTATGGTCTGTACCAGCACCCGGACGTACTCGGTCGTGCGCCGCACATGCGCCCCCGTCTCTTGGTCGCGGTACGATGACACGTTGGCTAGCAGGCTTAGTATCCCGTCCTCGGCGTTCTGCAACATCTGCGTGCGCTCGAAAACCAAATGTTCCAGCTGTTTGCGGTACACAGAAAGCTCAAGATGTATGCTTACACGCGCCATTAACAGCTCCGGCACGACGGGCTTTTTGATGTAGTCCACGGCCCCAAAGTCAAAGGCCTGCCGCTCCTCGTCCTGCCCCTCTGACGCGGTAAGGAAAATCACGGGGATCTCTTCCAAGCCCGGTATGGCCTTTAGCTTGGTTATAAACTCGTAGCCGTCCATGCCCGGCATACGCAGGTCAAGCAGAATCAAATCCGGTGTTTTTTTATTCAGAAACGCCATAGCCCACTCCCCGCTGGGAGCGGTATGTACCTTGTATTTTTCGCTAAGCGTTTCGTCGATAAGGCGCAGGTTGGACGCGTTGTCGTCCACCGCCAGCACCAGTCTTTTAGGTTCCATATTATCCTCCAAGCTCGCCGATCAGCGAGGCCGTTTCTGTGACAAACGCGTCAAATTCGTACGCGTCTAACAATTCGCCAAGCTCGAACACCCGTTTATCATATTCGGCGGAGAAGCCGAAGGTTCGCAATCCCATGACAAGCTTTTTCGCGTCGTCAGTTTCAAATTCCTCCATCGCGTCGGCGATTTTCTTCAGCGTATCAAGCAAATCGTTGTTATCGCCGCGTTTTTTGGCGGCGTTCTCGCTTGGCCGCGTGTCGGCGATAATCTTCGCCAAAGCCCGCAAGCCCCACATCAGCGCGGCGTTCTTGTGCCGAACCGCCTCAAGGTCGCCCGCGTCGGCCAGTAGCTCCAGCTCACGCGCCCGCTCGGCCATCGTCGTAGCACCCATGTTGTTAAGACTACCTTTAAAGCTGTGCGCCTCAACCGCGTAGGGTTTTAGGTTGCCGCGGCCAATCGCGTCCTCCATAAACAGCGTTTTCTGCTCGACCTGACGGGTAAACGCGTCCAGCATACGGCGCAGAGCCTGATAGTTGCCGCGCATTAACCCCAAGGCGCGTCTCGCGTCCAGCTGTTTTATGGCCGACAGCTCGGTGTACCACTGCGGCACGTCCGGCTGGGCGGCCTTGCTGTCCTCGGCAGACGGTTTCAGGTTTTTCAGCCATTTGGTCAGTATGCCGTGCAGTACGTCCGGCTCCATGGGCTTGGTCATCCAATCGCTCATGCCCACCTCGTGGTATAGGGCCTCATACTGCTGGGTATCGTTGCCGGTCAGCGCGATAATGGGCGTATCGGCGTAGCCCTCTATGCGGCGGATGCGGCGGCAGGTCTCCGCTCCGTCCATGCCCGGCATAATATGGTCAAGAAAAATAATGTCGAATTTATAAGCGGCGGCTAAACGCACGGCCTCCGCACCGCTGACGGCCGTATGCGTACGCAACTTATATTCGCTTAACAGCTCCTCGCACACCATAAGGCTGAGGTCGTTATCGTCCGCCAGCAATGCCGTCAAATACATAGTAATCTCTCCTTATTATACTTATTATAACACATAGAAGCACAAATAAAAAGGGGTAATCACAATTATTTTGTAAAAGCGTTGCCGGTCATCTCGGCGATAGCCACGCCCAAGTCGTCCGTAACCCGCACGCGGTAGACCGAGATACTGCGGCCTTTCGACAGCCGCTGGGACGTTGCGGTCAAAGTCTTGCCCCGCGAGCCTTTCAGGTACGAGATAGCACAGCTCTGCCCCAGCGTGATGTTCACGTCCGCGCCCAGAGCGCGCTCGACATTGCAATGCACGCCAAAGGCCGTGTCGGCAAGGGTAAAGACCGCGCCGCCCTGCGGTACGCCGCCCGCATTGAAGTGGTGCTCGGTCAGATCCATCGAGCAGACCACGCGGTCGGGGGACGCTTCAAGGATGGCTATCCCCACCAGCGCCGCGAATTTATCGGCTTTGAAGTATTCACGTACGCGTTCAAGGTCGGTCACGGCAAAAGCACCTCCGATAGTCTAAAAACCGCCCATAGGCGGTTTTGGGATGTAATTGTTGGTGACCCATCGCGGATTCGAACCGCGGACCCATTGCTTAAAAGGCAATTGCTCTGCCAACTGAGCTAATGGGTCACAACGCTGGTTATTATACCACAGGTTAAAAGGGTTGTCAAGAGGTTTTTTGAAAGAAAAAAGCACAGTTAAAATTATATAATAAACGCGTTAACGCGTTTATTATAACACAAACGCCGATAAAATGCAAGTTATTAACCTTGACGGCGGGCGCGATTTAGTGTAGAATATCGTGAGGAGAGGGGTTGCTGTTTATGGAAAGCTTGATTCCCGCGGGTTCCACAGAACTTGTCAGTGCTTACGCCCGCGCCGGCGTGGACGTTGAGGCGGGCTATCGCTCGGTTGAGCTGATGAAGGAGCATGTGCGCTCCACGTTTACCAAAAATGTTTTGACCGACATCGGCGGTTTTGGCGGTCTGTTCGCCTTGGGCGATTTGCCAAAGGATCCCGTGCTGGTGTCCGGCACGGACGGCGTTGGCACCAAGCTAAAGCTGGCCTTTTTGCAGGACAAGCACGACACGGTGGGGGTAGACTGCGTGGCGATGTGCGTAAACGACATCATCTGTTGCGGGGCGCGCCCGCTGTTTTTCCTGGATTACATCGCGTGCGGGCGCAATGTCCCCGAAAAAATCGCGGAGCTGGTCAGCGGGGTCGCGGACGGCTGTAGACAGTCAAAGGCCGCGCTTATCGGGGGAGAAACCGCCGAAATGCCGGGCTTTTACCCCGAAAATGAGTACGATTTGGCGGGCTTCGCGGTAGGAATAGTCGGGCGCGGCGATATTATCGACGGCAAACGCGCCGAGGTCGGCGACGCGCTGATCGGGTTTGCCTCCACAGGTCCCCACTCCAACGGGTACTCGCTGATCCGCAAGCTGTTCTCGGAGAACGAGTTGCGCGATCTGCCGGAGCTGCTTGTGCCGACCAGAATCTATGTCAACGCCGTGGACGCATTGCGGCAAGCGGTTGACGTTCGCGCTTTGGCGCACGTCACGGGGGGCGGGTTTATCGAGAATCTGCCGCGCATGTTGCCCCGGCATTTGGGGCTGGACATCGACGGGCAGTGGGACGCGCCCCCGATTTTTGAGGAGATCCGCCGGCGCGGCAATATCTCGCGGCGCGACATGTTCAACACCTTTAACATGGGTATCGGCATGGCGGCGATTGTGCCGGAAAGTCAGGTGCAGACTGCGATTGCGGCCTTGAAAGCCGCCGATGTTCCCGCGTGGCGCATAGGCCGCGTAACGGATACTCCGGGTGTCCAGCTGTGAGAAAACTGCGGATCGCGGTTTTGGTGTCCGGCGGCGGCACGAATTTACAGGCGATAATCGACCGCGTGGAGGACGGTACTTTGCCCGTTGAGATCGTGTGCGTAATTAGCAATCGATTGCAAGCAGGGGCTTTGGAGCGTGCGGCGCGGCACGGTATAGACCACGCGGCGTTCTCGATACGCGACTACCCGGAGCAACGCGATCAAGACGCGGCAATTGTTGCGTATCTTCAAGAAAAACACGTGGATTTGGTGGTTTTGGCGGGGTATTTGAGGATAATATCGCGGGTTTTCTTCGAGACCTACGCCGGGCGTATCATCAATATCCATCCCGCGCTTCTGCCCGACTTCGGCGGCGACGGTTTTTACGGTCTGCGCGTCCACGAGGCGGTGCTTAAATCCGGCGCAAAGACTACGGGCGCAACGGTTCACTACGTCGTCCCCGAAACGGACGCGGGGGCTGTGATATTGCAGAAATCCGTGGAGATACTGCCGGGAGATACGCCGGAATTGTTGCAAAAACGGGTACTTACGCAGGCTGAACACATTATTTTGCCTGAAGCGATTGCGATTTTAGCAAAGGAGTGGAAGTTTTGAACGTATTGTTAATCGGTGGGGGCGGACGCGAACACGCGATGGCGTGGAAACTGCTGCAAAGTCCCCGCGTGACCAAGCTGTTTTGTGCGCCCGGCAATGCGGGAACCGCCAAAATCGCCGAAAATGTCCCCATAAAAGTTACGGATTTCCCCGCGTTGCTTAGCTTCGCAGAGGAGCAAAACATCGACTTCACCATAGTCGGCCCGGACGACCCGCTGTCCCTCGGAATCGTGGACGCGTTTGAGGCTCGCGGCCTGAAAATTTGGGGGCCGAACAAAGCGGCGGCGGCGATTGAAAGTAGCAAGGTGTTTTCAAAGGATTTAATGCGAAAATACAATATTCCCACCGCGAAATACGCGAGTTTTACCGATATAAAGTTGGCGTTTTCCTATCTTGACGGCGTGGATTTCCCCGTGGTTATCAAGGCGGACGGGCTGGCGTTGGGCAAGGGCGTGGTGATCTGCCAAAACCGCGAGGAGGCAAATGCCGCGCTGTCGGGCATGCTGATTGAGCGGCGTTTCGGGGACGCGGGGCGTGCCGTGGTAATCGAGGAATTCCTTACGGGGCGGGAGCTTTCGGTGTTTGCGTTCTGCGATGGCCGCCATATTCTGCCGTTTGCTAACGCCTGCGACTACAAACGCGCAAAGGACGGCGACAAGGGGCCAAACACGGGCGGCATGGGCGCGATTTCGCCCTGTCCGTTCTACACCGCCGACATGCACAAAGCCTGTCTGGAGAGCATTTACAAGCCCACGCTGGCCGCGATGGCGCAAGAAAATCGCCCTTTCAAGGGCGTGCTGTACTTCGGACTTATGGAAACCAAAAACGGCGTTAAAGTCATCGAATACAACGCCCGTTTCGGCGACCCGGAGGCGCAGGTCGTCCTGCCGCGCATGGAGGGCGACCTGTTGGAGCTTATGGAGTCCTGCGTGGACGGGACGTTGGATCGCGCACAGGTGAAGCTGGGCACATTCGCGGCGGCATGCGTGGTGCTTGCCTCCGACGGATACCCCGAAAGCTACGAAACGGGCTATAAAATCACCGGAATCGACATTTTTTCGGAGCAAACGCATGTGTTTCAAGCTGGAACTCGGCTGTCCGACGACGGCGACACGCTGACCGCCGGGGGGCGCGTCCTCGCGGCTGTCGGATTGGGCGAAAACCTAGGCGTTGCAGTGGGTCGCGCCTATGGACTGGCCGAGAAAATCAGCTTTGAAAACAAATATTGCCGCGACGACATCGGCAATGTCAGGAGAGCTTTATGATTAGGCGCGTCTTTGTTGAGAAAAAGCCGGGTTTTGATGTGGAATCGCGGCAATTGCACGAGGAATTAGTTGAAAATTTGGGGATAAATCTCTCGAATCTGCGCGTACTCAACCTCTACGACGTGGAGGGGTTGTCGGCTGACGAGTGGGAGCTTGCCAAACGCCGCGTGTTTTCCGAGCCGATGGCGGATTATGTCTACGACGAAAACATCCCCGTGGCCGACGGCGCGGAGGTTTTCACCGTTGCGTACCTGCCCGGCCAGTACAATCAACGCGCCGACTCCGCCGCGCAATGCCTGCGAATACTGGGTTTTGACGCAATTGTCGAGACCGCTAAGGTCTATGTTTTGGAAGACTGCGGCGATTTAACAGCCGTCAAAAAGCACCTGATCAACACCGTGGACAGCCGCGAGATTCCGGGCGAAAAACCCGAAACCTTGCAACAAAACCTCGAAAATCCACAACCTATCAAAGTCCTGACGGGATTTAGAGTATTTGACGCTGAAAAGTTGTCAGAACTCCACGAAAATCGCGGACTTGCCATGAGTATTGAGGACTTAAATTTGGTTCAAGACTACTTCCGCGACACGCTTAAGCGCGATCCTACCGAGACAGAAATCCGAGTTTTGGACACTTATTGGTCGGATCACTGCCGCCACACCACGTTTCAGACGCAAATCGAGCGCGTGGACATCGCGGAGGGGCTGTACACCGCCCCGATCGCCGCCGCGTTTGAGCAATATCGCGCCGCGAGCAAGCGCGAAACGACCTTGATGGACGTCGCGACAATCGGCGCAAAACAGCTGAAAAAGTTGGGGAAACTCAACGATTTGGACGAATCTGACGAGATTAACGCCTGTTCGATACGCGTTGAGCTTGAAACCGACAACGGCGTTGAGCCTTGGCTGGTGATGTTCAAAAACGAGACGCACAACCATCCCACCGAAATTGAGCCGTTCGGCGGCGCGGCGACATGCCTTGGCGGCGCGATTCGCGACCCGTTGTCCGGGCGGTCTTATGTCTATCAGGCGTTGCGGATCACGGGGGCGGGCGACCCGCGAACCCCTGTCTCCGCAACGCTTTCGGGCAAACTGCCGCAGAAGCGGATCACCCAGCAGGCCGCCCACGGGTTCAGCTCCTACGGAAACCAAATCGGGCTGGCCACGGGGCTGGTGCGCGAGATTTACGACGAGGGATTTGTGGCAAAACGCATGGAAATCGGGGCGGTTGTAGGCGCGGCGCCCGCGGCAAATATTGTGCGCGAGATACCCGCGGCGGGAGACGTGGTGTTGCTGGTCGGCGGGCGCACGGGGCGCGACGGTTGCGGAGGCGCGACAGGCTCGTCCAAGGCGCACAGCGAGTCGTCGATTTTAACCTGCGGCGCGGAGGTTCAGAAAGGCAACCCCGTCACAGAGCGCAAGCTGCAGCGGCTGTTCCGCAACCCGGAGGCCGCCCGAAAAATCAAGCGTTGCAACGATTTTGGCGCGGGCGGCGTGGCCGTGGCGGTGGGCGAGCTGGCCGATGGATTGACAATAAATTTGGATGCAGTCCCCAAAAAATACGAGGGTCTAGACGGCACGGAGCTGGCCATCTCCGAGTCGCAGGAGCGCATGGCGGTTGTTACGCGGGCGGTAGATGCGGACGCGTTTATCGCGCTCTGCAACGCCGAAAACCTTGAGGCGACACGGATTGCGGTTGTGACAGACGACCGCGTTCTGCGTATGAGCTGGCGCGGCGACACAATTGTCGAGCTACCGCGTGAGCTTATGGACACCAACGGGGCGCGTCAGACTACGGCGGCAATCATCACTTCTCCTGCGGATACAACGCCGTTTACGCCCAAATATTCCGATATTCCCTCACTTTTGAGTGACTTAAACGTCTGCTCGCAACGCGGATTGGCGGAGCGTTTTGACGCGTCAATCGGCGCGGGGACGGTGTTCATGCCTTTCGGCGGCAAGAATCAACTCACGCCCGCCCAGTCCTCCGTGTGCAAAATCCCCGCCGACGGCACGTCCGCCGCAACCATTATGTCCCACGGCTACGACCCCGAAATCGCCAAATGGAGTCCGTTTCACGGCGCGGTTTACGCCGTTGTCGAGGCCTTGGCGAAAATCACGGCGGCCGGCGGGGACTACAGCCGTGCGCGTTTGACGTTTCAGGAGTACTTTGAAAAGCTTGGCCGTGACCCCGAAAAATGGGGCAATCCGCTGGCGGGACTTTTGGGCGCGTACTACGCGCAAATCGCAACGGGTTGTGCCGCGATAGGCGGCAAGGACAGCATGTCGGGGACGTACAAGGATATTCACGTGCCGCCAACCGTCGTGGCGTTCGCGTTGGCCGTGGCGGACGCCCGCGAGCTTATATCACCGGAGCTTAAGCGCACGGACAGCACGCTTGTCCTCGCCCCAATCGCTTACGGCGCGGACGCTTTGCCCGATTTCAAGTCGCTGGCGGACACCTACGCCGCCGTTCGCGAGCTTATCAAAAACGGCAAGGTTTTGGCCGCACACACGGTCGGGCGGTTCGGCTTGGCCGAGGTGTTGCCGCTGATGGCTTTCGGCAATAAAATCGGCATAAAAGTCCGCGAAATTGACCTTTTTAAGCCCCGAATGGGCGCAATCGTCTT
This sequence comes from Clostridia bacterium, assembly GCA_026001245.1. Next base: position 38,839 of record BNZR01000001.1, read on the forward strand.
GGAAATGCTCGACGCGTCCAAGCTGCCTGACAGCTGGCAGGTTATCGGCGAGACACAGAGTGCGCCGGAGGTTGCGGGTTATCCTATTGACACGCTACTCGCGGCATGGGAAAGCACACTAAATCCGATTTTTCCCACGACTACAGAGCAAAACACCCCCGACATGCCCGCGAATCCAATTGCCCGCAAAAAAGTTATAATTCCTCGCAAGCCTACCGTGTTTCTGCCGATTTTCCCCGGTACAAATTGCGAATATGATTCAGAACGTGCTTTCACACGCGCCGGAGCGGAGGTCAAGCCCCTTGTGTTCCGCAATTTGAACGCGGCGGAGGTCGAACAGTCACTCCAAGCAATGCGCCGCGCCATTGACGGCGGCGACATAATTATGTTATCCGGCGGCTTCAGCGCGGGGGACGAGCCGGACGGCTCCGCGAAGTTCATCACGGCGGTGTTCCGCAACGCCGAAATCGCGGAAGCCACTCACAGATTGCTGGATCGCGGCGGGCTGATTTTGGGCATTTGCAACGGTTTTCAGGCGTTGCTTAAGCTCGGTCTGTTGACGCGTGGTCGCATATCCGATACGGACGAGCAGTCCCCTACGCTGACCTTTAACACCATTGGCCGCCACATATCGCGTATCGCTCGGACTAGAATTATGTCCACCAACTCGCCTTGGCTGGCCGGGACGCGGTTGGGCGAAGTCCACAACGTGCCGCTGTCCCACGGCGAGGGGCGCTTTGTCTGCGATTCGCGGACGTTCCAAGCTATGGCAGATTTGGGGCAAATCGCCACGGTTTATGACGGCGAAAACCCCAACGGCTCGCTACACGGCGTTGAGGGGATTATCAGTCCTGACGGTAAAATTTTCGGCAAAATGGGTCATTCCGAGCGTTTTTCGCAACATACCTACAAGAATATCCCCGGCAATTTCGACCAAAAGCTGTTCGAGTCCGCTTGTTTGTACTTTTAAGGAGTGAGGTGTTTTATGGTTTCAATCATCATGGGCAGTGAGTCTGACCGGCAGACTATGGAAAGGGCCGGGGAAGCGTTGGCGCGTTTCGGCGTGGAGTTCGAGGTGAACGTCATCTCCGCGCACAGGGCGCACAGGCGTTTGGCCGCGTTCGTCGAGGGCGCGGAGGCTCGCGGTGTCAAAGTGTTCATCGCGGGGGCGGGCATGGCGGCGCACTTGGCGGGAGTTGTCGCCGCGTTGACCGTTTCACCTGTTATCGGCGTGCCGTTGCTGTCAAAGTCTACGGGCGGGCTGGACGCGCTGTTGTCGATGGCGCAAATGCCGCGCGGCGTACCCGTGGCGACCGTGGCCATAGACGGCGCGGCCAACGCGGGCATTCTGGCGGCGCAGATACTCGCCGTAGGCGACCCCGCGTTGCGGCAAAAAATCAGGGAATTCAAATCTGAATTGGAGGGCTAGGACATGAGGGCAATTTTCAGCGTTTCTGACAAGGCGGGCGTGATAGAGTTCGCAAAGGAGCTACAAAAACTGGGAGTGGAGATACTCTCCACGGGTGGCACACACAAAGCGTTGGCCGAGAGCGACATACGCGTCATCGGTATTTCGGAGGTCACGGGCTTTCCCGAGTGCTTGGACGGGCGCGTTAAGACTTTGCACCCCAATATCCACGCGGGACTGCTTGCCATGCGTTCCAATCCGGAGCATATGGCGCAGATACACGCGTTGGGCGTTGAGCCGATTGACATTGTGGTGGTCAACCTCTATCCGTTTAAGCAGACGATTCTAAAGTCCGGCGTGTCGTTGGGCGACGCGGTGGAAAATATCGACATCGGTGGGCCGACTATGCTCCGCGCCGCCGCGAAAAACTATCAGGACGTTAGCGTTATCACCGACCCCGCCGACTACAACCGCGTAATCTCCGAACTGAAAAACAACGGCAAGGTTAGCGTGCAGACGAATTTTTACCTGGCCGCCAAGGTTTTTGCGCTGACCGCCCATTATGACGCGATGATTGCCAAATATTTGGGCGACATCGCGGGCATAAACGACATGCCGCAGACCCTGACTCTGACCTACGAGAAGCTACAGGGCATGCGTTACGGCGAGAATCCGCACCAAAAGGCGTCGTTCTATCGCGAGGTGGGCGCGCCGTCCGGTATGCTGACCGACCTGAAACAGTTGCACGGCAAGGAGTTGAGCTTTAACAACATCAACGACACACACGGCGCGTTGGAGCTGCTGAAGGAGTTCGACGAGCCGACGGTGGTCGCGAGTAAGCACGCGAATCCCTGCGGCGTGGGTAGCGCGGACACGATTTTCGGCGCGTACATGAAGGCCTACAACGCCGACCCGATGTCCATCTTCGGCGGCATAATCGTGGCCAACCGCGAGATTGACGCGGCGACAGCCACCGAAATCAACAAGATTTTTGTCGAGATTCTGCTCGCACCCTCCTACACCCGCGAGGCGTTGGAGATTCTGACCGCGAAGAAGAATATCCGCCTGCTGACCCTTGACCAAATCAGCAACAAACAGCCGAGCCACGCGCTGGATCTCAAAAAAGTCTCCGGCGGGTTGCTGGCGCAGACCGTTGACGCGGAGTTGTTGCCCGCCGAGCTAAAGGTCGTCACCAAACGCGCCCCGACCGACGCGGAGCTTGAGGACTTGAAGTTCGCTTGGAAAATCGTGAAATACGCGAAGTCCAACGGCATTGCAATTGGAAAGGACAAGCAGTCCATCGGCGTGGGGCCGGGGCAGGTCAACCGCATTTGGGCGACCAAGCAGGCCATCGAGCATGGCGCGGACGCGTTGGGCGTTGACGCGCTAAAGGGCGCGGCATTGGCCTCGGACGCGTTCTTCCCGTTCCCCGACTGCGTGGAGGCCGCCGCCGCCGCCGGAATCACCGCGATTATACAGCCGGGCGGCGCCGGCAAGGATCAGGACAGCATAGACGCGTGCGACAAGCACAACATCGCGATGGTATTCACGAACATGCGGCATTTCAGACATTAAGGGAGGATATTTTTTATGAAACCGACACTTGTTGTTATGGCGGCGGGCATGGGCAGCCGCTACGGCGGGCTGAAGCAGATGGATCCCTTCGGCGGCAACCTGATTATGGAATACGCCGTCTATGACGCGATTAACGCGGGCTTTGGCAAGGTGGTGTTCATCATCAAGCCCGAAATGCTGGAGGATTTTAAGCAAGTCGCGGGCGACAAAATCGCCCGCCGCGTCCCCGTAAGCTACGTGTTCCAGTCGCTGGGCGACCTGCCGGAAGGGTTCACCGTCCCGGACGGCCGCGTCAAGCCTTGGGGGACGGGGCACGCCGTGTCGCTTATAGCGGGCGTGGTGAACGAGCCGTTCTGCGTGATTAACGCGGACGACTTTTACGGCGCGGAGCCGTTTAAGTCCGTTGCGGAATTTTTGACCGGCGGCACCGACCAGAGCTGTATGGCGGGCTATCGAGTGGAAAACACGCTGTCGGAAAGCGGCGGCGTTACACGCGGCGTGTGCGGCGTGACGGACGGCAAGCTGACAAGCGTCACCGAGCGCATGAAAATCCTGCGCGGCACGGACGGCGCGATACGCGACACCGACAGCGGTGTGGACATTCCGGAGGGGACGTTCGTGTCGATGAACCTGTTCGGATTCCCGCAGAGGATACTGCCTCGGCTTAAGGCACAATTTGTGGAGTTTTTGAAGCGCGGCGATGCGGTTGAGTTTCTGTTGCCGCGAGCGATAGACGAGATGATTCGCGAGGGCTTTACCAGTGTCAGCGTACTGCCGACCTCGGCGCGTTGGTTCGGCGTGACGTATCGCGAGGATCGCGAGCCGTTGCGGCTGGCGCTGGAGGGCATGACAAAGCGGGGGCTGTATCCGGAGTTGTTGTTTTAGTAAAAAATAAAAGCCAACAAACAGGAGGAAGCAACCATGCAACGCATGTTTAACACGCACAATATACGGCAAAGCTTTGAGCTTGACGGCCTTTGGGGCTTTGAAGCTGATGGCAAGCAGGCACTAATGCCCGTCCCGGCCTGTTGGGAAACCCACCCGGAATTCAGAAATTATCGCGGCAAGGCGGTCTATACCAAGCAGATTAATTTGCCGGGCGGCAACCTGTTGCTGACTTTCAAGGCTGTGAGTCACACCGCCACGGTGTTCCTTGACGGCGCGGAAATCGGGCGGCACTACGGCGCGTATACGCCGTTCACGCTGTTTGTGCCGAAGGTGTCTGCGGGTACGCACACCATAAAGGTTGAGGTCGATAACTCTTTTAACGAGGAATCCGCGCTGTCTGTCCCGAACGATTATTTTACCTATGGCGGCATTATGCGCCCGGTCGTCGCGGAGACCGTTGGCGACGCGTATATTGATAGATTGGAGTGCGTGACAGGTGAGAAAACGTTGAAAATAAAGGCGTATATTCACGCGGATGACTACTCGAATCTGACGCTTGCGTTCACTTTAAACGGCAAAATGTATCACTTTTCGGACGGCAATTTTGAGCAAACATTTGATATTGACAATGTGGAATTGTGGAGCGTTGAAACGCCGAAATTGTATCTGTTAAACGCGGTTTTATCACGCAATGGCGATCCGATTGACGACTTAATTGAGCGTATCGGTTTTCGCACAGTTGAGGTGCGCGGGCGCGACATTTTGGTGAACGGAAAGCCCGTGTTTCTAAAGGGCTTCTGCCGTCATGAAGATCACCCGCTGTTCGGCGCGGCGCTACCGTTTCAGGCTCAAATGTATGACCTGCAGTTGTTGCAGGAAATGGGGTCGAATATAGTCCGAACGTCACACTATCCGAACGATGAATTGTTCTTGGATTTGTGTGACGAGCTTGGCGTTTTCGTTTGGGAGGAAAGCCATGCGCGGGGGCTGACTGAGGAACAAATGAAGCACCCGAATTTTGATAAACAAAGCGAGGATTGCATACGCGAAATGGTGACATGTCACTACAATCACCCGTCAATCATCATTTGGGCGATACTAAACGAATGCGCCAGCTACACGGATTTTGGCGCGGAGTGTTATGAAAAACAGATCGCGCAGATTCGGTCGCTGGATTCTTCGCGCCCTGTGACTTATGCGTCCTGTCACATGAAAAGCGACAAATGTATGCATCTTGCGGATATTGTGTCATACAATATTTACTCGGGTTGGTACGAAACACGCGGCACAAAGATATTTTTAGACGATGTTGTGGCGTGGACGGAGGAAAACGGCGGAAAGGGCAAGCCTTATATCATCAGCGAGTTCGGCGCGGGCGGTATTTACGGCTTTCGCGATGTGCGGCACGTCAAATGGTCGGAGGAACGGCAAGCTGAAATTATGGATGAAAATTTGAGCGTTTATTGCAACCATGATGTTGTGCGCGGCGCGATAATTTGGCAGTTTTGCGATTGCTTGGTCACGGACGAAAACTGGTACGCACGCCCGAAAACGCGGAACAACAAAGGTATTGTGGACGAATTCCGCAGGCCGAAGCTGGCGTTTGATGTTGTGAAACGACATTTTGAGGGGATTCACTGATACACGCCGCTAATTTTTCTGCCCGTAATACGCCCCCGCGCCGTGTTTCCGCAAATAATGCTTGTCCAGCAACGCCGATTGCATAGGCTCCGCGCCCTCGCAATGCCACGCCATAAACGCCAATTCCTCCAGCACCGCGGCGTTATGCACGGCGTCAAAAGCGTCCTTGCCCCAGGCAAACGGACCGTGACTTGCCACCAGCACGGCGGGTATGTCGGCGTGATTTTTGCACGTTTCCGCAATCACCTTGCCGGTGTTAAGCTCGTAGTCCTCCGCGATTTCCGCGTCCGTCATAAGCCGCGTACACGGAATTTCGCCGTAAAAATAGTCGGCGTGCGTCGTGCCAAGCGGTGCTATGCCGCGCTTTAACTGTGCGAACACCGTCGCCCAACGGCTGTGGGTATGAACCACCCCGCCGACATTTGGGAAGCGTTTGTAAAGTTCCAAATGGGTCGGCGTGTCGCTGGACGGGCGCAGTTTGCCCGCGACAATATTGCCCGCCAAATCCACAGTCACCATGTCGTCAACCGTCATCGCGGCATACTCCACGCCGCTCGGCTTGATGACGACAAGGCCGCGCTCGCGGTCTATACCGCTGGCATTGCCCCAGGTGAACGTCACCAAACCATACCTCGGCAACAGCAGATTGGCTTCAAAGACCTGTTGTTTCAGCGTTTCAAGCTCCATGATTGCCTCCTATTTTCGCCGCAAGCAACGCGCAACCGAACGCGCCGCCCTCCGCCGATTGTTCCACAAGCTTTACCGGTATTCCAAGCATTTCGGACATCACGGCCTGCCCCGCCTTGCCCGACTTGAAGTACCCGCCGTGTCCCGCAAGATAGTCTAGCCTGACTTCTTCTTTTTCCGTGAGGATTTTCATTCCGTTGCGCAATTCCGAGACCGCCAGAGCAAGCTTTTCCCGCATAAACTTACCGATTTCGCCGTTCGTGTCAAGCGCGGATTCGTAGAGTTTTGCGAACAATTCGCCCGTTTCAAATTCCGCGCCGAGCAGATTCGCCGCCGCGCCGAACAACCTCACCCACGGGTCAATCAGCGAGCAGCACTCGTTGGCGTGAACCATCGCGACGGGCAGTCCCCAAGGCGTGGTCACGATGTCGATTCCGGGATAATGCGACTTCAGCGGCCGCTCCAACACGACCATTGCGAACACGGAGGTTCCCGCGCTCACGTTGCCCGTGCGCGGCGCGATTGCGCTTGTGGCGACCATTCCCGTTCCCGCGTCGCCCTCCGGCGGGCATAGCGGGATATTTTTGTACATCCCCGCGTCCTCGCCCGCTTTCAGAATTTGCGGCGCGATACTGCTCCAGTCTATCCCCGTTAGTTGCTTGAATTTCGTGACCATTTCCGAATTGTAGCCGCCGTTTTCAATCGGGAACATTCCCGACGCGTCGCCGATTCCCAATACCTTGCGGCCTGTCAGCTTCCAATGGACGTATCCCGCAAGCGTGGTGATAAAGGCGATATTCTTGACGTGTTCCTCGCCGTTTAAAATAGCCTGATACAAATGCGCAACGCTCCACCGTTCGGGAATGTTAAAATTGAAAAGCCCGGACAGCGTACTTGCCGCGACTGTTGTGTTTGTGTTCTTCCAGGTTCTGAACGGCACGAGCAACTCGCCGTGCGTGTCGAAAACCAAATAGCCGTGCATCATCGCGGAAACGCCCAGCGCGTCCACCTGAATGCCGTCAAGCCGCGACACCACGTCACGCAGTCCCGTCCAAACGTCGTCGAGGGAATACGTCCAGTAGCCGTTTTCAAGCCTGCTCTCCCAGCTGTGCGCCGCCGACTTGATTACATTGCGGTTTGCGTCAATAACAACCGCCTTTATGCGAGTGGAACCCAGCTCTATACCGAGACAATTCATGTTTGCGCCTCCTGTGCCGAAAGTTGTTGCTTTGATTATATCATACGTGTCAATATTGAATTATGCATTGACGGTGGTATTAGTCTTGTGATATAATAACACAAATTCGTATCTAACACGACGCCGTGCGCGGCGCCATATTAGATTGTGAAATCAGGGATGTTTTTGTTTAAACCACTAAAGCGCGAGCGGGGGTTTTACCGCGATTTTCTAAAGCTTGCCGCGCCGATGATTCTTCAAAACCTTATAAACAACCTGCTTATGCTGATGGACACGTTCATGGTTGGCGCGATCGACAACGCTTCTATGTCGGCCGTCATGCTGGCCGGTAACGTGTTCTTTGTGCTGGGGCTGTTGTTCTTCGGGGTTCAAAGCGGCATGTCGATTCTAATCAGCCAATACTGGGGCAAAGCCGATAGCGCCGCGATCAGCCGCGTGTTGGGACTGGGGCTTATCGCGGCGGGCGGACTGTCTTTAATCGGCACACTCGTCGTGTCGCTGTCGCCCCGCGCCGTGATGACGCTTATCACCAACGACCCCGTTTTAATTGCCATCGGCACGGACTTTTTGGCCATTGTCGCGCCCTCGTATTTCTTCAACGCCGTGGCCGTTACGCTCTCCGCCGCGTTCCGAAGTATGGAAAACCCGCGAATCGGGTTGCTTGTGTTCAGCGGCGCGGCGGCCTTGAATACCTTACTTAACTATTTGCTTATCTTCGGCAAGTTCGGCTTCCCCGAAATGGGCGTGAAAGGCGCGGCCGCGGCCACGCTGATTGTGTGCGTGTGCGAGCTGGTCGTCATGGTGCTGTACCTGATTTTCAACACGCGGTTCCGCGCCCGCGTCGCCTGCCTGCTACGCCCCGGCATTGTTATGACCCGCGATTTTATCAAGTATTCACTGCCGGTAATCGCCAACGAAACCTTGTGGGGCTTCGGGTACTCGCTGTACTCCGTCATCGTGGGGCATATGGAGGGCGCGGTGGCCGGGGCGGCGGCGTTCGCGGTGGCTACGTCTATCGACCGTGTGCTGGGTGCGCCGCAGTTCGGTATGGGCATGGCGGTAAGCGTTGTAATCGGCAAGAAGCTGGGGTCGGGCGCGGGGCGCGACGAGGCTTATAATTTGGGCAAAGCGCTGATAGGCGCGACCTTGCTGGTTAGCGTGGTCTGTGCCGTGGTCTCGGCGGCGGTGTCAACCTTTGCGCTTCGTCCGATACTGCCCGTGTTTTTCGACATGGACGCGGCGGGGGCGCATCTGGCGTGGATTTTATTGCTTATCGCCGCGCTAAAAATGCCGATGGCCTCCATCAATCTGTCGGTGATTGTGGGGGTGCTGCGCGGCGGCGGGGACGTGCGCGTGGCGTTGATAATAGACCTGTGCGCCCTATATTTGGCGGGGCTTGCATTCGCCTACGTGTTCGGGCTTAGGTTGGAAATGGGCGTTGTAATGGTGTTCTTCGGCATGGTCACAGAGGAATTTATAAAGATGTTTTTCTCACTGCGGCGGTTCGGGAAGAAGAAATGGATTAATAACCTGACGCGGTGAGGTTGACTTTCCGCAACCACCGTGATAATATATATCCAAAAACCAAGGAGGAAAAAATTATGCCTATCTACGGCCACAGCTACACCAGCATGGAGGGCAAACCCATTCCGCTGTCCGACTACGCGGGGCAGGTTCTGCTGATTGTCAACACCGCCAGCAAATGCGGCTTTACGCCGCAATACGAGGGCTTGGAGACGCTTTGGAAAACCTACCGCGAGCGCGGGCTTGTGGTAATCGGCTTCCCCTGCAACCAGTTTTTGCACCAAGACCCCGGCGAAAACGCGCAGATACAGGAGTTTTGCACGGTGCGCTATGGGGTGACGTTCCCCCTGTCGCAAAAAATTGACGTCAAAGGCGCGAACGCGCACCCGCTGTTCAAGGAATTGTCGGACGGCAAAAACATCAAGTGGAATTTTGCGAAATTCCTTGTTGACCGCTCGGGCAAGCCCGCCGGGCGTTTCGGTTCAACCACCAAGCCGGAGCAGCTTGTGCCGGAAATCGAAAAGCTGTTGGAACAGCAAGCCTGAAACGATGGAAAAACGCAGAAATAAAATAGACAAAGCAATCACATGGTTTGTGTTTATCTCGTTGATTGCGTCGGTCGTTTACGCCATTGTGGGGCTTGTGCTTGCCGATTCGGGCGCCGTTCCCGAATTGCCGCACAGCCGCTTGAAAAGCGATTACGCGCTTATGCTTGTGCAGTGCTTGCTGGGCATTGGAATCATGTTTTTGCCGTCTATTTTAGAAAAACGCTGGAAGTTTGCCCTTACCAATCGCATGCACATTCTGTTTGTGTTGTTCCTATACTGCGGGATTGTGCTTGGGGAGGTGCGCAGTTTTTACTACAAGGTTCCCCATTGGGACAGCTTTTTGCATCTTTTCAGCGGCGCAATGCTGGGCGTGGTCGGGTTTTCCGTTATCGATACGCTAAACGACAGCAAATCCGTCCGTCTGCATATGACGGACAAGTTTGTGGCGGTGTTTTCCTTTTGCTTCGCGCTGTCGCTTGGTACGCTGTGGGAGATTTACGAGTTCACCGTGGACAGCGTAGCCGCCTTGAACATGCAGAAATACGCTTTAGAGGACGCAACGCCGCTTGTCGGCGCGCTGGCCCTGCGGGACACCATGAAGGATTTAATTGTGGACGCCGTAGGCGCGGCCATCATCGTTGCGCTGGGATACGCGGCGGCGAGGAGGCGGCATAAAGCTTAGTCACAAAAAGTTTACAATTGTTTTTTCAATAACCCATTGACTTGGTTCAGTCAATGGGTTATAATCATAATCACGAAAGGGGGGACACACCATGCCAAGGATTACTAAGCCGGTTGAGGAACGGCGGCAGGAGATTATTGATACCGCGCTTAAGCTGTTCAAGGAAAACGGCTTTGACAAAACACAGGTGGCGGATATTTCGGCGCACATGAACGTGGCGCAGGGGTTGGTTTACCACTACTTCAAGTCCAAAACGGATATTTTGTACGCCGTTATTGACGCAATCGCGGCGCAGCAGTTCGCGTTAATGGAGCAAAGGCTGGCGGCGCAGGACAGCTCCGCGCTGGAGGGGCTGACGCTGTTGTTTAACAGTCACCCGGACTATGATCGCGGCGACAAGCTGATTCCCAGCCTGAAGCGCGACCGGGCGTTGATTGATTATTGCTCGCAAAAGATGGCCTCGTCGTCTCTGCCGCTGTTGCAAATGCTAATCGAAAAAGGCAACGCGGACGGCTCGTGGAGCTGCGAATACCCCAAGGAAACCGCAATATTCATATTGCAGGGCTTTAGCGGCCTGATGGGTCTGTCGGATTCCATCGAATCCGATGAACCTAAGGTCAAGGCGTTCACAAACATTATTTTTCGCATTTTAGGCGCAAGGAGGAATGAAAATGTCAGTTTTACAGATTGAACATCTTACAAAGGATTACGGCCACAATCGCGGCGTGTTTGACGTAACCTTTGAGGTGCAAAAGGGCGAGGTGTTCGGCTTTCTGGGACCCAACGGAGCCGGAAAAACCACCACGATCCGCCATATCATGGGCTTTTCGCGCCCGCAGGAGGGCAGTACGACCGTAAACGGCATGGACAGCTGGAAAAACCACTATCTAATTCAGCGGGACGTGGGGTACCTGCCCGGCGAAATCGCCCTGCCGGAGTCGCTAACGGGGACGCAGTTTATCAGAATGATGGCGGAGCTGCGCGGCATGTCGGATATGTTTTACACCGATGCGCTAATCCAAAAGTTCGGGCTTGAACCCGGCGGCGGCCTGAAACGCATGTCGCTGGGTATGAAGCGCAAGCTGGCCATAGTCACCGCGTTCATGCACGACCCCGCCATCCTTGTTCTAGACGAACCGACCAGCGGGCTTGACCCGATGATGCAGGATGTTTTTATCGGCTTTATCAAGTCCGAAAAGGAACGCGGCAAGACGATTCTGCTATCAAGCCACATCTTCTCCGAGGTGGACGCTACCTGCGACCGTATCGCCATCATCAAGGACGGGCGGCTGGTTTCCACGTTTGTGGCAAACGACCTGCGGCACAGCGAGAGCAAGACCTTTAAAATCGAGTTTGCGGACAAATCGGAGTTCGAGCGGTTCCGCGAGCGTGAGGAGTACCCCAAAAAGTTGGACGTTATCTCTGTCAAGCGGCACCGCAATCAGGCGCGGGTGTTGATTGAGGACGCTAATATCAACAGGCTGATTGATATTCTGTCGGGCTATCGCCTTAATTTCTTCAGCGAAATCAAGTTTACCCTAGAGGACTACTTCATGAAATTCTACGACAGGAGGGATACAGATGCCGCTGGTTGAAATCAATAACATCACCAAAAACTACGGCGACGGACGCGGCAATTTTGACGTTAGCCTGTCCATCGAGCCGGGCGAGGTGTTCGGCTTTGTAGGCACAAACGGCGCGGGCAAAACCACGCTGATACGCCAGATGATGGGCTTTTTACAGCCGGACGGCGGCCACATCAAAATCGGCGGGCTGGACGCGTGGCGCGACGCCGCCGAAATAAAAAAGAAGATTGGGTATATCCCCGGAGAAATCGCCTTTCCCGACGCGCCGACCGGCACCGAGTTCCTGCGGCGGCAAGCCGAGCTGTTGGGACTGCGCGACATGAGCTACGCCGACTACATCACCAAGAAGTTACAGCTTGACCCCACTGCCAATCTAAAGCGCATGTCAAAGGGCATGAAGCAGAAAACCGCCATAGTGGCCGCGTTTATGGCCGATTCGCAGATTTTGATTATGGACGAACCGACCACCGGACTGGACCCGCTTATGCGTGCGGAGTTTGTGGATATTCTGAACGACGAGAAGAAAAAGGGCAAGACCATGTTCATGTCCAGCCACATGTTCGAGGAGGTTGAGGACACCTGCGACAAAGTTGCGCTTATCAAGGACGGCAGAATAATCGCGGTAAAGTCCACGCTTGAAATCAAGCACAATCAGGATAAGGTCTACAAGCTTGAATTCGCGGACAACGCCGAGTACCTGCGGTTTATCGCCGAGAGCTTTGACTTTGCCGAGCAACGCGAGGAGCAAAATCAGGCGCTTGTCAAGGTCAACGACTCCGAAATCAACCGCTTTCTGTCCGTGCTAAAGGGCTACAAGGTGAAATTCATCACCGAAATCAAGTACTCTCTTGAAAAATACTTCAAGAGTCTATATTAAGGAGACGATAGTTATGTTTAGTGGCACGATTTTCAAGCAGACCTTGCGTTCAAATTGGAAGCTGTGGGCTGTTTTTACCGCGATTATGGCCGCCATGAGCGCGCTTGTCATCGCGGTGTACGACCCCAAGATGATTCAGGGCATGATGGACATGGTAAAGGACATGCCGGGTATCGCCGACATGATGGGCGACCGCATGGACGGCATGACATCACTGCTGGGTATGCTGGGGCAGAGCTTTTACGGCATGCAGGGCGTTATTCTGGCGATGATTTTCGTAATCATGACAGCCAACACGCTTGTCGCCTCGCAGGTTGACCGCGGTTCGATGGCCTACCTGCTGTCCACGCCCATCAAGCGCACCAAGGTTGTGCGCACGCAGGCGTTATACATTATTTCAAGCGTTTTCTGCATGTTCCTTGTGATCACGGCGGTGGGGCTTGCCACGGTTCAAATTGCCCACCACGGTCTTTGGGGAACGGACTACACCAAGGATGTCAAGGCGGCGGCGGACGTGCTTGATCGCGACCAAGAAGACATTTCGGGCGATTTGACGCTTATCCTCAACAACGAGGAAGCCTTCAAAGCCGGGGCGAAAGCACGCGGCATCGAGGAGGACGTGTACACCATGTACCTGCAATTGAAGCTGTCCAAGGGCGAGCAGACTCCGGCTCAACCCGAAATGCCCGCCGACCAGCTTAAAGAAATGCAGAGCAAGATAATGGCGGGGATCAGCGCCGCCGCCGAGGAATTGGACATCGAGGCCGCCGACCTTGCGACGGACATGGGCAAAATCAAGGAAAGCGACAAGGCCATGACCGCCGCCGTTAACGCGTCGGGCTTGCCGGAGGCGATGTTTGTCACCGTGATCAACCAGCAGCTGGCAAACGACGAAATAAACTTGGATAACGGCGTTGAGTTCGACGCGGGGGATTATCTGTTGCTAAACCTGGGCGCGTTCCTGCTTATGTTCGCCATCGCCGGAATATCCTTCCTGTTCTCCTGCGTGTTCAATTTGTCCAAAAATTCACTTATGCTGGGCGCTGGGATCCCGGTGGCGTTCTTCATCTTTCAGATTATGTCGCAGGTGGGCAGCAGCTTAGAAAACTTCAAGTATCTGTCGCTTAACACGCTGTTCGAGCCGGGAACAATCACAGGCCACGGCACCTTCTGGCCGCAATTCACGGTGCTGGCCGTGCTGGGCGTTGTATTGTACGCGCTGGGCATTACGGTGTTCAAGAAAAAGGATTTGCCGTTGTAATTGGGAGCTTCAAAGTGTCCGGCCAAGGCCGGGCATTTTGTTTTTTAAAAAAATTTTCGCGAACCCTATTGACGTTCACTTGAACTTATGATACAATCGTATTAACCCATAAAAACGGAGGTGAGTCGGACGAACATTCCCGGAACGACATTGCCGTATACCAATCAAAACACATTCTCGCAAATCCAATTGCTGGTCACGGCGGCGGGGGGACTAAGCCTGTCGCAAATCTGCACCATCACGGGGCTGGAGGGCGGCGCTATTCAAAACTGGGTCAAGCGCGGTTGGGTCGGCGGTTCGGTAAAATCCAAAAAATACAACGAACAGCAGGTGGCCAGCATACTAATCCTCAACGCGTTGCGCGGCTGTCTGCGCTTTGAGGACATCGCAAATCTGCTGTCCTACGCCAAGGGCTTAATCGAACCGGGCGACCTGTTTGGCTACATGTGCCAGGCGGTGCGGAATGTCGGCACAGACCTGGGCGGCGCGGAGCGCGTTATCGACGGCATTTTGGCGGGACAGGGCGAACGTTTGCGCAAGGTACTGTCGGTGATGGTACACGCCTGTATCTGCGCGGAGCTGTCGCAAACGGCGAATCTAAAGCTTAGGGAGCTAGTTTAAGGAGGATAAGCATGGAGTGGATCACAAATTGGTGGAACGAGCTGGGCGCGCTGGGGCGGATTTTGGCCTGCGCGGCCATACCCGGAACGATACTGATGGCAATACAGACGGTGCTGTTGCTAATCGGCGGCGACCTGGGACCCGACGCGGACGGCAACGCGGACATTGGCGACGACCCAAGCGATTTGGCGCAATCCTCGGACGGGTTGCAGGTATTCACGGTGCGCGGCGTTATCGCGTTGCTGGCAATCGGCGGCTGGACGGGGCTTGCGGTGTGGGGCAGTACCCGCAGTGAGGTCCCTACCATCATAAGCGCGGTTTTGGCGGGGACGGCGGCGTTGGTACTGGCCGCGTTTATCGTGAAATGGTCGCTTAAATTGCAAGAGACGGGCAACGTCAACCCGCGCAACGCCATAGCACAGCTGGCCACGGTGTACATACCTGTGCGCCCGAACCGCGAGTCAACCGGGCGCGTAACCCTGACACTGCAAGGCCGTTTCGTGGAGATGGACGCGGTTACGGACGACGGCGGCACGCTGAAAACCGGGGAGACGGTGCAGGTAGTGGGACTGCAAGGCTCGTCCACGCTGGTGGTAAAGGGGATGAGCTATGGCGGCGTATGAGGCGGCACTGCGCCTGTTTTCGGACAACACGCGGACGATCAAAAAGGCCTTCAAGTGGCAGAATATTCTTGCCGTTCGTCTGGCCTCCATGCTGTTGACAGCCTCGAACGTGTCGGCGCGTGAGGAGAAGCTTTTGGAGATAAAATTGATGTTGAAGAGTAGCGTGGGCGTTTTCTCAAACCTGCGCGGCAATGTCGAGCTGCCGCTGATTGCAATATTGGCGCAAGCCGGTCGCCCGCAGGAGACGCTTCAAAGCACGATTCACGTTCAGACGCTTTTGAAGGCCGAAAAGTTTTGGAAAAACGACTACTTGGGGATTGCCGCCGCGCAAATCGCCCTGCGCGTCCCGCATGAAAACCACGCCGGCGTAGTGAAACGCTCACGCGAATTCTATGACGCTATGCGCCGAAACCATCCGCTAATCACAGGCACGGAGGATTACAGCTCCTGCTGTATGCTGGCTATAGCGGGCTTGGGTGTGCAACCCACGACCGTGAAAATCGAGGAGCTGATGGCGGAGCTTAAGCCCCACTTCGGGGGCGCGCCCAATGTGCGGCAGACCTTGGCGCAACTGCTGGTGCTGGGCGAGGCGGACCCGTCCGGAACGGTCGACCGTATATTAGCCCTGCGCGAGGAACTACGTAGTCGCCGCCTGAAGCCGGGCGTAGAAATCGCCGCCGTGTTGGGGGTACTGTCGCTAATGCCCGGCGAGCCGCGCTATCTCGCGGAGCAGGTCGCGGACTGCTATCACGATCTAAAAGCCGATTCGGCCTTCGGCAAATGGCAGGCCAAGAATGTAACGCTGTTGTTCGCCGCGTCGCTGGTAACCGTGGGCGTGGTGACAGAGCTGACCAACGCTACGCTGACCAATACAATCACAAACCTGATTTTGGCACAGCAGGCCGCCATAGCAACGGGTAACGCGGCGATTGTCGCCGCTGTAGCTTCAAACTAAAATTTAGGAGGTAAAAATTATGCCATTAGAAACAATTATACTAATCTCTGTCATCGCGGTGTTTGCCCTTACCATGATTATCGTGGTGCTGTCGCGCTATCGCAGGTGTCCGTCCGATAAGGTCATGGTAATCTACGGCAAGGTCGGCACGAACAGTGACGGCTCGCCGCGAAGCTCGAAGTGTATACACGGCGGCGCGTCCTTCGTGTGGCCGGTGATACAGGCGTTCCAGTACCTTGATTTGACGCCTATGACAATCAACGTTGACCTGACCAACGCGCTGTCGCATCAGAACATTCGCGTGGACGTGCCGTCGCGCTTCACGGTGGGCGTTTCGACGGAATCGGGCGTTATGCAAAACGCCGCCGAGCGTCTGCTGGGACTGCGCACGCAGGAGATTCAAGAGCTTGCCAAGGACATCATGTTCGGCCAACTGCGTCTTGTTATCGCGACAATGGACATCGAGGAGATAAACACCGACCGCGACAAATTCCTTGAAGCCGTGGCGCACAATGTCGAGACCGAGCTAAAGAAAATCGGCCTGCGCCTGATAAACGTCAACGTGACGGACATCACCGACGAGAGCGGTTACATCAACGCGCTGGGCAAGGAAGCGGCGGCTAAGGCCATCAACGACGCGAAGCAGAGCGTTGCCGAAAAAACCCGTGACGGTGAGACGGGCGCGGCGGCGGCGGTGCGTGACCAGCGTGTTGCGGTTGCCTCGGCGGACGCGACGGCGGTCGAGGGTGAAAACCGCGCCAAGGTGACAATCGCCCAGTCGGACGCGACAAGACGCGAGCAGGAGGCCGAGGCTCTGCGCCGCGCAACGGCGGCCGAGCAGACCGCCCAAGCCAAGGCCAACGAGGAGGCTTACGCCGCCCAGCAAAGCGCGGAAATGGCGCGTGCGGCGCGTGAACAGGCCACGCAACAGGCCGATATTATAGTAAAGGCAAAAATCGCCAAGGAGCGCATAGAGCTTGAAGCCGAGGCGCAGGCCGAGCAGTCGCGCCGTCTGGCCAAGGGTGAGGCCGACGCGATTTACGCCAAGATGGAGGCCGAGGCACGCGGTAATCTTGAGATTTTGCAAAAACAGGCCGAAGGCTTCTCGAAGCTGGTAGCGGCGGCAAACGGCGACCCGCAGTCAGCGGTGCAGTTCATGATAGCCGGAAAGATTGAGGAGCTGGTTGCGATTCAGGTCGAGGCCATCCGCAACCTGAAGATTGACAAAATCACGGTTTGGGACTCGATGAGCGGCGAGAGCGGCAGTCCCACAACCTCCAATTTCCTGTCGGGCATGATGAAATCCATACCGCCGCTGAACGAGATGTTCAAGCTGGCGGGCATGCAAATGCCGGAGTTTTTGGGCAAGGAAATAGCGGCGGAACCGGTCGCGGAGTAATAGTCAAAAAGGCCGCCGATTGCGTGTCGGCGGCCTGAAATTTTTTCGGGAGGTGAGCGGATATGCGCCGCGTGATACTGAAAGCCGTGTCAGTGGCCTTAGCGGTGGCTGTGGTGCTGGCCTTTTTGCTGTATTTCGGGGTAATTCACCTCAACAATCCGTCAAAAAACGATTATCCGATTCGCGGCATAGATGTGTCGGCATATCAGGGCGAAATTGACTGGCAAGTGCTGTCCGAAAATATATCCTTTGCCTTTATAAAAGCTACAGAGGGTTCAAGCTTTGTAGACTCACGATTTCAATACAACTTTGAGCAAGCACAGGACACAAATTTACGCGTCGGGGTGTATCATTTTTTCAGCTTTGAGAGCAGTGGAGCGATGCAGGCGGAGCATTTTATCCGCACTGTGGGCAGTCTTTCAGGCATGTTGCCGACTGCGGTTGACGTGGAGTTTTATAAGAGCGGCGGCGTGCAATTTGCAGAGGATGAAATCATAGCGGAATTGACGGATTTTATAGCGATAATCAGCGATTATTATAGCGTTGCGCCTATAATTTACGCCACGCAGGAATCGTACGACACATTTATATCGGGGCATTTTGAGGATTGCCCCCTTTGGATACGCAATGTTGTGACAAAACCGAGTATAAAAGACGGCAGAGAGTGGACGCTTTGGCAGTTTTCAAACAGGCACCATTTGCGCGGGTACAGCGGCGCGGAGCGGTTTGTGGATATGAACGTGTTTAGCGGGGACGAGGGACAGTGGCTGAGGTTTTGCTTGTGAAAACGTCAGCCGCGAAAATTTTTTGAAATTTTTTTGAAAAGGACTTGACAAGGGGCTTTGAATGTAGTATACTACGTAAAGCGATTGTTTCTTCGCCGGAGTGGCGGAACTGGCAGACGCCCGGGACTTAAAATCCCGTGACTTGTGAGAGTCGTACCGGTTCGAGCCCGGTCTCCGGCACCAATTGAATATCGCGGAGTGGAGCAGTTCGGTAGCTCGTCGGGCTCATAACCCGAAGGTCGTAGGTTCAAATCCTGCCTCCGCAACCATTTAACCGTAACAGGAATGATAGAAGAGATAATCCTTGTAATTGCAAGGGTTTCCAGTTCTATCATTCCTGTTCGTTCGGCAATTTTTAGAGGAGGAGGGAGTCTAACCCACCCCTCGTATCAGA
>BNZR01000002.1 GCA_026001245.1 Clostridia bacterium
AATCTCAATCGCAACGCCCTCCGCGTCCTCCGAGCCGCCCCAGCGCAGCTTTAGCGGGAACGCCGCCGTTCCGCCCTGCTCGATTTCCGGCGAAAAATACGGGTCGTGGATAAGCTGTTTATAGGTCTGCAAAATCGGTTGCGCCCAGCCCACCTCGGCGTTGTTGGGGTCTTGAATCTCCAGCCCCAGTCGTCCCCTGTCGCGGAACTGATAAAACGTGAAGCCCGAAAACCAGCCTTGCTCCGGGTCATTTTTGATAAGCTCGATAAACTCGCGCACGCGCTGCGCCTGCCAGTATGGGCCGCTGACATCGCCATCGCAGTTCAGCTCGCTCATCACAAAGGGCTTGGCCGCGCCGCCGTTTAGCTCGCGAAAACGCTTAAAGCTGGCCTTGGTCAGGCTGTACACACCCGCCACGCTGTCGATATAATGCCCGAAATTGTCCGGCTCGGCAATCTCGTAAGGGTACTTGAAATTAAGCGACAGGTATTTGTCCACCGACCAAATGTCCGTGGCGCGAACCGCATCGGAAAACTCCAATTCCTTGACAATCTCGGTCGCGCCATGCTTTTCAATCCCGCCGATACACAGTATCGTCTGAATCTGCGGCGCGTCCCGCTTGACTATGTTGTGGAAGCGCACAAAAAAGTCCGCCACCTGCTGATAGGTACAGCGTTTATTGAACTGGAACCATGTCCCCGTGGCCTCGTGGTTTATCCGCAATTGCATACGCCCGAACACTTTCAGCTTTTGGACAACGCCCTCGATATGCGCGTCCGTGACGTTGGGGTCCACCGTCAGCGTCAGGATTACGTCCTGCCCATGGCGGCGAATGTCGCGCATTTGTTCCAGCACCGCGTCGCCGTCAAACGGAAAGTAGTCGTCATAGGGATAGTCCCAGGCAAAGGCCGCGTCCGCGTGGGCGTGGACTACCGATGCTCGCCCCGGCCAGCCCGCGTCCAACGGATAGTAGCAGTACATCAGATTTATCGCCCGGTGCGGGCGACCCAAACGTTCCAGTATATAGTCCTGATTGACGTATTCGCCGCGCTCTGACCCGTCCCCCAAGTCCACCGCGCAACGCGCCGGCTTTAGCGTGATTTTACTCGCCATAATTTTTTACCTCCCGAACTCTTTTTCCAGCTGTTCCAACGCTTTCTTTAGCACCGAGCGCGGACAGGCCACGTTCACGCGCTGAAATCCCGCGCCCTCAGCCCCGAACATCGTGCCGCGGTCAAGCCAAAGCTTCGCGCCGTTTATAACTCGCTTGTTGACCGCCTCGTCCTCGCCGTATGCGCGGAAGTCCAGCCACACCAAATATGTCCCCTTCGTGTCGATAAACCCGATTTTAGGCAGTCTTTCGGCCAAAAACTGCCGCGCAAAGTTGATATTTTCGGCCAAATATTCCGTAAGCTGATCCACCCAATCCGCGCCATGCTCGTAAGCGGCGCGGCAGGCCGCCATACCCATAATATTCAGCTGGCTGTAGCCCGAATCGTAGACCGCCTCGCGGAATTTGCGGCGCAGACCCGGATTCTTGACGAAAATATTAGCCAACTGCAACCCCGCCAGATTAAACGTCTTGCTGGGCGCGGTGCAGACCACGGCAATATCCGCAAATTCCGGCTTGATAGACGCGAACGCCGTGTGTTTACAATTGTAAGTAAAATCCGCGTGAATCTCGTCCGATACCACAATGACGCCGTGCTTTAGGCAAATATCCCCCAACTGCTCCAACTCGTCCCGCGCCCAAACGCGCCCAACCGGATTGTGCGGACTGCACAATATGAACATTTTCACATCATTGTCGGCGATTTTACGCTCAAAATCCTCAAAATCAATACTATACACGCCGTCCTCTAGCTTTAACGGATTTGTAATCAGACGGCGTTTCTTGCTGTCCACCACCTCGTGGAACGGATAGTAGACGGGCGGCTGAATCAGCACCGCGTCGCCTTTGTCGGTGTACGCCTCCACGGCCATCGCCAGCGCGTATACCACGCCCGGCGTTTTAACCAACCAGTCGCGGCGCACCTCGTAATTGTGGCGCGTTTTGAACCAATTTTGCACCGCGTTAAAGTAGCTGTCGTCCGGGTCAGAGTACCCGAAAATCCCGTGTCGCGCCACTGCAACCAACGCGTCCGTCACGGCGGGCGCGGTTTTAAAGTCCATGTCGGCCACCCACATGGGCAACAGGTCTAGGGGCATGCCGCGCTTGGCGGCGCAGTCGTATTTAAGCGACCACGTACCCGCCCGGTCAACAACGCTGTCAAAATCGTATTTCATAGCAATGCTTGCTCCAAATCCTGAATAATATCGGCGGCGTTTTCCACGCCCACGCTTAGTCGCAACAACCGCCCGTTTATGCCGCGCTCTAGGCGTTGCTGCTCCGGCACATCGGCGTGAGTTTGGGTGACGGGGTATGTAATCAGCGTCTCGGTGCCGCCCAAGCTCTCGGCAAACAGCACCAGTTTAAGGCGCGTGAGTACGTTTTTCGCGGTCTGCTCGCTGTCCGTCTCGAATGAAATCATCGCGCCAAAGCCCGCCGCCTGCCTGCGCGACAGCTCGTAGGACGGATGAGTTTCCAGCCCCACATAGTAGATTTTTTTGACCTTCAGGTGCCGCTCCAGCACCTTCGCGATTTCCAACGCGTTGGACTGCGACCGCTCCATGCGCAACGCCAGTGTTTTAATCCCGCGTGTAATCAAAAAGCTGTCAAAGGGCGACAGGCACGCGCCCGTGGTCTTGAAGACAAAGCGCAATCTCTCCGAAATTTCAGAGGTCGCGGCGACTAAAAAGCCCGCCAGTGTGTCGTTATGGCCGCCCAAAAACTTTGTGCCGCTGTGAACCACAATGTCCGCCCCCAGCTCGATCGGGCGGCAGAAGTAGGGCGTTAGAAAGGTGTTGTCCACAATCAGCAGGATATTATGGGCTTTCGCAAGCTTCGCGGCGGCGGCCAAATCCGTTACATGCATCATCGGATTGGTGGGGGTTTCGATAAACAACGCGGCGGTGTTGGGGCGAATCAGCGCGGCTGTCGTGGCCAAGTCCGAGGTGTCCGCGTAATCCACCGACACTCCGTTTTTCACGGACACATTGTCAAACAGCCGGATACTGCCGCCGTATAGATCCGCCGAGGCCACGATGTGGTCGCCCGGCTTGAACAGCTCCATCAGCGCGGACATCGCCGCCATGCCGCTTGAAAACGCCAGCGCGTCCGCGCCGCCCTCCAGCGCCGCGACAACGCTTTCAAGGTTCGCCCGTGTCGGGTTTTGCAGGCGCGAGTAATCGTAGCCCGTACTAACGCCGCCGGGGTGGGCGAACGTTGCGGACTGAAAAATCGGAAAGCTGACAGCCCCGCTGTAGGTTTCCACCGAGCTGCCGTGGACGCATATGGTTTCAAGCTTCATACTCACCAAACCCTTGTATGTTATTCTAGATATTATACCACATATATTGTCGGCATGTCAACACAAAAAACAGAGCGCCCGAAGACGCTCTGTTTTGAGATCTGTGATGATTTTACTTTGTGGCCAAGAATGCGTCGAGCTGTTTCTGATACTCTTCCACTACATCGCCGATGCCGTTGTCCTTCAGCTTGTTAACAAACTCCGGCAGTTTTGTCGCAACATCGGCCGAACCGAGGTTCAGGGACAGCGAGTACTCCTTCTCGATGTTGGAAAGCGCGGCCAGCTTGGTCTTTACAGGCTCGCTGTCAAAGGTGAAGCCCAGCGTGGAAACGGCTACGCCCTCTTCGTTGTAGGCCTTGAACTCTTTGAAGTAGTCCGCGCCCTCGGCGGTGGAGGGGGTAAGAACGAAGATGTTACCCATGCCGTTTCTCCAAGGCAGGTAGGCGGCGTGACCCTTGCCGATTTCGTCGGCTTCAATGCCTTTGTCCGGGTCAGCGGCGACGCCGAAATCAATCAGACCGTCTTTAAGGGTGTAGTTGGTGCCCTCGACGCCGTAGGCCAGTATGTTGGCAAGCTTGCTGTCGGTGTACCACAGGTTTAGGAACTTAACGGCCTCGGCTTTGTGCTTGGAGTAAGCCGAAATCGCATAGCCCGCGCCCTGCGCCGAGCCGGTGGAGATGATGGCCTTGCTCATAGCGGGGAACTTCGCGTCGATTTTACGCTCGGTGGAAGCGGTAACGTCAAAGCCATAGGAGTAGGTCTGTGTGCCGATAAGATAGTTGCCGTCTTTTCTTGCGTTGGCCATGCCGTCAGACGCGGCCTGAGCGCTGGTGGTAAGCTGGGGATCAATGTAGCCGGCCTGATAGAATTCACGGACTCTGTTCAGGTATTTTACATAATCTGCGCTCTCATAGCGGCTCTCAACCGTCAGTTTCTCGGGCTTGGAGGGATCCTTGGGGTCAAACGCCAGGCTTAGCAGGTATGTGGCGTCAACGTCAAGGTTGGCGATCTGACGGCCCGGCAGTTCCGGCTCGAAGTTCAGCGGGTAGAAGCTTTCGCCGTATTTTTCTTTGGCGGCTTTCAGCGCGTTGGCAAAAGCCTCGGAATAGAACGCATCTTCACTCCATTTGATGCTGTCGAAGTCGATGCCCAGCTCTTTAAGGCGGGTGTTGTTAACGTCCCATGTGTACAGCTGGGAGTAGTCCTTGTAGCCGGGAACGCCGTAGATGCCCACGTCTGTCGAGCCTTTAACGGTGAACGCGTCCCACAAAGAGCCGGGCAGAGCGGCTTTCAGCTCTTTGCCGTAGGTATCAAGCAGGTTGTCAGCGGGGTCGTCAAGACGAACCCACGCGCCTTTGCTGGCGTACGCGGCGAAGTTGTTGTCCGTCCAAGAGCAGGTGAAGAAGATGTCGATAGAGCTGTCGCCCGTGTCGATGGCGGTGGTGGCTTTCTCGCCGAAGTCGCCCCAGGTTCCCCAAATGGGCTTAATCTTCAGACCCTTGTCGGCCAGGTATTCGTTGGCGGCCGCGATAACGCCCTTGTCGTCCGTCACGTTACTGCCCTCGAACAGTACCGCGATTTCGACTACGTCGCCGGTGTTTCCGCCCGAGGTGGGCTTGTCTGTGACCTTGTCTGTGGTTTTGTTGCCGCTGGAGTCGGTGGTGTTGCCGCTGTCCGTCGAACAACCGACAAACAGCATGGCCATCATGGCCAGAGCCAGTGCTATAGCTAACGCTTTCTTCATGTAGATACCCTCCATATTTTATATTCGTAATCGGCTTTTGGCCGTATTACCCTTAACCTTTGACCGAACCTACGGTCAAGCCCGCCACAATGTAGCGTTGGAAGAACGGGTACGCGCATGCGATTGGCACAACGATGAACACGCACAGAGCCATACGCAGTCCGGCTGTAGGCATATTCTCCATGGCCTTTATCGCCTCGGGCCCCAGCATGCTTCCGTTTTTGACGATGAACTCAATGTTCCGCTGTAGCATCATCAATAGATATTGCAATGGGTACAGATCTTGATTCCGCAGGAACAGCAGGGCGTTGTACCAGTCGTTCCAGTAGGCCAGCGCGTTTAGCAACGCGATTGTCGCGATACCGGGCGTTGAGATTGGTACGATAATCTGGAATAGCGTTCGGTACTCTCCGCTGCCGTCTATCGCGGCGGATTCTATCAACGCCTCCGGCACAGAGCTTGAGAAGAACGTGCGCATGACGATGAAGTTAAACGGACTGACCAGCAACGGCACGATAACCGAGGCATAGTTGTCGTTAAGGTGCAACATCTGCTTCATAACCATAACCGTCGGGGCAAGGCCGCCGCCGAATATCATTGTGAAGAAGCTGAAGAACGCGAAGAACGTGCGGTACTTAAAGTCGCGCCTGTACAGGCCGTAGGAGTACATAATGCAAATCAGCACGCTTAGCACCATGCCAACGATTGTAATCAGAAAGCTGTTGGCATAGGAACGCCATAGCTGACTGCCCATTTTAAACGCGAACTTGTACGCGTCCAACGACCATTCCGCCGGGAGGAACGAGTAACCGTTGGCTTTAATACTGTCCTCGGCCGTGAACGAGATAATTACCACGAAGATAAACGGGACAATACAGGCCAGCGCGAACAGTCCCAGCACAACGTGCACCACGGCCTCCGACTTTTTACTTAGTGAGTTAAGGCGATGGTCTTTTTGCTTCTGTTTCTTCGGGATGGTTAACAACGTATCCATATTATTACTTCCTCCCCCTTAAAACAGCGCGCTGTCGGGGTCAACTTTTTTGGCGACTTGGTTCGTAGCCATTATAAAGATAAACCCAACCACGTTTTGTAGCAGTCCCGCCGCGGTACTCATGCCGGTGTCGTGCATATTGACCAGCGCGTTGTAGACGTATGTATCAATGACCTGCGTTGCGTTATACAACGCGCCGGAGTTCATAGGTACGCTGTAGAACAGTCCGAAGTCGGCGTTGAAGATACGACCCACGTTCAGGATAAGCAGGATCATGATCATGGTGCGCAAGTGGGGCAAGGTCACGTGCCAAACCTGCTGGAACTTGGTCGCGCCGTCCATGCTTGCGGCCTCGTACTGCGAGGTGTCGATACCCGCTATGGCCGCCATATAGAGTATACACGAGTAGCCGATGTTTTTCCACAGGCTTGCGATGGTCAGGATACCCGGCCAAACGCTGGCGTCTCCGTAAAAGTCCTTAGTACCCAGTGCGCGGGACAGCAGTCCGTCTGTGGGAGCCAGGAACGCGAAGACGAAGTAGCTTACGACCACCCAGCTTAAGAAGTAAGGGAAGAACATCATGGTTTGGTAGGTTTTTGCCATAAACTTTTTGGTTATCTCGTTTAGCAGAACCGCGAACGTGACAGAGATAACCAATGTCAGGATAATCCACACGCCGTTGTAGGCCAGTGTGTTGCGGATCATGCGTGCCGCGTCCGTGGAGGAGACCATAAACTCGAAGTTTTTAAGACCCGACCACGCGCTATGTAGAATGTTGTTCAGCAGCGTGGGGTCTTTGCCGTACACCTTATAGTCTTTGAACGCGATGACTATACCGAACATGGGCAGGTAGCGGATAAGCAGCAGCCAGATAGCGCCGGGGAGCATCATGGTTATCAGGATGAACGTCTTTTTTCGGCGTGCGAAGCCTTTTCGGAAAGGCTTGACCTGAGGCAACGTTGTTGGAGCGTCCAAGGTATCACCCAGCTTTCCTCGTGTTTTTGTTAATACTATGTTAACATCTTTTGCGGCATTTTCCAATGTCGGTAACAAAACAATCTTGTCTGTGAGTGTTCAGTTGCGAAACAAGTGTTCTGTTAACGCCAAGTATTCACACTATAAGCCAAGAAAAACCTTGGTTAGGTCGCATTGTTCCTCGGCCAGCTTATAGTCCGGCATCTCGCAGAATATGCGGATAAGCGGTTCCGTGCCGGAGAATCTGGCCACAAGCCACCCGCCGTTTTTGAAATACACCTTACAGCCGTCCATGTACGACACGCGCTCGACCTCTGATGTAAAATTCGGCAGTTTCTTGTCTTCCATAAGCAGTTTCACTACGGCGGGCTTGATTTCGGCGGCAAAGCTGTAGTCGCGCTCGCACATAAACACCTCGCCCAGCTTGTCGGTAATCTCCTTGTACATCTCGGACAGCTTGCGCCCGGTAACCGCCATCATCTCGACCAAAAGACTTGCCGCGTAGATACCGTCCTTGCCCGCGATATGGCCGCGCACGGTCAGGCCGCCGGAGCTTTCGCCGCCGATTACGGCGTTTACCTCGGTCATCTTGGCCGACACATGCTTGAACCCGACAGGCACCTCGTAGCAGGTCTCGCCCAAATGCTCCGCCACGCGGTCAAGCAAATGCGTGGTGGCAAGATTGCGCACCGCCGCGCCCTTCCAGCCCTTGTAGCGCACCAAGTAGTAGTACAACAGCACCAAAATCTCGTTGGGGTGCAAAAACCGCCCCTGCTCGTCGATAACGCCCAGTCTGTCCGCATCGCCGTCCGTGGCTATTCCGATGTCCGCCTTATTTTCAACCACCGCGGCGCGAAGCGCGTCCAGTGTGTTGACGTTCGGGGAGGGCAGTCTGCCACCGAACAGCGTGTCGTGCCGCTCGTGGATAACGTCCACATTGCAACGCGCCGTCATCAAAATAGTCTGCAGTGAGGTTTTTGAAACGCCGAACATCGGGTCCAGCACGGCGTTAAGCTCCGCCTCGCGGATGGCGGCAGTGTTGATTGAGGACAGGATACTGTCAACATAGGCGTTGTTGGGGTCGATTTCGGAGATTACGCCCTTGGCGATCCCCTCCTCGTAGCGCATGAGTGGGATCTCGGCGTCGTAGACCTTGTCGATGAATACCTCTAACTGCGCGGTAACGGTTTCGTCCGCGTCGCGCCCGCCGCGTGTGAACACCTTAACGCCGTTGTAAATCGCGGGGTTGTGCGACGCGGTGATGGCCAGCCCCGCCGGCAGGTCAAAGTTTTTCACGGTGTACATGATAAGGGGCGTTGGCGCGGCGTGCTTCAGCACGCGGACGGGGCAACCCCTTGCGGCGAAGACCTCCGCCGCCCATTTCGCGGCCACGTCGGACAGAAAGCGGCGGTCGTAGCCGATGGCTATCCCTCGGTTTAGCATGCCGTCCGCCTCCAGCTTCTCGCACAGCGCACAGGACAGCACCTGCACGTGGCGGCGTGTGAACTCGTCCGCGATAACCGCCCGCCAACCGCCCGTGCCGAATTTAAGTACGTTCTTGTCCTTCATTACTGCTCCTCCATAACTATATTTATTTTGGTTACGCTGCCCGACGGGTGTATGGGAAGCCTAACGGGTTTACCCTTTTGCAGTCCCTTGGGGTTTTGCACGGTGATGTCATAGGTCGCGCCGCGGAACACGCGGGTTACCTTAAATTCCTTCCAGTCGGACGGCACGCAGGGATCTACCACCAGCGCGTCATAGTCCGGGCGAACGCCTAAGATATAGCTTGTGGCGGCGAAGTACGCCCAGCCCGCGCTTCCCGTCATCCACGGGTGGTTGGCTCGGCCGAACGAGTCGCTGTCCGGCCCGCCCACGAACTGACAGTACGAGTAAGGCTCGGCAAAGCGCGTCTCAATGTTGTCGTTTTGCAGTGCGGGACACAGCGCGTCATAGAACTTCATGGCTCTGTCGCCGCGCCCCAGCTTGCACTCGGCAATCCACGCCCACGGATTGGGGTGGCTGAAAATCGCGCCGTTTTCCTTGATACCCGGGTACACACGCGACACAAAGCCGATCCCGTCGTCAATAGTCCTGAACGACGGGGAGTTTAGCACCAGCCCGTATGGCGTGTAGAGATACTCGTCCACCGCGTCCATAGCAAGCCTGCCGCGCTCGCCGATTGACGCGCCGGACAGCACCGCCAGCGTGTTGCACTCCATATGCACCTTGCCCTCGGGGTTTTCGTCCGAGCCGATTTTGCGCCCGTCCCTCGTAAAGCCGCGCAGATACCACTTGCCGTCCCAAAGCTCGCGCTCGCAGATCTCTTGTGTCGCCTTAGCAAGCTTGGCGTATTTTTCCGCGTCTTCCGTTTTGCCCAAATACTTTGCCGCATCTACAAATACGGTCAGCGCCCAGTAGTGCAAAAAGCTTACCATCGCGCTCTCGCCGCCGCCCAAATTCAAGCAGTCGTTCCAGTCGGCGCGAAGGCCCTTGCACACGCCGTGCGCCCCGATCTGCTGCGCCGAGAAGTCAAGACTGCGTTTTAGATGCTCGTAAACCGTACCCTCGCCCTCGTCGGCGAAGGGGATCACGCGGTCGAAAAATGCCGTGTCGCCCGTCTCGGCCACATATTCGCACACGGCCGGGATAAGCCACAGCGCATCGTCCGAGCAAACATCGTCTATGCCGTGAATCATGCTGGCCTTGTCCGGCACGGGGACCACCGTGGGCGACTTAAAGCTCTCCTGCCGCTCCTCCGGTATGAACCAATCCGGCGAGAACAGGTGCAGACCGTAACCCTTTGAGGTCTGCCCGTGCAACAGCTGCACCAGCCGCCACTTACAGCCCTGCGGGTCAGCCGAGGGGATACACATCGCGTCCTGCGCGGTGTCGCGATAGCCTAAACCCGTGCGCCCGCCCACCTCGACAAAGGACGCGAAGCGCGAGAACAGCACGTTAACGTCCGCCTGATACAGCGTCCAGGTGTTTATCATGGAGTTCATGCCCTTGTGCGGCGTTTTAATCTGCAAGGTTGATAGGCGGTTGTCCCAAAATTCCGCAAGCTTTTCAAGCTCTGCGTCTATCTCCTCATAGCTGGAATACTTCTCGCGGGCGGCGATCCCGGCCTCGCGCTTGCCCTCGCCCAGCAGGAACCACAGACGTGCGTCCTCGCCGGGTTGCAGTGTGATGCGTTTGTGCAGTGAACCGCAGGAGTTGTAGCACTTGCGCTGAGAGTTCGCAAGCTCGCCGCGCTCCACGCCGATGGGATTCGTCTCGGTGCGGTACGCGCCCAAGAAAACATCGCGCTCGCAGTCGAAGCTGTCGGGGGTGAAGCTTGACGTGAAGTATTGATAGCCGAACTGTTCGTAGTACAGGTCGTATTCGATAACGCTGTCGGCATAGGACGCGCCGGACGCGTACAGGCTCATCTGAAAGTTCTGGTTGTCCATGTCGATATGGTGGTAAGAAAACTCGCAGTACGAGAAAACCGAGAGACGGCGGGGCTTGCCGCAGGTGTTGCGCAGTTTTAGATCCCAAATCTCCGTGGGTTCCCCCACCGGGATAAACAGCGTCTGCGCCGCCTGGATACCATTCCGGCGCGAGATAAACGTGGAGTACCCCAAGCCGTGGCGGCACTCGTAGTCCTTCACGTCCCCGCCCACGGGCTGCCAGCTTACCGACCAGTACTCGCCGGTATCGTCGTCCCGCAGATAGATGTAATGGCCGGGTCTGTCCAGCGGCACGCTATTGGGGCGAAAGCGCGTGATTCTGTGGTATTGCGGCGATTTGTACCAAATGTAACCTCCTGCGTTGTGAGATACGACGGCACCCATGTCACCGGTGCCGAGATAGTTCGTCCACGAGACCGGCACGTCCGGCCTTGTTATGACGTACTCGCGGTTGGCATCGTCAAAATGTCCGTAATTCACTACAATCCCTCCTATTTATACTATTATAATAGTAGCACGAAATTTTTCACAAGGCAACGACTGATGTTGACTTTTATGGACTGTAAATGCTATAATGGCCTTATCAAAGCACATGTTCAACTATAAAATACCAAAGGAGGCCAATAAAAATGCGAATTTACACAGCCGAAAACTACGACGACATGAGCCGCAAGGCCGCGAACATCCTCTCGGCGCAGGTTATCCTAAAGCCCAATTGCGTGCTGGGGCTGGCCACAGGCTCAACGCCGCTGGGGATCTACCGCCAGCTTATCGAATGGTACAACAAGGGCGACGTGGACTTTTCCGAAGCCCGCTCCGTCAACCTGGACGAGTACGTAGGGTTAGGGCCGGACGACGACCAAAGCTACCGCTGGTTCATGAACGAAAACTTTTTCCGCCACATCAATATCAAACACACCGACCTGCCCGACGGTCTGGCCGCCGACCCCGCCGCCGAGTGTATCCGCTACGAGAGCGTAATCGCGTCCCACGGCGGCGTTGACATGCAGTTGTTAGGGCTTGGCCACAACGGCCACATCGGCTTTAACGAGCCGGGCGCGTCCTTTGAGACGGGCGTTCACCACGTAAAGCTGACCGAAGCAACCCTTAAGGCCAACAAACGCTTCTTCCCCGGCCGCGAACAGCCCACCTCCGCGTTCACAATGGGCATACGCTCGATTATGCAGGCGCGGCGTATACTGCTTGTGGTATCCGGCAAGGACAAGGCCGAGATTGTGCGCCGCGTGTTCAAGGGCGCGGTCACCTCCGAGGTTCCCGCGTCGATTCTGCAAATCCACAACAACGTGACTCTTGTGGGCGACCGCGAGGCGTTGAGTTTGCTATGATTATTAAAAACGCCGAAATCTATCAGCCGGACTTCACATTCAAGAGCGGTGACGCGTATGTCGAGGGCGACAGCTTTGCAATCAGTACGGGCGGCGAGGTTATCGATGCGGCGGGGCAGTATCTTATCCCCGGCTTGATTGACATTCATCTGCACGGCGCGATGGGGCGCGACTTCTCTGACGGGGCGAATGAGGACATTGCCACTATGGCGCGGTTTTTGGCGTCCCACGGTGTCACGGCGTTCAGCGCCGCCAGCATGACGCTGCCCGAAGACCAGATGATGACCATCGCCAAGACCGCCCGCGAGTATAAAAATTCAAGCGGCGCGATATTCGCGGGGATAACGATGGAGGGGCCGTTTTTCAACGAATGCAAAAAGGGCGCACAGAACGCAAAGTTCCTGCGCGACCCCGATATTAATTTTTTCAACCACTTCAACGCCGCGTCCGGCGGCCTTGTTAAAGTCGCCTGTGTCGCGCCCGAGTTGCCCGGCGCGGATGCGTTTATCCCCTACGCGTCTAAAATCTGCACGGTATCCGTGGCGCACACGGACGCGGACTACGACACGGCGCGCCGCGCCTTCAAGCTTGGTGCCAGGCAAGTTACGCATACCTTTAACGCCATGCCGCCGTTTTCACATCGCGCCCCCGGCGTGGTGGGCGCGGCGGCGGACGCGGGCGCGTACTGCGAGCTGATATGCGACGGGATACATATCCATCCCGCCATGGTTCGCGCCGCCGTGAAGCTGTTCGGCGCGGACAAGGTTGTGCTGGTAAGCGACAGTATGCGGGCGGCGGGGCTGTCCGACGGCGATTACTCGCTGGGCGGCCAGAACGTCACGGTCAAGGACGGTAAGGCAACGCTGGCCAACGGCACAATAGCGGGCGGCGTGGCCAATCTGATGTATTGCGTGCAAAAAGCCGTGGAATTCGGCGTGCCGCTTGGCGACGCTATCCGAATGGCCACGGCCAATCCCGCGCATGTCATAGGCGTGTATGACACGATGGGCAGTATCCAACCCGGCAAACTGGCCAACTTCGTCCTGCTGGACAAAAAGCTGAACGTTACGCAGGTTTATATTAAAGGTGTCAGTTATTCCTGAACTCGCCGGGGGTCTTGTTTGTCAGACGTTTGAACACCTTTGAGAAGTGCGCCGCGTCTGTGTACCCCACCTTGTCGGAAATTTCATGTATGCGCAGAGCCGGGTCACGGAGTAAATCCTTGGCCACGGCTATTCGCGCTTTGTGCAAGGTGTCCGCAAAGCTGTCCCCCACGTGGCGTTTAAGCAGCTTTGACAGGTACCACTGGCTGACAAACGTATGCTCCGCCACCTGTTGCAGTGTGATCCGCTCCATGTAATGCTCCTCTATGTAGGCCAGCGCGTTGCGGACTATAAAGCTGCTTACGCGGGGCGGGTCGTCCTCTGTCTCGACCTCCGGCTCCGCCGTAACGCTGGTGCGGCGCAGACGCTCCGTTACGGCGGCCAGCGCGTCGTAAAGCTCGTGAAGCTTCGGGGGCTTTAGCAGGTACCGCGCAACGCCCGCGTTGATGGCGCGTTGGGCGTACATAAAGTCCTGCACCTTTGTAAGTATGACAATTTGCAGGAGAGGGTATTCCTCCTGCAAAACCTCGGCCACGCGCAGTCCGTCCGCGCCCGGCATAACCGCGTCAAGGATCAATATGTCCGCGCTGTGTTCATGCACGGCGGCAACGCCCCGCACGGCCGCGCTTACGCTGGCCACAACCTCACAGCCATATTTCTCCCAATTAACCTCCTGCTTAAGGAAGTTGCGCACGAACTCGTCGTTGTCCAACAGTACAACCTTCATCATAGGCGGGTATAACCCCCTTGTCGTTCGTAATGATTATACTCCAAGATGTTCAATTTGTCAACGCAGTCCCCCACAAAAATTATTCCCGCGGTCCCCCACAAAAATTATTCCCGCGGCATATTGCTTTTCCCGCGCACGTGTGGTAATATATTATCGTGTGTTATGTCTATCACTCAGATTGGTGGGGGCGCTGTGAAAAACAAGCTGTTTGCAATCAATATTGTGCTTTTGATAATAGCCGTTGGCGCGTTGGCGCTTAGCGGCTCGTTGTTCACGCCGGACGTTTCGCACGGCGCGGAGTTCGCGCCTATGTCGGACGGGCCGCTGGCGGCCACCGAGGTAGACGTGACCTCTGTATGGGGCGAGGGCATTGCGCCCCAAGCGTTTGTTACCGAGCTTCAGGCCAAGACCTCCGTTTACATCAGCTACCTCACCCAGCCGGATTTTCGTCTGCTTGGGCCGCAACCCGTGTCCGTGGTGGTGCGGGATCGCAAAAACCACGAAATAGTTGTACATTCCAAGCTTTTTGTGCTGTCAGGTACGCTTTCCGCCACTGTTGACGGCGGCGAAGTAAATGTTTCGGACTTTGTCCCTGACGCGCAGGGGCATAACGTGTCTATCAAAGATACGCTCCCCTCTCCCCTGCCTTCGGGCGTGCTTTCGCTTACATTATTGTTGGACGGGCGCGAATGCCCCGTGACATTAACGGTGAAAGGCACCGCAACGCCGACATCAACGTCAACGCCCATGCCCTCATCTACGCCGTCCCCCTCCCCCTCGCCGTCCGAAGATCCGGACACCGAAGCCCCCGTGATAACTGGCGCAAAGGATTTGTCCATCATGAAGGGCGACAAGGTTCAGTACCGCAGTGGGGTCACGGTGACGGACAACCGGGACGAAAGCGTGGAGCTAATGGTGGATTCAAGTGCTGTCAACACGGCGGCCGAGGGCAAGTATACCGTAGTTTACAGCGCGACGGACGCGGCGGGCAACAAGGCCGAGGTTAAGATAACCGTCACGGTCGGGGTGACCAACGAGGATACCGTGTACGAGCTGGCCGATAATGTCATCACAAGCTTGAATCTAACAGGGCTGGATACCAAGCAGAAGCTGATAAAAATCCGCACTTGGGTTATCAACAACGTCGTCTACGAGAATCACGGCGACAAGGACAGCGTTATTTCGGGCGCGTACAACGCTTTCAAGCTTAAAAAAGGCGACTGCTACACGTTTTACGCGGTGTCCGAGGTGTTACTCACCCGCGCCGGGATTGAAAACATGGAGATAGAGCGCGTTCCGGACAGACCCAGCAAGCATTATTGGAACCTTGTTAAGGTGGACGGCAAGTGGTACCATTATGACGCCACGCCGCACAAAAAACCTATCGACACCTATATGTTCACCGACGCGGACATAGCAAGCTACGTACAGCTGGGACTGCGCAGTAACTACTATTACGAGTACAAGGCCTCGCTGTACCCGGAGGTGCAGTAGTGCGGACATTAGGCGTAATCGGCGGGATGGGTCCCGAAGCCACGGCGCGTTTTTACGAGCTGTTCACAACGCTGGACGACGCGGCCTGCGATCAAGACCGCCCCGACGCGATTATCATAAGCCGCCCGTCTATCCCGGACAGGACGCGGCACCTGCTGGGGCTGTCGGGCGACGACCCCGCGCCGCATATCGTTCAGGCGGCGCAACAGCTTGCCGCTATGGGCGCGGATTGCGCGGCTATCCCCTGCCTTACCTCGCATTGCTACTTGCCGCGCATACTACCGGAGCTTAAGTTGCCGCTGATAGATATGGTTAAGGCGACTACGGAAGCTGTGGCGCAACGCCGCGTGGGACTGCTGGCCACGGACGGGACGGTACAAACCGGCCTGTTCGCCGCGCTTGACCCGATATTGCCCGGCGCGGACGGGCAACGGCAGTTGATGAAGATAATCTACGAGCAGTTGAAGACGCGCAAGTCCCCTTTCAGCGTTGACGCGTTGCTGTCGATAGCGGACGAGCTGTTTGAATCCGGCGCGGAAGTTGTGCTGTTGGGCTGTACCGAGCTGTCGCTTGCGGCGCGGGATCCCAAAATCGGCGGCGACACGCGCTTTGTTGACCCTTTAAAGCTGTTGGCGCGCCGCGCCCTGGCGTTTTGCAAGGAGGAGTAAAATGCAACGCAACCTTATGGAATATCTTGAACACAGCGAAAGGCTGTTCCCCGATAAAACCGCGTTTACGGACGGCAAAACCAGTCTCACGTTCGCCGAGCTAAGTCAGCGGGCGCGCAGCGTGGGCAGTGCGCTGTCGGATTACAGGCGCGAGCCGATAGCCGTGTTTATGGACAAACAGCCCGACATGATCGCGGCGTTTTTCGGGGTGCTGTACAGCGGCTGTTTTTACGTGCCGCTTGACGCGGAGATGTCCGCCTATCGTATATCCGCGATTTTGGACGCGCTGAAGCCGCGAGCCGTAATCTGCGACGCAAAGGCCGCAAAAGCTATGGAGCGGCTGAGCTATGACGGACACATATATATGTATAGCGAACTACTCTCCGCACCGATCGACAGCCCCGCGCTGGACGCGATTCGCGCCGCCGCGCTGGACACCGACCCCGCGTACCTGGTCTACACTTCGGGTTCCACAGGCACGCCCAAGGGCGTTGTGGCCAACCACCGCAACGTCATTGATTATATTGAACAGCTAGGCGCGGTGCTTAAGGTGGACGAGCATACGATTTTCGGCAACCAGACCCCGCTGTATGTGGACGCTTGTTTGAAAGAGCTGTATCCCACAATCAAGTACGGCGCGACTACGGTGATTATCCCCAAGTCGCTGTTCCTGTTCCCGCTTAAACTGCTGGAGTTTATCGAAAAGCACAACATCAACACGCTGTGCTGGGTTGTGTCCGCACTAACCATGATTTCCGGCTACGGCGCGTTGGATAGCGCATCTCCCAAGGGATTGCGGGTTGTGGCTTTCGGCAGTGAGGTGTTCCCGCCCAAGCAACTGCGCCTGTGGCGGCAGGCTCTGCCCGATACGCGCTTTATCAACCTATACGGGCCGACCGAGGCGACGGGCATGTCCTGCTACTACGAGGTAAAGCGCGATTTTGCGGACGACGAGCCGATTCCGATAGGCCGTGCGTTCCCCAACACCGAGGTAATGCTTATAGACGGCGAGATTTACATTCGCGGGGCAGGCGTAGCGTCCGGCTACTATGGGGACGCGGAGCGCACGCATCAGGTGTTTGTGCAAAACCCGCAAAACGACAAGTATACCGAAATCGTTTATAAAACGGGCGATTTGGCGTATTACAATCCGCACGGGGAGCTGGTCTACAGCTCGCGCCGCGACCATCAAATCAAGCACATGGGCTATCGGATAGAGCTTGCGGAAATCGAGGCCGCCGCCGCGTTAGAAGACGGAATTGCGCTGACCTGTTGCGTGTTCGACAAAGCCCGAAGCAAAATCGCGCTGTATTACACGGGGACATTGGAATCCGGCGACCTAATCAAGCGATTGGTTGCGCGTCTGCCGCGATACATGGTACCCGCGTTCGCGGAAAAGCTGGACGCGCTTCCCCTGACCAACAACGGCAAGATAGACCGCGTTACCCTTACAAAAAAAGCGGAGGAAAGATGACTATGGAAGCTTTGCTGAATATCCTGCAAGACCTGCACCCGGAGGTGGACTTCACCGACAATTGCGCGTTGATAGACGACGGGATTTTAGACTCGTTTGACATTATCTCGATTATCGCCGCGCTGAACGACGAGTTTGACATCACCGTGTCCGCCGAGGAGATTGTGCCTGAAAACTTCAACTCCGCCGAAGCGCTCTACGCTATGACACAGCGTCTGGCGGACGAGTGAGATGATATTTACATCGTATCAGTTTCTGCTGTTTTTGCCGCTTGCCGTGGCCGCCTATTACTTGATTTTTCGCAAATATCAGTGGCAGTTTTTGCTTGCGGCAAGCCTTGTGTTCTACGCGTTTTCGGGCTGGCAGAACCTGCTGTACATCGCCGCGACTATTATAACAACATATATCGCAACCATCAAGATGTCCAAGCACGGCGGCGACAAGCGAAAAAAGCGGCCTTGGCTTATCGCCTGTCTGGCTGTGAACTTGGGGATTTTGGCGGTTATCAAGTACGCGGAGTTTGTTGTTGGGATATTCGCGCCGCCCGCCGACGCGGCGTTTTTCCGTTTCGCCCTGCCGCTGGGGCTTAGCTTCTACACGTTCCAAACGCTA
Source organism: Clostridia bacterium (assembly GCA_026001245.1). The sequence goes on from BNZR01000002.1 coordinate 18,003, forward strand.
AGCTATTTGATTGACGCATACCGCTCGAAAAAACCGGAGTTCGCGGAGCGCAATCCGTTCAAGCTGGCGTTGTTCACATCGTTCTTTCCCCAAGTGATTCAAGGCCCCATAAGCCGCTTCGGCGACCTTAAAAAGACGCTGTTCGCGTCCCACAAGGCCGACTATTCCGATATTTCGGCGGGGGCAATGCGGGTGCTGTTCGGGTTTTTCAAAAAGCTTGTCGTGGCGGACAGATTGTTGCCCGCCGTGCGGACGCTTACGGGTTCGCCCGACGAGTTTCAGGGCGTTTACGTCCTGCTTGCGATGTTTTTGTACGCGATTACGCTGTATGCCGACTTCACGGGCGGCATAGACGTGACTATCGGCGCGGCGCGGCTGTTTGGAATCAACCTGAAAGAAAACTTCGACCGGCCTTTCTATTCAAAATCCATATCCGAGTATTGGCGGCGTTGGCACATCACCATGGGGACGTGGTTCCGCGACTATATCTTCTACCCGATGTCGGTTTCAAAGCCCATGCTGGGGCTTATAAAGCCCGCCCGCAAGCTGCTTGGCGACCATTGGGGCAAGCGCGTTCCCGTGTATATCGCCACGATGGTCACATGGTTCGCCACGGGACTGTGGCACGGCGCCAGCTGGAATTTTATCGTTTGGGGCTTGGTAAACGGCGCGGTAATCTTGATTTCGCAGGAGTTCACGCCGCTGTACGAGCGCTTTCACAAGGCCGTACCTATCGGCAAAACGGCGGTCTACGGCGCGTTTCAGATTTTTCGCACGTTTTGGCTGATGTGCTTTATCCGCACCTTTGACATCTACGCCGACGTGCCGCTTACCTTTAAGATGTTCGGCTCGATAGTCACCGATTTTTGGCACGGCTGGATAGACTTCGGGCTGACCCTGACCGACTGCGGCGTTGTTGCGGTGTGTATCGCGGTGATGATCGCGGCGGGGCGGCGTAAGCCGCAAAGCCCGGCGGCCAGACTGGCGGCCTGCGGCGCGTTGGCCTTGGCGATTCTAATCTTCGGCATGTACGGGCTGGGGTATGACGCAAGCCAGTTTATCTACAACAAGTTTTAAGGAATGGGGAGACTATGAAGCTAAAAATCGCGGCGATCGCCGCGGCGTTTATCGTGGCGGCATTGGCTGTTCAGCAGTTGCTTATGCCGAAATACATGTCGTCGGTCTATGACGGCGCGTTGATTGCCGAGTATTATGGCGAACCGAAGAATCACGAGGTTGTTTTTGTCGGGGACTGCGAGGTTTACGAGAATTTCTCGCCCGTGACGCTGTTTGACGAGTTCGGCGTTACCTCATACATTCGCGGCGGCCCGCAACAGTTGATTTGGCAGTCGTATTATTTGCTTGAAGACACGTTGCGGTACGAGACTCCAAAGGCCGTGGTGTTCAACGTGCTGTCAATGCAGTACGGCCAGCCGCAGAACGAGGCCTACAACCGTCTGAATTTAGACGGCATGGCGCTGTCGGCTTCTAAACTCAAAGCCGTGAATGTCTCTATGACCGAGGGCGAGGACGCGCTTAGCTATTTCGTCCCGATTTTGCGCTATCACGAGCGTTGGGCGGAGCTTACCTCCGACGATTTGCGGTATTTTTTCAGCCGCGACATGGTGGGGCATAACGGCTATTACATGCGCAACGACGTGAAGCCCGTGACGATTATCCCGGACGGGCCGAAGCTTGCCGACTACAGCTTCGCGGAGCAATGCTGGCAGTATCTTGACAAAATGCGGGATCTGTGCGCGGAACGCGGCGTTGAGCTGATTTTGATCAAGGCGCCGACCATTTGGCCGCATTGGTACGATCAATGGGAGACCCAAATTGAAGATTACGCCGAGCGCAACGCTCTGCTTTATATAAACTTCTTGGAGCAAACCGATGCGGCGGGGCTGGATTTTAACACCGACACCTACGACGCGGGACTGCACCTAAACCTTTCGGGCGCGGAGAAGCTGACGCGCTACTTCGGCAAACAGCTAACCGAACGCGTTGATCTGACGGATTTGCGAAACGACCCCGCCGTCAAGGACGAGTGGGCGAAAAAACGCGAGGCGTACGAGCAAATGAAATCCGCACAGCTAAGCGAGCTGGCGACCTTGGGCAAAATTGAGACGTTTACGTATAGGAGGATAAAATGATGAAAAGATTTGCGAGCATAGCGGTACTATTGTTGTTATTGGCGGGGTGCGCACAGACGCCCGCCGCGTCCCCGTCCGTGCCGCCGACGGATAAAACCACGCCGCAGACAGAGACGGGCTTCGCGTACACCTACAAGTCCGTGCCGATAACGTTGGGGGCTAAGGCCGACGATTTTATCGCGGCGGCCGGCGAACCGACTAAAGTCTTCGAGTCGCCCAGCTGTGCCTTTGAGGGGATCGACAAAATCCTGTACTATCCGGGCTTTGTGATAAACACCTATCCCGACAACGGCGTGGATTTTATCCTGTCGGTGGTGTTTGAGGACGACAGCGTTAAAACCCCGGAGGGCATATTTTTAGGTTCCTCGGCGGCGGATGTCGAGAGCAAGTACGGCAAGGCGCAAACCTCGGACGCGACACAGCTGAAGTACGTCAAGGGCGACACTTCGCTGACGTTTTTGCTGGAGGACGGCGCGGTCAGCGATATTAGCTACAGATACACCAAGGCCGGGGTTTAATTGTTCGCAAGCGGATTAAAAAATCACTTGACAAACGTGCAAAAAGGGACTATAATAAACAAAATACGCCCTGAAAGGATTTGATCCGCCCATGAATTCACGTTTTCTTAAAAGATCCCTCAGCGTGGTCGCCGCGCTTATGCTGGCTTTCAGCATAGCACTGCCCTCCTTCGCCGTTGACGGCGAGGCGCAAGCCAGACGACTTCCCAATTTCCATGACTTTTCAAGCGCACAGCTTGACGCGCTTCGCACAATTTCCGAAAGCCACGGTATAAACGGTCTTATCGGCTTTAACGGGGATTACGCGCTGAAGGACGGCGATACCCCCACAAAGGTTATCGTGCTTTTCGGCAACGACCCCGCCGCAACGCAGGTGCTGTCCGCCAAGCTTTCGGGCAAGAGCCTTAGCCTGTCCAAGGCCATTCAAAACGTTAAGGCCGACCACGCAAACTTTAAAAAAGAGCTTAAATCCGTGGCCGCGAGTGCCGCGCTTAAATTTGAGTACAGCGACGCGATAAACGGCGCGGCGTTGACGCTTCCCGCCAACCAAGTTGCGGCTTTGGCCGCTTTGCCGACCGTGCGCGCCGTGTACCCCGACAGGCTTGTCACCATCGATGCGCCCTCCGCGCCCTATACCGGCCGCGACCCCGAGGGTATGCAGACGGGTCGCGCACACACGGGCGCGAATGATCTGCACGCGCTGGGCTACACCGGCAAGGGCGTAACAGTCGCCATTCTTGACACCGGTATCGACTACAACCACCCCGCCTTTGCGGGCGCGTTCCTAACCGAATCGCCCACGAAGGACCCGGCTGACCTTATAGACGGCGTTTTCTACGGACGCAACTATGTAAACGAGGCCGAATACGGCTATCCGCTGTACAACGACGGAACGGTCGCCGCGAAGAACGACCCCATGGAGACTACATACTACGGCTGGGAAGGCACGGACTATCCCGAAGAAATCCCGGGCTTGGGCGAATTCTACACCTCGCACGGTACCCATGTCGCGGGGACAATCGCGGGGCGCGACGTGGCCGCTGACGCCGCGGACGGCACCCCCGGCGTGCTGGGCATGGCTCCCGAAGCCAACATCTACTCCTACCGCGTACTCGGCCCCTACGGTTCGGGCTACGGCTCCGGCATTATCGCCGCCATCAATCAGGTTGCCACGGACAAGCCCGACGTTGTTAACATGTCGCTGGGCAGCTCCGTCAACGACCCCTTTGACCTTCAAGCGATCGCCGTAAACAACGTCACGCTTGACCCCGCCAACAACAACGTGCTGTTCGCCATCTCGGCGAGTAACAGCGGCGAATACGGCCTGTACTCGCTGGGTACGCCCGGCGTGGCCTCGCTTGCCATCACCGTCGGCGCGGCCTCCGAACCCAACAACCAAGCCGGAATCATCGGCGGCGGCGTGCAGTTCGGCTTCACCGCCACCAAGGCCGGCTCGCTGGTAACTGACAAGGCCTACGGCGTGGTCTACATGCCGCAGCTTACCGTATTGGAATCCCAAGTCGCCGTCCCCGGTATCGGTTCGGGTTCCTCCGAGGAATGGGCGAAGTTACTGGGCTTTGTTACCCCTGAAGTGCCGCAGCTTGCCGATTGGCTTGAGATAATCAGCGTCGAAAGCGCCCGTGATTTGGTTCAATTTATCTATTACTCGAACAATACCGCTGACTTTGCGGGTTTCTTCGGCGAAATCGGCACTGATATTGACTTTGAAGACGCGTTGGACATCATAGCGTACTATCTGTTCGACATTGACTTTGAGGCCGCGTTCCCCGACAGCGCGGACTATTACGACGACTTGGCCGTTATACTGGACGGCACGCTGGAAAATCTGCTGGGCATTCTGGGTATCGAGACCACGGCGGATCTGTTTGACGTGGCGTCCCAAGGCTGGGACGACTACGTTCAGGCGGCCAACGACGCAATCGCGGACGACAGCCCGATTGCGGGCAAATTTGTGGTGCTGGGGCGCGGACAGAACTTCCAGTCCAACCACGACTGGGCGAAGAAATACGGCGCGGCCGGCGTTATCTTGGTAGACCGTGTCACGGGTGCGCTGTCCGCTGACAGCGTGGGCGTTAAGGGCGATTTGCCGTTCCTATACTTGGACAACGCGCAGGGCCTGAAGTTCACGAAGACTTTGCCCGACACTCTTACGTTCAGCAAATTCGTGAAAGCGAACACCAAGCTGGCCGACCTGTCCTCACGCGGCCCCGTGAACGGCTCCTACGAAATCAAGCCCGACGTGCTGGCGCAGGGCATTGACGTGTACTCCTCCGTTCCGAAGTACATCACGGGCAACCACAAGGCCACGGATTACGCGGACGCGTATGAGGGCGGCTGGAACGGCACGTCCATGTCCTCGCCCCATGTGGCGGGTGCCATCGCCCTGCTGAAACAGGCCACCGACGGCCTTTCGTCCGGCGAGCTGAAAGCCCTGCTGATGAACAACGCCGAAATCCTTGACGGCAACTACAGCGTCTACGAGACGGGCGCGGGCTACATACAAGTCGCAAAGGCGTACGAGGCCTCGAAGCTGGGCTACGTGACGGTTGCGTATGACGACGCGAACATCTCCGTAGTCGAAGAAATTGACGGCGGCGACGGCGCGACGCAAACCAGCCTGAAAAAAGCAATCTCTGACACGGGTTCGTTCAGCTTCGGCGGCGTTGACGTGTTCAGCAAGGACGGCTTCGGCGCGTCCGAGAGCATCTACACAAAGACACTGACCGCCACAATCCACAACACCTCCGGCACGGACAAAACCTACAGCCTGTCGTACGAGAAAAACGCGGCCGGCAACGGCGCGGCCACGAAATGGCCGACAGGCGCGTCACTGGTGTTAGGCCAGAGTAGCGTGCCTGTCTCGGCGGGAGCGACCGCCGACTTCACCGCCACGCTGACACTGCCCGCCGGGCTGACGCTGGACAATGTCGGCTCCTACGAGGGTCTTATAACCGTGACAAGCGGCGCGGAGAGCTACAGCCTGCCGTTCGCGGCTCGCGTAAGCGAGGATCGCCCCATTATCACGAATGTGGAGCTTACGCGCAACCTTATCTCCACCAATCCCAACAGCTTGGATTGGTCGGGCGCGTTCATTGATGTGACCTACAACTCTTGGCGCGAGAGCATTCAGGAGTACTTCCTGTTCGACGCGGCGACCTTTGACCCCACAAATTGGGACAACGGCGCGCTTGCTGGCGAATTGTTCCTCGGCATGTCCTACAGCGATGTAAATGACGGCTCGTCTGTCTCCGCCACGTTGCCCTTGGGGGCGTTGCTCACCCCGGACGAAGAGCTGATTCCCATTCCGCAGGGCGAGTACATACTGGCATGGAACAGCTTTGATGTCAACAACCGTTACTTGGGCGACGGCTACGCGAAAAACGCACATGTAATCGTGGACAACACCCCCGCCGCGCTTGCGCTGTCCGGCCTTGAAAACGGCGTAGTCGCCACCGGCAGTACAATCACGGGTACGGTCACCAAGGCCGGCAGCGACAACGCTCTGTTCGCAAGCGTCAACGGCGCGGACGCCGAGCCGGTGGCATTGCTGGGCGGCGGCGCGTTCAACTACAAGGTTCCCGCCGACGCTAAGACCGTCACATTCTACGCGGTGGATAACTATCAGCAACACTTAGATACGTTTACCTACTTCGGCTCCCCTCTCAAAATTTCGGATCTTTGGGAGTGGAAATACCCGATCGCCCCGAACACCGCCGACGGCAAATCGTGGATTGGCGGCAACGTCACCGAGACGACCTTGCTGGTTGCGGACGCTGTCCCCGACTCGATTACCATCAAGGGCGACGAGGGCAGCTATCTTTCCTCCACCTTGCTGGACACGTTGCTGGACGGCGAAATTCAGCTGATTGTTGATCTAGACCAAAGCTCACTTTACCCCGACCAAGACGCGCTGCAAGCCGTTGCGGATTGGATTGACGAGCTGGGCGGTTCGGCCTACTTCTACCTGTACGCCGAGGAAAACACCAAGGTCACCGGGCTGGACTTTGACCCGCAAGCGGTGGTCTACAACCTGGGCATAGTCGTAAACGGCACCGAGGTTGACGACCTAAACGGCGGCACGGTTCACGTCCGAGCGGCGTACACGTTGCCCGAAAAGGCATCCGTCAAAACCCTAACCATATCCCCCATCAAAGCCGAGGATGTGGACACGCTTGCCCAAAAGGAGCCCCCCTTGGCCGACGGCACCTACAACGAGGACGGCTCTGTTGAGTTCACCGCGCTTCACTTCTCGTGGTACGTGGTAGAGGTTGACCTGCTGGGCTTCTCCTACGACAGAGGCCACTGGTATGACGACTACATCGAGGATCTTGACCCGGCAGGCACGGGCATATGGAAGGATTATCTTGACGCGGACGGCTACTTGGACGCAAACGCCGAGATAACCCGTATCCAATTCGTGGTATCGCTGCTTAAGTCTTTGGAGATTGAACCCGTTGAGTATGTGGCGACAGAGACTTCGCTTGCAACCGCTACATCAGTCGCCAGCTCTACGTCGATCTCCAGCCCGACAACGCTAGTCCCGTTCCTTGATGCCGACCAACTCACCGACGAGCAACAGGGCTACCTGTACGCGGCGCAGTCGATTGGCATAGTGAACGGCGTGGGCGACGATTTGTTTGACCCCTATGGGGACGCGGAGCGCGTCCACCAATTCCAGATTATTTGGAAGCTGTTGAAATACCAAGAAGCGGATCTAACCGCCATCAACGAGCTGACAGTCGCCGACTTCGCGGATCCCGAAACCATTCCCGATTGGGCGTTGCAGGCCACAAGTGCCTTGATTGCGATAGGCGAGGTCACGGGCGACAGAGATTTAACCTTGGCCAGATCCGCCGCGTCCAACCTAAAGGGCGGCCGCACGCTGTTGCTAAGCGACCTGGCGGCACTGCTCTACAGACACAGACTAATCGCGGAGTAAGCCCCCGCAAATAAAAGAACCGCCCCTTTTGGGGCGGTTCTTTTCAAACCCCCTTGCATTTCAAGCCCAAAAATGCTAAAATGATTACGACAAAATGCCGGAGGTGTATGTGGTGGACGTGCCGGGCAAGGTGCAAAAGGAAGAAGTCGGCAAGTGGCTGGCGTGTCTGAACAGCCACGCCAAGGAGTTGAGGAAACAAAGCGATGAAAATCCGGAGCTGAAGCAATTGGCAGATGAGCTGTACGCCTTAAAGGAAGCCGTGATTCTGAAGCTATTCGCCGACGGGTATATCCGAAAACTCTACAAGCAGATTGGCGGCTCGAAGGAATACTGGGTTTTTTGCGTGACCAGTAACATCAGCTTTCATTGCCCGGGAACAGAACGATTGAAGGAGGCGTTGCGGGGATATGAAGACGACGAGGATCTCAATGAAGCCGGCGGATGCGCCCCCGAATAAATACGCGAACTATCTGCCCCTTGACGAGGTACGGGAGCTATTGTCCCAATACTTAGCGGGCAACATTGAAATAGGCGACACCCCGGCTTTGCCCACAAAAAAACACAAGAAAAAACGCAAGAAACGCAAGGCCGCAAAAGCTTTGCCGCCGATTGTTTTATCTGCTTCCGGGACAATACTGGCAAGCATAGCGGTTATCATGCGGCGCATTATGCGTAAATATTGCAAAGGCCAACTACCCCACCCGGAGCGCATAACATTGTGGCGCGAGTCGCTTATAATACTGGCGGATATGGTCAACAAGGGAAAACTGCAATTTGGTGCGGAACAAGAGCTTGTCGTTGGCAGCTATGTGTTTAATGTTGTGCGTTTCAAGGTGAAATACGTGTGCAAGGGTATAGTTCCGTTGCGTCCGCCAAGATTATCTGCCGTTACCAATGGCCTTGAACTTGATTTAAACGCGAAATTTTTTCAGGGTATAAATAAACAGACGGCACGCTTAAATATTATCAATTACTCGCCCGAAGTGCAGTCCAAGCCCGGGCTATGGAATTATGTCTACATACTGAAATGCGCCGACGGTACGCTTTATACGGGCCGGACGAATGACCTTTACGGCGGGTTTGACTCGAAGTACACCAAGTCGCGGCGGCCTGTAACGCTGGTGTACTGGGAGGCGTTCGTCCGCGAGCAGGACGCGGCAAAGCGCGAAGATCAGATTAGGCGGTACACGCGCAAGCAGAAGCTAAAGCTTGTCGCCGGGCATAGGGGGTAAAGTTTTCCCTTGACTTTTCCTCTCCAATAGTATACAATAATAGTAACTTTTGGAAAGGGGCGATGGTATGGACAAGCAGAGGCTAACCACAGAGAACGGCGCGCCTGTTGCGGACAACACTAATTCGACAACGGTCGGCAATCGCGGCCCGATGACCATGCAAAACCCGTGGTTTATCGAAAAACTCGCGCATTTTGACCGAGAGGTCATACCCGAGCGGCGTATGCACGCCAAAGGCTCCGGCGCGTTCGGCACGTTTACCGTGACGGGCGACATAACCGCGTACACCAAGGCCAAAATCTTCTCTCAAATCGGCAAAAAGACCGAAACCTTCACGCGTTTCAGCACCGTTGCGGGCGAGCGCGGCGCGGCGGACGCCGAGCGCGACATTCGCGGCTTCGCCACAAAATTCTACACCGAGCAGGGCAACTGGGATCTGGTGGGCAACAACACCCCCGTGTTTTTTCTGCGTGACGGCCTGCGCTTCCCCGACCTGAACCACGCGGTAAAGCGCGACCCGCAGACCAACTTGCGCTCGCCGCAAAACAACTGGGACTTTTGGACGGCGTTGCCGGAGGCGTTCCAGCAGGTTACCATCACCATGTCCGACCGCGGTATCCCCGCAAGCTACCGCCACATGCACGGCTTCGGCTCACACACGTTCAGCCTTATAAACGCCGAAAACCAGCGGCACTGGGTCAAGTACCACTGGGTGTGCCAGCAGGGCATTAAAAACCTGACCGACGCGGAAGCGGCCGACATTGTGGCCAAGGATCGCGAAAGCCATCAGCGCGACTTGTTTGACGCGATAGCGCGGGGCGACTTCCCGCGTTGGACGCTGTGCGTGCAAATCATGACCGAGGAACAGGCCAAAGCCCACCGCGAGAACCCGTTTGACATCACAAAGGTTTGGTTCCACAAGGATTTCCCGCTTAAAGAGGTCGGCGTACTGGAGCTGAACCGCAATCCCGAGAACTACTTCGCCGATGTGGAGCAATCCGCGTTCTCTCCCGCCAACATCGTCCCCGGCTTGGGACTGTCGCCCGACAAGCTGTTGCAGGCGCGGCTGTTCTCGTATGGCGACGCGCACCGCTATCGGCTGGGCGTGAACCACACGCAGATACCCGTAAACGCGCCGAAAGTCCCCGTCCACGCCTATCATCGTGACGGGCAAATGCGTGTGGACGGCAACTACGGCGCGACCAAGGGCTATGAACCCAACAGCTTCGGCGAATGGGCGGACTCAAAAGAGCTGTCCGAACCGGCCTTGGATTACAGCGGCATGATGGCCGCCTTTGAGCCGAAGGACGATTTGACCGACAACTGCTTCTATCAGGCGGGCTTGCTGTATCGGCTGTTCACCGAGCCGCAGAAGCGGGCGCTTATCGACAACACCGCCGCGAACATCTACGGCGTTACCCAAAACGTGCAACTGCGCCACGCCGCGCACTGCTACGCCGCAGATGAAGATTACGGCCGCCGCATGGCCGCCGCGCTGAATTTGGAGCTATCCAAGGTTGTCGAGCTATCCAAGCTGACGCATGACGAACTGATGAAAGCTACAACGTAAGTCTACAGACCCAGCCGTTCCATGACGGCGCGTTCGCGCAGGCGCATAACGTCGCCCTCGCGCTCGTCCTCATGGTCGTAGCCCAGCAGATGGAGCGTGGAGTGGACGGTTAAGAACGCCGCTTCGCGCTCCAACGAATGCCCGTATTCAAAGGCCTGCCGCTGTGCCTGCGGCAGACAGAGCATAATGTCGCCCAGCATAAGCCGCCCCGTGCGCGGGTTCAAGTCCCCCGCCCCAACGGACAGCGGCTGACCCGGCACATGCTGTTGCAGGGGAAAGCTTAACACATCCGTCACGCGGCCTATGCCGCGATGCTGAAAATTCACGTCCAAAATCGTGGGGTCGTCCACCAGCTCCGCGTGGATTTCGCATGCCCTGTCTGCGTTTTGCACCTTAAGCGTGGCCAGCATGGCGGCGCGCAGCATGGGCTTTAGATTGTGAAATAAAATATGCAGCTGCGGCTGTATACGAATGTTAAAACGATGTATCACAGGCGTTTCCTCCGCGTTGGCGGCGGCGCGACCGGACGCGTGGCCTCGTGACGCTCGTAGGCCTGAACAATCCGTTGCACCAGCGCGTGGCGCACCACGTCACGTGCCGACAGCTCGCATATCGCGATGTCCTCAACCCCGCGCAGTACGCGCACAGCGTCTTTCAAGCCGCTGATTTTGTCACGCGGCAGGTCGATCTGCGTCACGTCGCCCGTGATTATAATCTTCGAGCCGAAGCCCAGGCGCGTTAAAAACATCTTCATCTGCTCGCGGGTGGTGTTTTGCGCCTCGTCCAGAATGATGTACGAGTCGTCCAGCGTGCGGCCGCGCATGTAGGCCAGCGGCGCGACCTCGATACTGCCGCGCTCGACATGCTTGTTAAAGCTCTCGCCGCCGAACATGTCGTGCAGCGCGTCATACAGCGGGCGCAGGTATGGGTCAACCTTGCTTTGCATATCGCCGGGCAGAAAGCCCAGCTTTTCGCCCGCCTCGATGGCCGGGCGCGTTAGGATTATGCGGCTGACGGCCTTTTCGCGAAAGCTCTGCACCGCCGCCGCCACGGCCAAGTAGGTCTTGCCCGTACCGGCGGGGCCGATCCCCAGCGTAATCGTGTGGGAGGCTATAGCCTCGACATATTTGCGCTGGCCGATGGTTTTCGGGCGCACGGGCTTGCCCTTTGCCGTGACGCACACAACGCCGCTCTCCAGCGCCTCCGGCGCGGGGGCTTCACCGTCCTCGGCCAAGCCCATCAAGTATCTGATGTTCTGCTCGTCCACAGTGCCGCCCCGCGCCACCACAGTCAGCAGGCTTTCAATCAGCGCGGAGGCGATCGCCACGTGGTTGTCCTTGCCCGACACGCGAATGTTGTCCCCCCGCGTGACGATTTGCACGTCCAGCTCGCGCTCGATAAGCTTCATGTTTTGGTCGTAAGCACCGAACAGGTTGCTAACCTGCTCGGTGTCGCGAATCGTAATATCTCTTGTCAATTAAAAATCTCCTTCAACGTTATCTCGCAACCCGGCAGTACGGCCACAGGCAATACATCGTCCTCGCCGTAGATATTGCCGTCATATTTCCCGTTTCGCAGGATATTCGCGTGTACGGTGTTGTCCATAGGGTCGATAATCCAGTATTCCCGAACTCCCGCCCGAAGATATTTGTGATACTTTGTAAAGCGGTCGTGCCGCGAAGTAGAGGGCGATAAAATCTCCGCAATAAAATCCGGCGCGCCGTAACACCCGTCCTCCCGAAGCTTAGACTTGTCGCAAACCACCAAAACATCAGGCTGAAACACGTCCTCGTCCCCACGGTCCACCAAATGAACATCAAATCCCGCCGGAAAAACCCGACAGCTTCGCCCCCGAAGAAACCCATGCAAAAAAGCCGACAAATTCATCTGCACCCGCTGATGTGCCGCAGAAGCCCCCGCCATCATAACAATAGCCCCATCAACAAGCTCCGCCCGAGTATTTTCGGGCAACCCCCGAAAGTCCGAAACAGTCTGCCGCTCAATATTCTTAGCCAAGTCCATATCGTCCGTACCCCCAACTATCCACTATACACTCTCAACTATCCACTAGCGGAACGCTAACCGCGCCCGATTCCAGGCATTCCGCCGCCACCTCGCACAGCCATACGCCGTCGCCACGCGTTGTCTTGAACTCGGCGGCTATTATTTCGCCGCCCTCGCTTTGCGCGTCCAGCCGCAGTCCCAGCACGCCGCGCAGGTACGCGTCCGCCGACGGCTCGGCTATTTTGTACTCCGAGGTCTCAAACTCCGTGAAGGTCTCCGTTACGAAGGTCACGGGCAGGGTCAGGTTCGGCGGGACGCGCAAGGTCGTCCTCTGTTCAAGTTTATCACAATTCGCATAGGTTTGGCTAGCGTTTTTATAAAAATTTATGCGTTTTCCCGCGATTATTATTGCGCGGCGCGTTATCGTACGCCCCGTGTAGCGTTTCCCGCCGAAATTTTCGGGTAAGGCCGCCCGGTTTTCATACCATGTCCGCAAGGTTACGTCCGCCATGGCGTGTACCTCGCGAAAGCCAATCGCGTCCGAGTTAAGCAATCCGCTTACCAACAGCTCGCCCGCCTCCACCGTCTGCCCGACCACGCGCTGCGCCGCGCCCGCCAAGGTGTCCATCTTTACTATAAGCCCCGACTTGGCCGCCACCACGTTGCACGGCACGTCCTGCGCTACGATTTCGGGCTTCATCACGCGCTCGCGCACCTCCACCGTCGCCACCGAGCCGCGGACGTTTACCGCCAGCCACTCGATTTGCGGAACCTTTAGTATCAGCAGATTCTGCAAATGCGCGGAGTTTATCCCGCGCTTGGGCGAGCCTATTTTCACCCCCAGCGCGTCCAGCTCGCGCAGAATCACCTCGGAATCCACCGCTTCCGCGCCGACCAAATTTATCTCCCACACGAATTGCGACAGCGCGAACAGCCCCACAATTGTAATCAGCAGTCCCGCGAACAGCGCGTACCGCTTGCGAAAACGCCGCACAAACGTCGGCACGCCGATATGACGCACAACCGTCAGACTGTCGCCCGCGAACGCCTTTGCGGCCTTGACGTCGCGCAAACACAGGCGCAGTGTCACGCCGTCCACGCGCTCCACGTTCCAGATGGCGATAGAGTTTTGGGCGCAGAAGTTCAAAAAACGCTCCGGAAACGCACAAACCACCGACACCAGCGCGTATCCCTTTAGTAACAGGAATATGTTACGCATTTTCGCTCACCTCAATACTCAAACTCAATCGAGAACACCTGCCCGCGCACCAGCAGGTCGGCGGCGTTCATCGCCGCGATAACCAAGCCGTCGCCGCGCAGCTTGACCAGCACATCGCCGCCGATGTCTATCGCGTTCGGCTCGCACAGCAAAACGCCCTTGTGGTTTTCAACCAGCACCTCGCGGCAACCAACAATCTGCACACGCGGCAAGCCCGCCACAATATCGGCGGGCAGTGAGAATAACCGCGCGGCATGCTCTAAAGCGGAACTTTTCATTTCCACATCACCCCGTATATGCTATGCGGAGGGGGGGCGGAATATCAATTGCCGCTTATAGAAGCGGAAGACGCGCCGGCCGCGTCCGCGTGTACGCAGTCGATGGCTAGCGCCACGCACAGGCACAACAGCTCGTTTTCCGGGCGCGGAATGTCCAGCTCGTAGCTGTCGCCCCAGGACAGCCACTGCCTGGAAAGCGACATCACCTGCTCCGAGCCGTTTAGAACCTCGTATTCGTGCCCCAAAAAGTTGCCGCTTATCGTCCAGTCCGCGTTTTCCAGCCGGAAGCGCGGCTTTAGCAGCGTCAGTTCCTTGGCCAGCGTGTAGGTAACGCCCTCGATTTCGATGAAGTATTTGGGCATAAGCGTCATTATTTTTTGCCGGATAAACGCCGCCTCGCGTCCCTGCTCGTCAAAGATTTGCAGCTTGCGCCCCCAAGAGAAGACCTTGCCCTGCGCGAACCAGCGGTCGTGCTGTTGTTCGTCCCAAACCGCGAATTTGTCGCGCCACGAGAACACTTTTTGTTTGATGTAAAGCTTCATTTTTACAACTCCCGGTATATTTGATAAGCTTAATTATAGCATGTTTACGGGCGGAATACAATATAGAAATTTTTTGCTTGCTTTTTGTCCGGGACTGTGATACACTTTAACGTGAAATTTGTTTGGGGAGTGGGGCCATGTTCGGCGGTAAAACATTATTGATTTCAGGCGGCACGGGATCCTTCGGGAACGCCGTGCTACATAGATTTCTGGACAGCGACATAGCAGAGATACGCGTGTTCAGCCGCGACGAGAAGAAACAGGACGATATGCGAACCATCTATCGCAACCCGAAGCTGAAGTTTTTTATCGGCGACGTGCGGTCACAGGAGAGCGTCCGCCGGGCGATGGAGGGCGTTGATTACGTGTTTCAGGCGGCCGCGCTTAAGCAGGTGCCGTCCTGCGAATTTTTCCCGATGGAGGCCGTGCAGACCAACGTCGCCGGCACGGATAACGTGCTTGAGGCCGCCATCGCCGCGAAGGTCAAAAGTGTAATCTGCTTGTCAACCGACAAGGCGGTCTATCCAATAAACGCCATGGGCATGTCCAAGGCATTGATGGAAAAGGTCGCGGTATCGAAGTCGCGTGGGTCGAGTCGCGGCACGACGATTTGCGTCACGCGGTACGGCAACGTGATGTGTTCACGCGGGTCGGTTATTCCGCTGTTTATCAAGCAAATCAAGGCGGGCAAGCCACTTACGGTGACCGATTCCGGCATGACGCGCTTCATGATGTCCCTGAAAGACGCGGTGGATTTGGTGCTGTTCGCGTTTGAAAGGGGAGCAAGCGGCGACACATTTATACAAAAGGCCCCCGCGACGACGGTCGGCGAGTTGGCCGAGGTTTTGTGCGAGATTTTCGGCGTTGGGCCGGACATTCGCTGTATCGGCACGCGCCACGGCGAGAAGCTATACGAGTCGTTGCTGACACGGGAGGAACTTTCACGTGCCGAGGATTTGGGCAATTATTACCGCGTGCCGTCTGACAGCCGCGACCTGAATTACGGCAACTATCTAACCAGCGGGCAGGAGCGCGTGGCAACCTTTGAGGACTACACCTCGCACAACACCCACCGCCTGACGCGTGAGGAATTGCGGGACATGCTACTGGGGATTGACTACATACGTCAAGCTCTGGACGGGCGCGAGCCGGAGGAATTTTGAGGATTTTAATTTTAGGCAGTACGGGTATGCTGGGCAATGCCGTCACGCGTTATTTTACGCCGCGTTATGATATAACAGCTACCACGCGAACGACCTTTGACGCGTTGCGTGACGCGCCGGAAATTCTGCCGTCCGGCTTTGATTATGTTATAAATTGTATCGGCGTAATTAAGCCTTTTATGACGCGTGACCCAGCGGGGGCTATCGTGGTAAATGCGCTGTTTCCGTGGAAATTAGCCGATTGGTGTGAACAAAACAGCTCTCGGCTTATTCACATTACCACCGATTGCGTGTATTCCGGGAAGAAAGGTAAGTACATCGAAACTGACGCGCACGACGCGCTGGATGCCTACGGCAAGACGAAATCGCTAGGTGAATGTATTGACCGCGCTATGGTTTTGCGCACAAGCATTATCGGCGAGGAATTGCACAGCGGCGTTAGTCTACTGGCGTGGACGAAAAAACAGAGCGGCAAAACGGTCGGCGGATATGTAAATCATCTATGGAACGGCGTTACTACCGACACTTACGCGCAGATTTGTGATGCAATTATCAAGCGCGGGTTGTATGAAAAGGGATTGTTTCACATTCACGCCGCCGATGATGTATCAAAACGTGATATGCTGGAGCTGTTTGATAGACGTTTTAATCTAAATTTGACTATTCGCGATGAAACGCCAGAACCTATAGACCGTACACTTCGCACCGAGCAAAAACTATGTACGGAGTTGAACATTCCGACAGTTGGGGAGATGATTGACGCGCTATGAACAAAAAGATACTTTTTTTCGGGCAACATATCAATCCCTGCAAGGACGCGTCTGCGAAAGCGTTGATGATTATCGCCAAAAAGCTTGCCGAGTCCGGCTGTGAGGTGCATTGCCTGGACAGCGAGCTTTTGTATCATCCCTACAGCACTGAAATCAACGAGGACGGTGTGATTATTCACACAAAAACCGATCAAAAACCGGCAGATGTTCCGACGGCTGTGTCGGAAAATATACCTCAAACTACGCCGCAGCCCGCAAAACCACACCACTCTAAAATCAGGCTTTTCGTTCGGGATAACCCCATATTGCGTAGATTTTATCTTTTGGCGCATAAAGCGAAATCGTTTCTTGTTAGATTCCGTATTGCGTCCAATAAAAAGATTGGCGAAATTGGCGAAAAATCCGCCCAAATGTCTGTGCAACGGTATTACGGCAAGATATACAGAACCCCGCATATGGCGTGGCTTGACGCGCCCACACTAATCTACAATTTGGTCGCAGGATTGCATGAAAAATATAAGTTTGACGTGGTAATACCGGTAGTTGACCCTTTTGTGGCGTTGGTCGCGGCGTTTTGGCTTAAGGAGAAGAACCCAAACATCACACTTATAATCTATTCCTTGGACGCGCTGTCCGATATAGGTGAGTATGAAAGTTATTCCGCAAAGACTATGGAAGCGGCGGGTTGGGAGTGGGAAAAGCGCGTCTTCCCGCACTGCGCGGCAATAATCGAAATGGCCTCGCACGAACAGCACTATTTGACACCGCCTTTTAATAGGTTCGCGGACAAAATGTACTATGCCGACCCGCCGTTTTTGCTTGACAACAGCAACCCGAAAACTGAATATTTCTCAAGCGGTTATACAAGCTTTTTATACATGGGGATACTGCATAACAGCTTTATTCCGATTGATTATTCGTTGGGCTTTTTCGCCCGTTTGTCTTCGGATTTAAAATTTAAATTCTATGTATACGGCTGGGGGCCGGACGAGCAATTGGTGAAACGCTTTGAGAAAGAAACAAACGGCACAATCGAACACCGTGAGCGCGTTCCGATGAGCGAGGTGGCTAAAATACAGAAATGTTGTGACGTTTTGGTTAGCGTTGGCACCAAAAATTCAAATCAAATCTCATCGAAGATATTTGAATATATGTCGTCCGGGGGCAAGATTGTACACTTCCAGTCAAATACAAACGATGTATGTCTGCCGTACTTTGATAGGTATCCGAATGTGATAGCTTTGCGCGCTTGGGATAGCTTTGAGGAAAACGCCGCAAAGCTCAACGACTTTTTGTCAAAGCCATTGGTTGAAGTGAACTTTGAAAAGCTTACGGAATTGTTCCCCGAAGCGTTGCCGGAATTTACGCAAAACATCATACTTAAGACAATATCGGAGGTGGAAAAGCAATGAAAATATTGTTTGTGGGCGCGACTGTACATCCCTGTGTTTCGGCTACCGGAAAGATGACGCTCGCAGTTGCGAAATCGCTCACGCGGGACGGCCACGAGGTGCATTGTGTTGACGAATTGTATCGCGCAGATCATAATAAAACCATAGTTATTGACGGCATTTTTGCTCACACGAAGCCGCAAAAACCCAAGAAAATCAACGCCGAAAGCAATGTCGAAGCCATCCAACCCTCAAAGGGATTAAAGGCGTTTTTACGCGAAGCCCCGGTATTGGGAAAGCTGTATTTTGGGCTATACAAAGTGAAGCACGCGATAGTAAGCCTTCCGAGCTTACTAAGCAATCTAAAAGAGAACAGACGGCTGTCAAAAGAAAACAAAAGTCTTGCAAAATACTACGGAAAGATATACAAAACACCGTATATGTATGACAAATATCAGCCGAATGTGTACTTAAACGCTATCACAGACTTAAACGACAAGCATCAATTTGATGCGATTGTCGCGCAAGTGGTACCGTTTACATCCATGGTTGCGGTGTATTGGTTCAAGGAAAAACATCCCGAAACTCCGATTTTGGTGTACGCGGTTGACGCGATTTCCGACATCGGCGCGTATATGGGTTTCTCCGCCGAATACATGGAACAGGCGGGCTTTGAGTGGGAAAAACGCGTATATCCGCACTGCGCGGGGATTATTGAAATGGCCTCTCATCGCGAGCATTATAGTGCGCCGCCTTTTAATATGTTCGCGGAAAAAATGCACTATGCCGACCCGCCGTTTTTGATCGAAAACAATAGCTCTCCCTCAAGTTATTTTTCAAAAGAGCATACCAATTTGCTGTATACCGGCGCGATTAACAATAGCTTCGTGCCTTTTGAGGTGTCGCTTGAATTCTTCTCAAAACTGCGAAACAGTTGTAATATTAAGTATTGCATTTTCGGCTTTGGCGAGGATATTCCTATGGTCAAAAACTACACGGCAAGTTCCGGCGGTTCGATACATTACGGCGGTCGGCTTAATTCGGAGGATGTGCCGATTTTTCAGAAAAACGCGGACATTTTGGTGTCTGTGGGGACAAACGGCTCGAAGCAGATAACCTCTAAAATTTTTGAGTATATGGCGACGGGCAATAAGATTGTGCATTTTTCGATCGACCCGCAGGATGTGTGCATACCTTACTATGAAAAGTACCCAAATGTGCTAGTTTTGCGCGTCTCTGACAGCTTTGAGACTAACGCCGCGAAGTTCAGCGATTTTTTGATACAGCCCAAGACGGATATTTCGTTTGAGGCGATTCAAAAACTGTTCCCGGCGGCCGTGCCGGATTTCACTGCGGCTCTGATTGAGAAAATCCTCGCAACACCTGAAAACTTAGCTTGCAATTCACGCCGCTCTGTGCTATAATAACAATTAATAATGTGTTTTAATTCGAGAGGATCAAAAATGTTAAACGACGACAGAGCCGCTATCTTTGCCGCGAACCCGTACCCCGTGTTGGTCTTTGACGAGCAACTTAGCCTGCTGGACGCGAATCCTGCGGGCGTTAAGGTTACGGGCGCGTCGTCGCTTGACGACATACGCGGCATGCTATACGCGCCGCTGTTGGCCGCCGTAATCCCCAAGCTTCAACCGGACGGGCGGCCGTCTATGTCGTGGGGCGAGCGCGTAAAATACATGGAAAAGGCCGGGCGGGATCGCTTTGAAACCTGGCTTATGCGCGACGGGGAGTTGCGCCCTGTGGACGTAACCATACGCCGCATGACCTACAGCGGCGTCCCCGCGATAGCGCTGTTCGTTTGCGAAACCTACGACGTGGCGCGGGTGGAGCGAACCCTGACGTACTTACAGACAATGCTAAACGCGGTGGATCAATGCGTCAGACTGCTGGTGGATTTGGACGCGGACAACGTGGACGAGATTGTTCGGCTTGCCATGGTAACGTTGTCAACCTCAATTAACGCCGACCGCGCAACGGTGTATTGCATTGATTCGGACGACGATAATATCTTCAACCTGCGCTATTTGATCAGCAACATACCCGGCGACGACCCGAACGCGAGACCATTGCTTACGCGTGTCAACTTTGCCAGCGATTTGCCGAACTGGCAAGCAATCATCGCACGCGGGGAATGTGTTAACCTGACGCTAAGCGCCATGAGTCCTGCGGAACGTGCGGCTATGGGGCCTTTAGGCGTTAAGGCCATTTTGCTGATGCCGATAAAATTCAAGGGGCGGCTGTGGGGCGGCGTGGTCTTAGAGTCCTGCTTCCGCGAGCGCACGTTCACAAGCTCCGAGATTGCCATCATGCGGTCGGGCGCGGCGCTTGTCGCGTTTTGCCTTAGCCGCTTGGATATTATGGACAATTTGAAAACCGCGCAGGAGGCGGCCTTGAAAAGCTCCAGCGCGAAAAGCTTCTTTTTGGCCAACATGAGCCACGAAATACGCACCCCGATCAACGCGGTAATCGGCATGGCGGCGATCGCCCAAAGTACGGACGACGCGGCCTACAAGGAACGCTGTCTGCAAAAAATATGCGACGCGTCCGCGCATTTGCTGGGCATTATCAACGATATTTTGGACATGTCCAAGATAGAGGCCGACAAGATGGAGCTTAGCTACGCGGATTTTAACTTTGAGAAAATGTTGCGAAAAGCTGTGAATATCGTGAACTTCCGCGTGTCCGAAAAGAATCAGGAGTTGCTGATAAACATAGACGACAGCGTCCCCGCCGACTTGGTTGGGGACGACCAGCGTCTGGCGCAAGTGGTTACAAATTTGCTGTCAAACGCCGTGAAGTTCACGCCGGGCGGCGGGCGTATCCGCCTTACCGCAAGCCTTGAGGAACAACAGGAGGACATCTTCTATGTCAAAATCGCGGTAACGGACACGGGCATCGGCATATCCGCCGAGCAACAAAGCGTGCTGTTCAACTCGTTCCAGCAGGCCGAAAACAGCACGTCGCGCAACTTCGGCGGAACAGGACTGGGGCTGTCAATTTCCAAGCGCATTGTCGAGCTTATGAACGGCAGAATATGGGTCGAATCCGCATTGGCAGAGGGTTCTTCCTTTATGTTCGTGGTACCGATGAAGCGCGGCGCGCCCCTTGAAACAGAGGTGTCGGACGGTCTGCCCGACGGCAAACCGGACTTCACCGGCTACCGCATAATGCTGGCCGAGGACAACGAGATAAACCGCGAGATTGTTTTGACCTTGCTGGGGCCGACGGGTATAACGGTGGATTGCGCGGAAAACGGCGAGGAGGCCGTGAAGCTGTACAACGCGAACCCGGGCAAATATCAGATGATATTTATGGATTTGCAAATGCCGTTCATGGACGGTTACGAGGCCACGCGCCTGATACGCGAGGCGGGCGGCGACGTGCCGATAGTCGCGATGACGGCGAATGTGTTCCGCGAGGACGTGGAGCAATGCCTTAAAGCGGGCATGAACGACCATGTAGGCAAACCGCTGGATTTTGACGAAGTGCTTATAAAGTTGCGAAAAAACCTGTTTTCCGGGGGGGGGGCGATTAATCGCGTTTAAAAGTTCGGATTTTTAAGCGCGCCCAAAAACAGTTAAAATAAATATTGAAAAATGCTTGACAAATTGCGCGTTGTTATGTATAATAGCAAAGGAATGTGGCCTTGCGCCGCAGACCCAACCAAAATGCCCTATAAGCAGCTTAAATTTCCTGAGCGCGCACGTGTCGGCTTCAGCCGGTCCGAAGGGCAAAATCAAAGTGAGGTAAAAGCAAAATGTACGAGGACAAGACACTAAAGTGCAAGGAATGCGGAGCCGATTTCGTATTCACTGCCGGCGAACAGGAATTCTATGCGGAGCGCGGCTTTATGAACGAGCCCCAGCGTTGCAAAAACTGTCGCGACGCCCGCAAAAACGCCTCCCGTGCCCCCCGCGAGTTCTTTGTGGCCACCTGCGCCTCCTGCGGCGGCGAAGCCAAGGTTCCTTTCGAGCCGAAGACTGACCGCCCCGTCTACTGCAGCGATTGTTTCGCTCGCATGAGAGAGAACGGCTAACAAAACGATTGAATATAAGCCCCGTGGATGCGGGGCTTATTTCAGTACACACTAGATAAAGGAGATGAATTAACATGGCACAGCTAAACAAAAACACCATCATCGGCGATATTTTGGACATTGACACAGGCACCGCGCCGTTTTTCTTTGAAATAGGTATGCACTGCTTGGGTTGCCCCTCCTCGCGTAACGAAACGCTGGAGCAGGCCTGCGCCGTCCACGGGGTTGACCCGGACGCGTTGCTGAACAAGCTAAACGGCTACCTGGAACAAAAGAAAAGCGCGTAATCCGTTGCTATCTAAGCGTTTGCAGGCCGTCGCGGATATTATCCCCGGCGGCTTGCGTGTTATTGACGTGGGCGCGGATCACGGTAAATTGGCCGCACATCTAGCCCTTACCGGGCGGAGCGTTATCGCCGCCGACCTGCGCCGCGAACCCTTGGAACGCGGGCGGAGCTACGCCGAAAGCGTGGGCGCGGCGGTGGATTTTCGGCTGGGCGACGGCTTGAGTATTACTCAACCCTCCGAGGTGGACGCGATTGTAATCGCGGGCATGGGCGGCGAGACTATCGCCGAAATTTTGGGCGCGGCTACTTGGTCGCGGGACAAGCTCTGCGTGCTACAGCCCGCGTCAAAGGCCGAGCGATTGCGGCGGTTTTGTTGCGAAAACGGCTATAAAATCCGAAAAGAGCGGGTTATTTGTGACGCGGGGCGCTGGTATCCTGTGCTTCAAACGGAGCGCGGGGATTGCCTGAAAACCTCCCCCGGATACCATTTTATCAGTTCCGCGTTGCGGTTGCAGGCGACGGGGGACGTGTTGTTGTACGCTGACAAAACCATAAAATGGTTGCACTCGGTGCTTCCCAGCCTGCGGGGCGACCCGCGCCACGCGGGGCTTGCGGAATACTATCAGTGCGCATTAGTTGAGATTTTGGAATGGAGGAACGGGTTTTGACGGTTTTTGAGTTATCAAAGGTTATAGAAAAGGTCGCGCCGCCCGAACAGATGTGGAGCGGCGACAACATCGGCTTGCTTGTCGGCCGCGAGGGCGCGGCTGTGACTCGTGCGCTGGTGAGCTTAGACGTGTCGCTTGCCGTCATCGATGAGGCGAAAAGCGTTGGGGCGCAGGTGATTCTGGCGCACCACCCCGTGATTTTTCATCCCGTCAGGCGCGTCACGGACGCGGACGCGGCGGGCCGCCGTCTGCGCGCCTTGATTCAGGCCGACATCGCCGCAATCGCCCTGCACACCAACTATGACGGCGCATGGGACGGCGTGAACGACGAGCTGGCGCGCCAGCTGGGGCTGAAGGATATCACGGTGCTGGAGAACTCGCCGGGCAACTATCTGCGCGTGGGGTTCGCCGACGGCGTGACACTGTCCGACTACGCGGCGCGGGTGCAAAAAGCCTTGAACGTCAAGGGTTTGCGGTTTTATGACGCGGGCAGAACTGTACAGCGCGTCTGCGTGGGAAGCGGCGGGTCGGGCGGCCAATTCGTCCGCGCCATAGCCGATGGTTGCGACACGTATATTTCGGGCGACATCTCGCACGACGTGTTTTGCGACGCACGCGACATGGGGCTGAACCTAATTGACGCGGGGCATTTCGCCACGGAGGACGTGATGTGCGACCTGCTTATTCGCCAACTCGCAACCCTCGCGCCGGAGCTACACACGCAAAAAAGCGTCCACAGCGTTGCGCCCTTTGAGGATTTGCCATGCCGCTAGACGCGATTTGCCTGTCCGCCGTGACGGACGAACTGCGCGGCCAGCTAATCGGGGCGCGTGTGGATAAGGTCGTCCAGCCGGAGCGGGACGAGCTGGGGATTGCTGTGCGTTCGCAAACAATCGGCAACGTAAAGTTGTTGATTTCCGCGAATCAGAATCATGCTCGTATACATTTAACCGCGCAAAGTCGCGAAAACCCATCAACCCCGCCGATGTTTTGCATGCTTCTGCGCAAGCACTTAAACGGGGCGCGGGTGGTTGAAATCACCCAGCCGGCTTTTGAACGCGCCGTGCTACTGGTCTTTGACGCGACCAACGAGATGGGCGAACGTGTCAAGCGCACGCTGGTCGCAGAGCTACAGGGGCGGCACTCGAATATCATACTTTTGGACGAGAATGAGCGGATTGTGGACTGCCTTAAACGCGTGGATTACGAGATGTCTGAACAACGCCCCGTGTTGCCGGGGCTGTTCTACCATCTGCCGCCAAAGCCCGATAAAATCGCCCCGGACGACATAGCCGCTTGGCGTGAATTGGACGCGGCAAATCTAACTGATAAGGCGATAATCGCCAGATTTTCAGGTATTTCGCCGCTTATAGCGCGTGAAATATCGCATAATCGCGACATTTCGGGCTTTGTGGAACGCGTAAAGTCTAAGCAGTTCACGCCGGTTTTGCTGTCGGACGGCGGCAAGCCTGTGGACTTTGCCTACATGCCGATCACACAATACGGCGGCTTGTATCAGCTTGACACGCTTTCGGGATTTTCACAACTTTTGGACAACTTTTTCACCGCCCGCGACAGCCGCGAGCATCTGCAAAAACGCGCTTCGGGACTGCGCAAAACCGTCAAAACGGCCTTGGAGCGCACCCGCCGCAAGCTGGCCTTGCAGGCCGTGGAGTACGAAGCGACGCTGAACCGCGAACGTCTGCGCGAGTGCGGCGATTTATTGATGGCCAACCTGCACAACATGACGCGGGGGGACGCGGCAATCACCGTGGCGGACTTCTATCACGACGACGCACCCGCGACTATCAAGCTGGACGTGTTGCTCACGCCGCACCGCAACGCCTCTAAGTATTACCACAACTATCAAAAGGCGAAAAACGCGCAGGAAATGCTTAAAATCAACATAGAACGCGGGAATATCGACCTAGAATATTTGGAATCCGTGCTAAACGCCTTGGATAATATCGCGGGCGAGGCCGATATTCGCGACATTCAGGATGAGCTTATCGCGGCGGGCTTTTTGCCGAAGCGCAAGGACGTGAAAAAGGCTCAAAAAACCTCAAAACCATTGGTATTTACCACGGAATCCGGCATAAATATCTATGTGGGGCGCAATAATCGCCAGAATGACGAGCTTACGCTTAAAACCGCCGCAAAGTCCGATATTTGGTTGCATGTTCAGAAAATAGCGGGCAGTCACGTCATAATAGATTGCAAAAACGGGGAGCCGAGCGACGCGGATTTGCTAAAGGCGGCCACGCTGGCCGCGCAGTATTCCCAAGCCCGCAACGGCTTGAAGGTTCCCGTGGACTACACGCGGGTGAAGTACGTGAAGAAAATGGCGGGCGGCAAGCCCGGCATGGTCATCTACGATAGGTTCAAGACAATAATAGTTGACCCTTGACGTTAAATTTTGCGGAATCTTGCGGATTTTTGTTGACTTTTTGGCGGCAAAACGATATAATATACTCAGGGTGAGGGTTAATTATGCAAAAGGCGGGAAAGTCCAAACGGCTTAGATGCGTCTTGGCTGTGTGCGCGGCGTTCCTCCTGATGGCGGGAGGCGGCTTTGTTGTCCTGCTGTTTGAAGCCCACGGGAACACGCGCGGCATTATAACCGTCGCGGCGGTACTGTTGGTGCTGGCGGCGGGGTTTTCGATAACGCTGTCTTCGGTGCTTATTCGCCTGATTGACCGGCAGGAGCGCGAGCGCGCCGCCAGCCACTTCAAATCCTCATTTTTGGCGCACATGAGCCACGAGATACGCACCCCCATGAACGCCGTAATCGGCATGTCCGAGCTGGCTCTGCGCGAACCGGTCAGCCCCGTGCTGTACGGGTATCTTGGCGCGGTGCGGGACGCGGGCGGCATGCTGTTGTCGATAGTCAACAACGTTTTGGATTTATCCAAGCTTGAAACGGGTCAGCTTGATCTGTTTTGCGCGGATTACGAGACCGCCGCGCTTGTAGCGGACGCGATAACCCTTACCCAGCCTGTGTTTGCGGAGGATTTCGCCACGCTGGCGGTGCATGTTGACGCCAAGCTGCCGCGTGTGCTAAACGGCGACGAAACGCGCCTGCGGCAGATTATCACGGGTGTGCTGGGCGAGGTTGCCGGGGACGCGATACTGCTGGTCGGCTTTGAAAACGGGCGGCTGTCGGTGTGCATAGAGTACGCGGGCGAGCTAAAGCGCGGCGCGGGTACTAACCTTGCCGAGCGGCTGTGCGGAATGATGGGCGGCGAGTCGGATATCGGCCAAGGTGCGGCGGCCTTTTTCATACCCCAAGTGCTTGTGGACGCGGCCCCCAATTGGACGCTGTGCGACCCCGCGTTTGTGCTGGTCTTTGACGAGCGGCGGCTTAACCGCCGCGCCGTGGGGCTTACGCTGGATTCCTTGGGGGCGCGGCGCGAGATCGTGGGCGACGCGCAGCAGTTCCGAAAGGCGCTCGGGCGTTTCGTCGGGGAGCTTACGCATGTGTTTGTGCCTGTCGCCCGGCTGGACGCGGTGATGTCCGCCGTGCGCGAGTTGGTCGAGCCTATGTCGGCGCAGATAACGGCGGTCGCGGATTACGGCGGCTCGGTGTTTTCGCGCCGGGTGGACAGCGTTACCGCCCCCCTGTACGCGGAAAATCTGTTGCTGGCGATGGGGTACGGCGAGGTCGGCGAGTCGCGCAACTTTCAGGCTCCGGGGGCAAAGGTGCTGGTGGTGGATGACATTCGCGCCAATCTAAGCGTTGCCGAGGGACTGCTTAAGACGTTTGGGCTGGAGGTTACCTGCTGTCAAAGCGGGCGCGAAGCCATCGAGCTAATCGGGCGGCAGGACTTTAACTTGGTGCTGATGGACCATATGATGCCCGAAATGGACGGCCTGCAGGCCGCCGCCGGGATACGCGCCTTGCAAAAATCCGTACCCATAATCGCGCTTACCGCCAACGCGGGCTTGGGCGTGCGGGAGCTGTTTTTGGCGCACGGCATGGACGACTATTTGGCCAAGCCCATAAACGCGGGCAAGCTGAAAGCCATGCTGGAGCGGTGGATTCCGCAGGAGCTGTGCGTAAACCGCGACAAGCCGCCGCGTGAAGACCCCGCCCGATACGCGGAAGTAAGAGCCGAGCTGTCCGCAATCCCACAGCTGGACGCGGAGACGGCGGTCAAGCTACTTGGCGATTGGGAGGGCTACCTGTCCGCCCTGCGCCGCTTTTACTTAGACATCCCCGGCTATTTGCGCGACATGCGCGGCTTCGCGGCAAGTGAGCAGTGGCGGGATTACCACGTAAAGATTCACGCCGTTAAAAGCGTGTTCGCGCTGTTGGGCGGGGGCGAGCTGTCAAGCCGGGCGCGTGAGCTGGAGGACGCCGCAAAGCGCGGCGACACGGAGTATTGCGCCGCGTGGAACGAGGATTTTTGCGCCGAGGTGTCGGCATTTCGGGACGCGCTGTCGCGAACCTCGATAGCGCGGCAGGACGCTTCGGAAAAGACCGAAATATCCGCGCCGGAATTGGTAAAGCTGTTACAGGGGCTTATCGCGGCCTGCGAAACCGGAAAGGTTGATACCTGCGCGGCTTTTGCCGCAAGGCTTAAAACCGCGAAGCTTGAAGAACGAGCGGACGCGCTCGCGGGGGAGATATGCGCCCTTGCGGACGATTTTGAATATGACAAGGCCGCTGAAAAATGCCTGCTGTTGAAAGGAATGTTACTATGAGTAAGAACATCTTAGCTGTTGACGACGTATCCACGTATCTACAGCGCGTTAGCGAAATCCTGTCGCCCAAGTACAATATAATGGTGGCCAAATCGCCGGAAAAGGCGATTAAAATCCTGCAAACCGAGCAAATTGACCTGGCCTTGCTGGACATCGAGATGCCCGGCCTTGACGGGTTTGAGCTGCTTACCGTGATTCGCGACCTGCCCGCCTACACGCAACTGCCGATTATCTTTGTCACCTCGCACGCGGACAAGGAATTTATCGCCAAGGCGTATGCCAACAAGGCCGTGAACTACGTCCTAAAACCCTATGACCAGACCGACCTTAAGCGCAAGATAGCGGAGGCGTTGGGAGAAACCGAGGCTTGAAACGCGGGGAGCTGGCGGGGACAATCCGCTCGAACTATCTGCAATTTATATTCGTATTCGCCGCGTTTTTGATTATGGTGCTGGCCAGCTACTTCGCCGTTGGGACGATAGTGCGCAATAACATGGAAAACGGCGTTGAGGGCTTGCTTAACACCGCGCAGGAGAGTCTGCGCTCCGCATTAAACGAGCCGGAGCTTATACTCACAAGCGCGACTGTCCGGCTGGCCGAAATGGCTGAAAACGACCGCTCGGCGGATGATATGCGGGTGTACTTGGGCAACATAGCCCGTCAGGCGCGGGGCGAGGGTAAATCCGCCGTGGCATCGGTGTTCGCCTACGTAAACGGCCAGCCGATTAACCTGGACGGGTTTGTGCTGGGCGACGATTTTGTTCTTGAAGATCGCCCGTGGTACGTGGCGGCGGTGAAGGGCGACGGGGTAACCGCCGCTTATGAAGACGCGGCCACAGGTAAGCTGACCGTGTCCTTTTCCCGCGTGATAACAAGCTCGAAGGGCGAGTTTATCGGCGTGGTTGTCGCGGAGACGCGCCTGGAATATCTGATGGAATACACCTCCACACTGCAACCGCGCCGTGACGCTTACGGCTTTATGCTGGACGGCGACATGGTGGTGCTGGCGCACCCGGAGCAGTCCATGATAAACACGCCCTTGAAGCACGACGCTATGCGCGAAAAGCTTATCGCGGGCGAGGAGGTAAAGTATTTCACCACCCGCGACGCGGAGAACGTTAAGGTTATCGCGTTTGTTCGGCAGGTGTTCAACGGCTGGTACATCGGCGTTATGATCCCCCACGCAACATATTATCGCGACCTGCACATCATAGCTGTTAGCCTGTCCGCGCTGGGGTTTGCGCTAATGCTGTCGCTGTGCTGGATACTTCTGCGCCTTAATTTGGACAGAGAGCGATCCGAGCGGGAAAACCAAAGCAAATCGTCGTTTTTGGCGCGCATGTCGCACGAGATACGCACACCTATGAATTCGATTATCGGCATGTCCGAGCTGGCTCTGCGCGAGAATTCCTCCCCAAGGGTCGAGGAGTTTATCATGGAGATACGTCAGGCGGGGGGCAACCTACTGTCCATAGTCAACGATATTTTAGACTTTTCAAAGATTGGCGCGGGCGGGTTGCGGATAAACTGCGCGCCTTACGAGTTCGCGTCAATGATTAACGACGTGCTTAACGTCGTACGCGTGCGCGTGTCGGAACGTCCCATACTGTTATTGGTAAATACCGACGTAAATATCCCCAACAATATGGTGGGCGATGAGGTGCGCGTGCGGCAGATTCTGCTTAACCTGCTAAGCAACGCCGCGAAATACACACAGCAGGGCTTTATAAAACTGGACATCACCGCCGAAAAGCCCCTGTCCGGCAAAGTAAGGTTGACCTTTAGGGTTGAGGACAGCGGAATCGGCATTAAAAAAGAGGCTCTGCCGGATTTATTCGGCGAGTTCGTGCGGCTGGACATGGACGCCAACCGCAAGATAGAGGGTACCGGGCTGGGGCTTAATATAACGCGCAGTCTGTGCCGCGCAATGGACGGCGACATTGAGGTTAGCTCCGTTTATCGGCAAGGCTCAACGTTTACGGTCACGCTGGAGCAACGCTATGACGGGGTTCCCGTGCCTATCGCGGCGGTCGGCAACGCCGAGGCGGTGAACGCCCTGCTGTTCGCCCCGCGTAAATTGCTACAGGAATCCATTGTGCGCACGCTTGAAAACCTTAAGGTTAAAACCCACGCCGCCGCCGATGAAGACGAGTTTTTCGACAAGCTAAAGGACGCGGCGTACACCGTCGCGCTGTTTCCGGGCAAGCTGTCCGCACGTGCGGAGGAAAAAGCCCCGGCTTCCACCGCGCTTGTCGCGCTGGTGGGGGTCGGCGAAAGCTTCCCGTCGCACAGGCGCGTTACGGGGGTGACCGCGCCCGCGTACGCTATCCCCGTGGCCAACGCGCTCAACGGCGTGTTGGTAAATCGCCGCCGCTCTGTCAACGCCGCAAGGTTTATCGCGCCCTCGGTCAATGTGTTGCTTGTTGACGATATTGCCACGAACCTTAAGGTTGCCGAAGGGCTTATGTCGCCGTTCAAGATGTCGATACGCGCCTGCGTGTCCGGCGAGGACGCGCTGGAACTGGTGCGCCGCCATCGTTACGACATGATATTTATGGACCACATGATGCCGGGCATGGACGGGGTTGAGACAACAAAGGCTATTCGCGCCATAGACGGGGATTACTTCCGCACGGTGCCGATTATCGCGCTTACGGCCAACGCCATTGTGGGCACGCGAGAGATGTTCCTGCAAAACGGCTTTAACGATTATCTGGCTAAGCCCATCGACATCAACAAGCTAAACGAGGTGGTCGAGCGTTGGGTGCCGGAGGACAAGCGATTGAAGCCGGGCGAGCCGGAGCAAGAGAGCGACGACGCGCCGCCGCTGATTATCCAGGGTGTGGACACGGCGCTTGGGACGACGCGTGTGTCGGGTTCGGCGGGGCTGTATTTGGAGGTACTGCGGCTGTTCTGCCGCGACGCGGAGGTGCGTATCCCAAGACTGGGCGAAATTCCGGACTCCGCCGTCGAGATACAGCGGTTTATCACGGATGTACACGCGCTTAAGGGCGCTTCCGCCAACATCGGCGCGATAAAGGTGACCGAGATGGCCGCCGCGCTGGAAACCGTGGCCAGAGCGGGCGATTTGGATCGCGTAGAGGGCCGCTTGGGCGAGTTTGTGACGGAGCTATCCGCGCTGGTGGATCGCGTGCGCGAGGCGACGGAGTACGAACACCGCGAGGTGCCGCGAGCGGAGATCGAGACGATAGACGGCGAATCGCTTGATCGCCTGAAAACGGCGTTGAACGCGGTGGACATAGGCACGATAGACGAGCTTTTGAATCGCTGGGAAACTATGCGGCTGGACGAATCCACACGCCAAGACGTGGAAGAGATCGCGCAAAATGTCTTGGAATTTAACTTTAACGCGGCGATGGACACCATAGGAAGAATGGAGACGAGAACATGAAGCAAAGTGTTTTGATGGTTGACGATAACATGGCGAACCTTAAAATCGGCAAGGGGATTCTTAGCGATATATACAATGTATACACGGTGCTGACAGCCGAGAAGATGTTCGAGCTGTTGACAAAGGCCATGCCGGATATAATTTTGCTGGACATTGAAATGCCCGGCATGGACGGCATGGAGGCCATCGGGCGGCTGAAGAGTGACGAGACGCTGAAAAACATCCCCGTGATTTTTCTCACCTCGCGCTCTGACGGCGGCAGCGAGCTGAAGGGCTTGAGCCTTGGCGCGGTGGACTATATCTCAAAGCCGTTTTCGCCCGCGCTGTTGCGCAAGCGGTTGGAGCTGCATCTGTTGATGGCGGAGCAGACGCGGTTGTTGCAGGAGTACAAGGAGCGGTACGGGGCGATTTCGTAAATTTTTGGGGTTGACAACCGCCCCCAACGCTGTGTGTTTGTATCGACAAAATCTTCGGTGTTGACAAGCGCGTGTTTTTCCGGTATAATGTAGTTACTTTCTTTAAGAAACGAGGAGTAAGCATGGACGAAGAACTGAACATCAGCGGCGACATTATCACGTTGACTGACGAGGACGGCAAGGAATACGAGCTTGAACACATGGACACCATAGAATATAAAGGCACGTCCTACATGGCGTTTATCCCCGCCGACGCGGACTTGGACGCGGACGAGATCGACTTTATCATCATGAAGGCCGCCGAGGAAGACGGCGAAGAAATCCTGATAACCGTGGACGACGACAAAGAGCTTGACGCAGTGTACGAACTGTTCATGGAACACATGGACGAAGAAGAAGACGAGGAAGAATTCGAAGCCCACGTCCACGGCCCCAACTGCCACCACGATTAAAAAAACCAAACGCAACCAAACGCAACCAACCCCCGTAACCCCCACGTAATCAAAGGGTTGCGCAGGCGGATTCACTCCGCCGTAGCAACATTCCCTATTCCAAACGCTTGAAAATCCTCAGATTTTCAAGCGGGGATTTGCCCCGATAAGGGGGCAAATCCCCCTCCCCCTGCTTGGTGCGTGACAAACCTGCTTTAAACCTACAGAACATCTACGGGATTCTTGATTTTTGCGGCTGTTTTGCAGGCCTCCCGCCCCCGTTCGCGGGCAAGCGGATGTTGGAAGCAGTTATGCCGCAAAGCGGTAACCCACCTGCGTGAGCGTGCAGGTTACTTTGCGGGTTTGCACGGCCAAAGCGGGGGAACTTTATTCAATTAACAATTGACAATGTACAATTGACAATTGGGGGGACGGTTGTGGACGATTATTTGGCGGCTATTTATCGGTTGGGGGATGCTAGGGATCCGGTTCGTTTGACTGATTTGGCTTTGGCTTTGGGGCTTAGTAAGTCCAGCGTTTCTCGTGCTGTTGGGATTTTGTGCGAGCGGGGGTTGCTTACCCATTCGCGGTATGGGAATATTGTTTTGACTGATGAGGGTTTTGCGCTTGGCCGGGCTATTCAGGCTCGGCGCGAGGTTTTTAAGCGGTTTTTGATTGAGATTTTGGGGCTTCCCGCTGATGTCGCTGCCGCTGACGCGGGACGCTTGGAGCATGCCGCCAGCCCTGATACGGCTGTGGCTTTGGAACGGTTTGTTAACCGCTAGGAGGATTTTATGAAAAAGCTGGCTTTGGCAATCATTTTTTTGATGATGATTGCTGTTTTTGCGGCTTGCAGTGCGGGGTCGGGCGACAATATTTCCGCGCCTTATCCTAATGTTGACACTGAAGAGAAGAATTCCGGCGAGACTTCGTCCGCCTATCCGGATTCTGCCGGGGGCGATGGTAAGAAGCTTATTCAGACCGCCGAGCTTACGCTTGAAAGTGTTGAATTTGAGGATAGCGTCTCGCGTTTGGAGACCTTGCTTTCTAACGCCGGGGGTTATATTGAAAGCTCCGAGGTCAGCGGGCGCAACGGTCATACTCTGCGCAACGCGCGGTATGTCGTGCGCGTACCCGTGTCGGGCTTTGACGGGTTTTTGACCGCCGTTGGGGACGCGGGGCATTTGCTGAACCGCTCCCGCAACGCTAAGGACGTCAGCGGCGAGTACTATGACACGCAAAGCCGCCTTGAAGTGGCGACCATGCGCCGCGACAGACTGCTTAAGCTGATCGCGGAGAGTACCGACAGCACCGCGATTGTCAACTTTGAAAACGCTTTGTCCGACACGCTGTACGAAATCGACAAGCTTACCGGCACGATTCGCCACTACGACAGTCTTGTGGAATTCGCCAGCGTCAGCGTGCAGTTGCACGAGGTTTCGGCCTATACGGACGAGGAGGCGCCGCCGCCTAAAAACGTTCCGGAGCGCATATCCCGCGCCTTTTCGGACTCCACTGCGGCCTTGGGCGCGTTCTTCACGGGGCTTGCGGTGTTTATAATCGGCAACATTTTGTATATTCTGCTTATCGGCGGGGTTATCGCGGCGGGCTGTGTGTTGGCTCTGCGCTCGTCAAAAAAGCGCAAAACTCCTGCTGCGAGTACAGAAGATTAACTATCGCAATCAAGGCGTTGGCGGACATTACGGGGAAGTCCATGCGTTTCAGCAACTTTTCACGTAGTAACGCCGCGTCGGGGCGACCCGACAGCCCCAGCTCGTACAGCTTCGCCTTGGTCAGCCATGCCGACCTTACAGGCGGCGCGTCCTCGCCTAAAATCGTTGCGCCGGCGCGGCGCAGACTGTTCTCGATCGTTGCGTTATCCATGCCCTCCACGCCGAGCAATCCGGCGGCGGAGGGTTTATCTTTGCGCCGCTCCTTGCCCTTTATCGCGGGGACGTAGGCGTGCTTGACAAGCTCCGGCGGCAGTCCGTCCTTTAGCTTGTTGCGTATCAAAAACCCGGCGGGGTCGCTGTCTGTCAGGATTATCAGCCCGGTTTTGCGCGCCAGCGTCTGCAATAAAGCCCGCTTATCGGCGTTGTTGAAAATCGAAAAGCCCTCCGCCGTGACGATTACCGCGTCCACAAAGCCCGCCAGCGCGGCCTTGTCGTAACGCCCCTCTACCAAAATCGCCTCGCGTATTTTCAACACGCCGCAAGCTCCAGCAACAGCCGCTCCAACACGCCGGGGCGGCTCATTTTCAAGTCGCTGTCCGCTTTGGCACAGGCCAGCACGGCGGCTCGGCACCATTGCAGGTCGGCGGCTTTGGCCGCCCGCAACACCTTCTCGGCGGGATAGGTGTTTTTGTACTTCATCACGCGCATAACGGTGTTCTTCGCGGTGCCGGGCGATTGCGCCAACGCCAGCTTGCCCACGTACATCGCCCGCAGTTGCTTGCCAATCAGACCCAACAGCTTGATCGGCTCCTCGCGCATATCCAAAAAGCGGCGCAGAATATCCCTAGCATCGGCGAATTTTCGCCCGGCCACCGCGTCGGTCAGGTCGAACACGGCGGCCTCTGTCGTGGGGATAGCCACCGCGTCAATGTGGCGGCGCGTGATGTCCTCCACCGTGGCAAACGCGGCGATCTTCTCCGTCTCGCCGATAAGGCTAGTCATCAAATGCCCGCAGACAAACAGCAAATACCGCGCCGTCTCGCTGTCGATTCGCCGATTCAGCGCGGCAAAACGCCGCTTCAGCCACGGCACCAAATCCTCCGCGCTCTGCGCTTCAAACTGCACCGCCGCCCCCAAACGCGCAAACGCCTTGTGAAACTTGGTGCGAGCGTCGGGCTTATATTCCAAAGCGTCATAAGCGAACACCAAAGTACATCCCGTATACCCCTCGTTAAACAAAACCTCCAAATCGTCGCGCAGACCAGACTTGTACATATCCACGTCACGGGCGACAATCAGCCGCCGCTCCGACATAAACGGCGCGGAATCCAAAGCCCGCCGCAAATCAACAATATCCATCTTTCCGTCAAACCGAGTAAGATTAAAAGGCTCCGTCCCAGCAGGAACAAGCACCCGAGCAAGCTCTTTCAAGTAAAACTCCAAAAGATACTTCTCCTCGCCAAAAAAAACATACAACGAAGCAAGCTCCCCAGTTTTAAGGCCTTTTTTCAAATCCAACAAAGCACTCATACCAGCACCCCTATCTGTTATCCGTTATCTGTTAACTGTTATCTGAATATTTCCGTGTAGATCCGTGCGATAAACCGCCGCGTTACTCAGTCTCTCCAGCGTCTCCAAGGCGGGATGGCCGTAATTGTTCGCCCCGACCGAGATAATCGCGGCGGCGGGGTTCACCCGCTGCAACAGCGTATCGCCGCTGGAGTATTTCGACCCGTGGTGACCCACGATGTAAACGTCCGCGCCGGGCAGGTTGACCTCCGACACAAGGCGGTTCTCGGACGCGCCGTCCATGTCGCCCGTGGCCAAAAACCTGAAATTACCGTACTGCCCCAGCATCGACAGGCAACGCTCGTTCGCGTCTCCCCCGCCGCGCGGCGCGTAGACGTTCAGGCCGCAGTCGCTTATACGCACAAGCAAATCCTGCGTGGCGTAGCGAATCGTCACGCCGTGGGCGCGGGCGGCGGACTCCACCTCTTCGCGCAATTCCTCGTCCCGCATGTCGCCGGGCGGGGGCGCGATTAACGTCCCGACGCTAACGCGCTCCAGCAACGCCACAACACCGTTAACGTGGTCGGCGTGGAAATGGCTTAAAATCAGCGCGTCCACCGATGTGCGGCCTTGCGACAGCAACACGTCCGCCATGGCCACGCCCGCTGTTTTACTGCCGCCGCAGTCGAAAACGGCCACGCGGTTGTTGGTCTGCGCCAGCAGTCCCGCGCCCTGCCCAACGTCCACAACGGTAAGCTTTAAAAGCTCCTGATTGTCGTAAATCGAGGTAAACAGCAACACCGCGCACAGGGCGCAGACCGCCATGCCCGCCGAGGTCACAGCCCGCACGTACCGCCGCCCGATTACGGTTATCAGCACCAGCGCGTAAAGGTACAGCAGGAATATAATCATCGGCGTGTTCAGCGTGGACAACGCCGCGAACTTTATCCGCGCCGCACCCGTCACGCACAGCTCGACCATATCAAAGCCCCGCTCCAGCACCCAACCCGCCGCGCCCGCCAAGGGCATCCACGCAAACGACAGCGCGGCGGCGATTACCGTCCCCGCGAACAACAGCGACAGCAAGCCGATAAACAGCACATTCATAATCGGCGCGATTAGCGACACCACGCCGAAATAATACGCCACCAGCGGCGTTGTGAACACCATCGCCCCCAACGTCACGCCCAAGTACTTCGGCAGTTTGTTCGCGAACAGCAAAATCCCTAGCGTCGCGCCGAACGACAGCTGCAAGCCCACGTCAAACACCGCGTTGGGGCTGACGGCCACTATCAAAATCAACGCCAACGCCAGGGCGTTCAGCGCGTCATAGTCCCGGCGCAGAGCCGGAGCGAGCAAAGCGGCGGTTGTCATAATCCCCGACCGCACGGCGGAGGGCGGCGCGCCCACAACCAATATGAACAGCCAAATAAGCGGGATTATCACAAAGGCCGAGCGGCGTTTGCCGCCCAAAATCGCCCCCAGCATACCCGCCAAAAACGCCACATGCAACCCCGAAACCGCCACCGTGTGCGATAGCCCCGTCAGCGACAGCGCGGAGCGCAACCCCGCGTCGATCCCGCTGGTATCGCCCAGCAATAAGGCGCGG
Source organism: Clostridia bacterium (assembly GCA_026001245.1). The sequence continues at coordinate 54,565 of BNZR01000002.1, forward strand.
GGCAGTTTTGAATCCTTAAAAATCGCGTCCAAACGGTTTTGCAGCTCGTGCCGATACACCTCCGGCTTGAACCGCAACGGCA
>BNZR01000003.1 GCA_026001245.1 Clostridia bacterium
GCCATAAACTCGGCCTTGGTTTTGCCGTAATACTCCGTCCCCATGTCAAGGGTGCGGGTAAATTCGTTGTAATCTTCGATATTCTCGCCCACAACAACCGCGAGCTTTTTGCGCCAGTTTGAAAACGGAACCGGAGACTACACACAAGATCGCGAAGAAACCCTGCGCGGAAGCACTATAGACGACATTACCGCTAGAATCAACAAACGCCGTGCGATAGGCGCGTAGCATTACGCTACGCGCTTCGCCTTTTCCCCTCAAAACCTCAACACATTCCAAACGCCCTGCAAATACTCTGCCCGCAGATTCTTGTACTTCAAGTAGTACGCGTGTTCCCACACGTCTACCAGTACCGCGGGCTTCATGTTCAGCATGCTTGCTGTGCTTTGGTTGGCCAGCTTTACTATCGCGGGGGTGCCGTTTTCCGTCAGCCCCAACATCGTCCAGCCCGACCCGAATACCGATGCGGCCTGTTCGTTGAACGTCTTCTTGAAATTCTCAAACGAGCCGTAGGCCGCGTCTATCGTTTTGGCCAGGTCGCCCGTGGGGGTGTGATTGTCCGCCCCCGCAGGCGACAGGCCGTTGAAAAACGCGTTGTGATTATAAACGCCGCCGCCGTTGTGCAGAATCGCCTCACGCGCCGCGTCCGGCAATTTTTCGGGGTTGGACAGCAATGTCTCCAGCGGAATATCCTGCAAGGCGGGGTACGGGGCCAGCGCGGCGTTTAGATTGTCGATGTAGGTTTGAAAGTGCTTGTCGTGGTGGTAGTGCATGGTTTCCTCGTCGATATAAGGCTCCAGCGCGTCATAGGGATAGGGCAGCGGGGGCAGCTTGTAGGGGTAATTCATAAAAAATCAGTCCTTTTTCGCAATTTATTCATTATATGTGTCTTGACTTTTTTTCGTTCTGTGATACACTAGATAGGTTACCGACAAAAATAATTAGGGGGAAATCTTTCATGAAGAAGCTAGGTTCTATCGCGTCTATCGTATTATTTGTCCTGGCGGCGCTGTTTTTGGCCTACGGCGTTATGCAAATCTCGAACACGCACAGCTATATCGCAACCCAGCTGGGCGAGGGCGTTTCCATCAAAGAATACGTAGAAACCAACGGCGCGACCTATGGCTACACCTACAGCTCGTTCCTGCGGGAGCAGATTATCCCGGTGTACATGAGCGCGGTGGCGCAGTATGTGTTCTACGCGTTCGCGCTGTGCGGCGTGGGGCTGATTTTGCTTACCCAATCCAAGCAAGACGCGCTGGCCGACACGTTGCTTGACTTTGTGGCGGGCGACGACGAGGACGAAATCCTTGAACCCGAAGAGCTGCTGGAAGCGGCGGAAGAAACCGAAGAAGAGAAGAAAGACTAGTCATGGGACGCAGTCGGTTCGACGGGCATGTTATGCTGTTGATATTCGTGTTCTTCGTCGTGGTGACGCTGGCGAGTGGAATCCTTACCTATACTATGTCGGCCGGCGCGCTTAAAGTCCAAATGGGGCAGAAGTGCGCCGCCCTGGCGCAGACCGTGGCGGTTGTTGTGGGCGAGAATATCGAAGATTACAACGAATTTACCCGCACCCTTGACATGGGGACGGAGTATTACGGCAAAACCAAGGCCGAGTTTATGGCCATGGCCGCCGCCAACAAGGGCAACGTGCGCTACATCTACACCGAGACGCGGGCGGACGACGACCACATCAAGTATATTTTGGGCGGAGAGCCAGCGTCCAGCCCGAACTATACCGCGCCCGGCACGCTGGACAAAATGACCGAGCCGCGCCGCCGCGCCTACGAATCCAAGCAGCTGTATATCGGCGAGGACTTTATAGCAACCGAGTGGGGTACGCTGCTGTCCGCCTACGCGCCCATCTACAGCGGCGGGACGTTTGCGGGCTTGGTGGGCGTGGACGTGGACATAGAGTCCTACCGCGAGATTATGCGCCCGCAGGTGCTGTCCACCGGTATCGCGCTGGCTGTTATGACGCTTATGATGGGCTTGGTGATGTTTTTAACCTCCGAGCGGGTTGTTCGCGCCGTCAACACCGATGAGCTTACAACGCTGTACACCAAGGGCTACTTTAAGAACGCCCTGCGCCGCGAGATACGCGCCGCCGCGAAGGACCGTCGCGAGGTATTTGTCCTTATGGCGGATTTGGATCACTTCAAGGCGGTTAACGACACCTACGGGCATATGTTCGGCGACAAGGTGCTGAAAGCCGCGGCCGACGCGCTGGCCTCCTGCGTGCGCCGCACGGATTGCCTTGCGCGCTACGGCGGCGAGGAATTTGTGGCGTTTTTATCCGGGGTTACGGCGGCGCATATGTGGCACATAATGTCGCGCATGCGCGCCGAAATGGTGAAACGCGCCGTGGAGACGGACGACGGCGAAAAGGTTGTAGTAACAATCAGCATCGGCGCGACAAAAATGACAGGCAACAGCGTAAGCGCGGCAATAGAAGACGCCGACCGCGCCATGTATCAAGCAAAAACCAAGCGCGACGCCTGCGCGTTGAGTATCAACGGCGTTGTTACGGTGGATAGTTAAAAAAACTTCTTGCAAAATTTTCGCTAAAGTGTTATAATAAAAGCACGATATACCTAACGCAAGGGGGAAAACACCCGCCGCCGCACAATAGCGCCAATCTCTTGTCGGGCGGCAAACTTAATTTTGTTGTAAAACGACCTTGATCGTCCGAACAACGGCCGGCCTACCGCTGAAACTGATTGCGATGGCGCCGCATGGAATCTTCGGGAAGCGAAACCGATTACTAAGACGACAGGCTGTTTACAAAAATAGCGGCACCGCATGATGCGGTGACTGACTTTCAAGGAGGAAACTACAATGCGTATTCAAAACAACATCGTAGCAGTCAACACACACCGCCAGTTGGGCATCAACCAAGCAGCTCAGGCGAAAGCCACAGAAAAACTCAGCTCCGGTTTTAAAATCAACCGCGCGGGCGACGACGCCGCCGGCCTGTCTATCAGCGAAAAAATGCGTGCCCAAATCCGTGGCTTGAACCGCGCCAGCGCCAACGCGCAGGACGGTATCTCCATGATCCAGGCCGCTGAAGGTGCCTTGCAGGAATCCCACAGCATTCTGCAGCGTGTCCGTGAGCTGGCAGTCCAGGGCGCGAACGATGTAAACGCCGGTGAAGACCGCTTGGCGATTAAGAACGAAATCGATCAGTTGGGCGTCGAGCTTGACCGTATCGCCAGCACGACCAACTTCAACGGAAAATACATCCTGTCCGGCCAGTACCAAAACGGCGACCTTACCGGGGCGACAGACGAGGCTAACATCTCGACGGAAATCACTGACATCTCGGGCGTTGAGGGCTACCGCGGCGCGCTGAACATCCAAGTGGGCGCGAACACGGCTTTGTCTGATGTTATCCAGATCAACTTCAAGGGCGTTACCGCGACCGACCTGCTGGGCGAATCAGGCTCTGCCGACAGCACATGGACCACGTTGCAAGAGGGCGAGTACCAAGACCGCATTCAGCCGTTCCTCGAGGCTTTTGGCTTTGCCCCGGGCTCCTCGCACGTAGAGTTCGACGATTCCCAGATCGAGTCCTACAGTGACGAAAGCGGCGAGGCTGCCACCTCTGGCTTCCAGGCTCTTATCAACGTTATCGACGGCAAACACATTGACGGTGCGTTGCTTGAAGCCGACGAAGCCAAGACCGGTATCGCGCTTGTCAGCGAGCTTCGCAGCCAGCTTGGTGCTGTGCAGAACCGCCTTGAGCACACCGTGTCGAACCTTGACACAATCGCAGAGAACATGCAGTCTGCCGAGAGCCGCATCCGCGACGTAGACATGGCGAAGGAAATGATGAACTTCACGAAGCAGAACGTCCTGAACCAGGCCGCCACCGCAATGCTGGCGCAAGCCAACCAGCTCCCGCAGAACGTACTGTCCCTCATCCGCTAAGCAAAAGTTACTTAAAAAGCTCAGCCTTTCGGCTGAGCTTTTTCGTTTGTTGGGTTAAAGCGTTCGCTTTCCGGCAATAAGGCGTTTAGCTTGCCGATGATCTTGGCCACATCATTTGTTTCCTGCGCAACGTCAATTACCATCTTGATTATCGACTTAAACTGATAGTCGGTCATAACGTCCTCCTCTCGCAACGCTGAAGCGTACATATGGCTCACCGTCCTTTGGCTTTAGTATAGCACATGAAAACACAAACGTCAAGCCCCGAAGAATTGTTCGTGTACCGCTTGCACCGCTCGTTCGGAGTCTTTTTCTTTAATCAGCACGCTTACTTTAATCTCGCTTGTGGAAATCATCTGAATGTTCACGCCGGCCTTGTATAACGCCTCGAACATACGCGCCGCGACACCGGGGTTGTTTACCATGCCCGAGCCTACAATACTCAATTTCGCCACGTCCTCGCTAATCAACAGCTCGTCATAGCCCAGCATGTCGCGGTGGGCGCGGATAACCTCCGCCGTCTCCGCACTACTGGTTCTTGCAACGGTGAAGCTTATATCCTTGGTGTCGCCCCGGCCTATGGATTGCAGAATTATATCCACGTTTATCTTGCGCTGGCTAAGCAACGAAAACAGCCGGAACGCCACGCCGGGCGAGTCCGGCAAATGGGTCAGCGATACCCGCGCCACGTTTAAATCCCGCGCCACGCCGCTTACTTGCATATCCTCCATATTAACAACCTCCTTAACTTTTGTACCCGCCGCGTTGGTGAAGCTTGACAGCACCTCAAGTTCGACATGGTATCGCTTGGCCATTTCCACCGAGCGGTTGTGCAAAACCTGCGCCCCAAGACTGGCCAGCTCCAGCATTTCGTCGTAGGTTATCTCGTCCAGCTTTTTCGCGGTCTTGACAAGGCGCGGGTCGGCGGTGTACACACCGTCCACGTCCGTGAAAATCTGGCACAAATCCGCTTTCAGCGCGGCGGCTATGGCAACGGCGGTGGTGTCGGACCCGCCGCGCCCCAGCGTGGTTATGTCGTCATTGCGGTTGATTCCCTGAAAACCCGCCACAAGCACAATGTTTTTGCGATCAAGCTCGGCGGCCACGCGTTGGCCGTCAACGCGGCGAATCCTCGCGCCGCCGTAGTTGGAATCGGTCTTCATGCCGATTTGCCAACCCGTAAGGCTGACCACGGGGCAACCCAACGCCTCGATAGCCATGGCGCAAAGGGCTATCGACATCTGCTCGCCGCAAGCCAGCAACATGTCCATCTCGCGCTTTGAGGGGCTGGGGTTAAGCTCCGCCGCCTTTTCAATCAAATCGTCCGTGGTGTCGCCCTGTGCCGAAAGCACCACAACAACCTGATTCCCGGCGCGATAGGTATCCGTAACGCGCTTTGCAACGCGCCGGATACAATCCGCGTCGGCAACAGAGCTGCCGCCGTATTTTTGTACAATCAAAGCCATTTTAATCACGCTCCTCGCGTCATCTTATGCGCCATAAAGCCGCATAGTGTATTGAGAATCCGAAACGCCGTATCTGTTATCTGTTATCTGTACTCCGTTATCTGTTCTGTGGTACCAGCGATCCGGCAGGTTATCTGAACTAGCCACAAAGCCATCCAGGGGCGGCGCGAACTCAACGTATTTCCGCGCATGCATGTGCTTCAGCGCGTCGATAACATCGGCCACAACCGCCGAGGCCGTGGGCAGCTTGCCCGCGCCGCGCCCGTAGAACATAACGTCCCCAACCGCGTCCCCGCAGACCACAATCCCGTTGTAAACATCGCTAACGTCCGACAGCGGGTTGTCAATCGGCACCATATGGGGCGCGACATAGGCCGCGATGTGACTGTCGTCAAGCCGCACCGCCCGACCGAGCAGTTTTACGCGGAAGCCGTTGGCCGCCGCCCAGTCCACGTCGGCGCGGGTTATACCCTCGATACCCTCACAGCTTACCATGTCGGGGGTTACGTGATTGCCAAAGGCCAGCGAGGCCAAAATGCACACCTTGCGCGCAACGTCCTTGCCGGATATGTCGTCACGCGGGTCGCGCTCGGCGTAGCCAAGGCGTTGAGCTTCGCCCAACGCGTCCTTAAAGGACGCGCCGCGCTCGAACATACGGGTAAGTATAAAATTGGTGGTGCCGTTTAAAATTCCGTAGACCTCTTGCAAATTATTGGCCAACAGGCATTGGCTTAGCGGGCGTATAATGGGTATCCCGCCGCCAACGCTTGCCTCGAACAAGTAGTTCGCGTTGTTCTCCCGCGCCAGATTAAGCAATTCGTGGCCATGCGTGGCCACAAGCTCTTTGTTAGAGGTCACCACGCTGATACCGCGTTCCAAGGCCTGCCGCGTGTAGTCCAGCGCGGCGGACACCCCGCCGATTGTTTCAACTATAACGCCGACTTCGGGGTCGTTGATGATCACGTTGAAGCTTTTGGTGAACTTGTCGGCGAAGGGGGAATCGGGGAAGTCGCGCAGGTCGAGGATATAGCTAAGGCTGGCGTCCCGCCCGGCAAGCCTTGGTATGCGCCCGGCGTTGCGGTCAAGCACCTCGGCCACGCCCGAGCCGACCACGCCGTATCCTAAAATAGCAAGCTTTATAATACAAACACGCCCTTTCGCCCAAACATTGTAGCACAAACAAGTTGACGTGTCAACGGGTTTATGTTATAATTAACGCTATTGACGATAAAAAAGGAGCAAAACACTATGCCCGACACACGATATTTGGCCCGTCTGGCCAAAATCCACCTGCCCGACGACGAGCTGGAACGCCTGACAGACGACATGACGGCCATAATGAAGCTTATGGACACCATACAAACCGTTCAGCTGCCCGACGGCGAATACCGCCCCCAGGGGGTAAATATCGCCGACCTGCGCGAGGATACGGCGGAGCTTCGCCTGCCCGTGGGTACACTGTCCGACTTCACAATCCCGAAGCTTATGGAGGGACAATAGATGACGATTTTGGAAGCGCGTAACGCGCTGGACACGCATAAAATCTCTGTCAAAGAGCTGACGGACGGCTACTTGGCCGCAATAAAAAGCTTAGACGGCGATATTCACGCGTACTTGCACATAAACGAGCCGGAAGCCGAAAAGGCACAGAAGCGCATAGACGCGGGGGACGCGGAGTTGCTGACAGGCATACCAATCGCCTTAAAAGACAACCTGTGTACAGCCGATATGCCCACAACCTGCGCGTCACACATGCTACAGGGCTACACCCCGCCCTATGACGCGACCGTGGTCAAGCGTCTGCGGGCGGCGGACGCGATATTGCTTGGCAAGCTGAACATGGACGAGTTCGCCATGGGCAGTACCACAAATACCTCGTACTTCGGCGCGACGCGCAATCCCTACGACACAACCCGCGTACCCGGCGGCTCAAGCGGCGGCAGTGCCGCGGCGGTGGCGGCGGGATTGTGCGCGGCGGCGTTGGGGTCGGACACGGGCGGCTCGATACGCCAGCCCGCCGCGTTCTGCGGCGTAACGGGGCATAGGCCGACCTACGGCTTGGTGCCGCGCTACGGCTGTGTGGCGTTCGCGTCCTCGCTTGACCAAGTGGGGCCGCTGGGGCAAAACGCCGCCGACTGCGCCGCCGTGCTGGACACAATCTCCGGCGCGTGCGAGTACGACCAGACCTCAACCACCGCGCCGAAAATCGCCGCGTCCGCGAATATCGGCATGAGCTTGAAAGGCGTTAAGCTGGGCGTTATCGAGGAGATTCACAACCCGTCTATTGACGAGGCGGTCAGATGGTACCGCGAGGCGGGCGCGGTGGTCGAGACCGTCAGCTTGCCGATGTTGAAGCACGCCATACCCGCGTACTATCTTATATCCTCCGCCGAAGCTTCCGCTAATCTGTCGCGCTTTGACGGCGTGCGCTACGGGAACCGTGCCGCCGCTGTCAACTATGAGGAGATTATCACAAAATCTCGCGGGCAGGGCTTTGGCAAGGAGGTCAAGCGGCGCATACTGGTGGGGTCGTACGCGCTGTGTTCGGGGTATTTTGACGCGTATTACCTGCGCGCTATACAGCTTGCAAACGTGGTGAGAGAGCAGTACAACGCCGCGTTTGAAAGCTATGACGCGCTTCTGTCCCCCACAACGCCCGGCACGGCGTTCAAAGCGGACGCGCCGCCCGCCGACCCCGCGTGGATGTACCTTGCCGACATATGCACGGTGTCCGCGCCGCTGGCGGGACTGCCAAGCCTGTCCACGCCCTGCGGCTATGATGAAAACGGCTTGCCGCACGGCCTGATGATAACCGGCAAACGCTGGGCTGATGCGCAAATTTTGGGTCTTGCCGACGCTTTCGAGCGCGACTTCACAAGGAGGTTGCCATGAACTACACAACAGTAATCGGACTGGAGATACACGCGGAGCTGTTGACCGCGACCAAGGTGTTCTGCGGTTGCGCCAACGCGTTTACGCATGACGAGAATGTGAACGTCTGCCCCGTCTGCGTGGGGCTTCCCGGCGCGTTGCCGGTACTAAACCGCCGCGCCATCGAGCAAGCAATCACGGCGGGGCTTGCCTTGGGTTGCGAAATTTCAAGCTATACCCGCTGGGACAGGAAGAACTATTTTTACCCCGACTCGCCCAAGGCCTATCAAATCTCGCAGCTATACGCGCCGTTCTGTAACGGCGGCGGGATTGAGCTTGACGGGCGTACCCTGCGTATCCACCACATACATTTGGAGGAGGACGCGGGCAAGCTTGTGCATGACGGACTGCGCGGCGTGACGCGCATGGACTACAACCGTTGCGGCGTTCCGCTGATAGAGATTGTCACCGAGCCGGACATGCGAAGCGCCGCCCAGGCGGCGGCTTTTGTGGAGCGCGTGCGCGATACGCTGGTCTATGCGGGCGTGTGCGACGGGCGCATGGAGCAGGGCAGTCTGCGCGTGGACGCGAATGTAAGCGTTATGCCGGAAAATTCAACGGTTTTAGGCACGCGGACGGAGACGAAGAACCTAAACAGCTTTAAGCATATAGTCGCGGCAATAGACTACGAGGTCAAGCGTCAGATTGAAATTTTGGAAAGCGGCGGCAAGGTCACGCAAGAGACGCGCCGTTGGCACGAGGCGGACAATGAAACCTCCGCGCTGCGGTCAAAGGAGGACGCGCAGGACTATCGCTACGTCCCCGACCCGGATATTCTGCCGCTTGTGATAACAAGCGAGGACGTGGAGCGGTTGAGCGCCAAAATCCCGGAATTACCTCACGCCCGAAGAATTAGATATGCGGAGTGGGGCTTGAAGCCCTTGGACATCGACGTGTTGCTGGCCAAACGCGCCACATCGGACTATCTTGACGAGGTGGTCAAACTGGGGGCAAATCCCGTGGCCGCCGCGAATATCATACGCACGGATTTGTTGGATAAGGCTCTGCCTCCTGACGTGCTGATGAAGATTTTGGATTACGGCAAGCAGGGCAAGCTGGACGTAAAGCCCACCGTGGCCGCCGTGCTAAGCGGCAAACGTGTCGAGGATTTGCTGGTGAGCGGCGATGATGACGAGGTTTTGGCGGTGGTCAAAGACGTGCTGAACGCTCGGCCTGATACCGTGGCGCAGTATCGAAACGGCGAGGTCAAGGTCGTTGGATTCTTGATGGGCGAGTGCAGTAAACGATTAAAGGGCAAGGCGTTGCCGCAGGCCATAAAGGCTATTTTAGAGAACGAGCTGAGGGGTTAAATATGCTTAGAACACATCATTGTAACGAATTGCGCGAGGCGCATGTCGGCGCGACGGTGACGCTTGCGGGTTGGGTGGACACCATACGCGACCACGGCGGGGTTATCTTCATGGATCTGCGCGACCAGCACGGCGTGACTCAGGCGGTGTTTCACAACGCGGAGCTTGTGCGCGACGTTGGCCGCGAATTTGTTGTGGCGGTAAAGGGCGAGGTCGTCCCTCGCGACGCGGAGACCGTAAACCCCGCGCTTGCCACGGGAACGGTGGAGCTGAAAGCCGACAGCGCAGAGATTTTGGGTACGGTCGAGCGGCCGATACCCTTTGAAATTCGCGATTCTGTCAATACCCGCGAGGACACGCGCCTTAAATATCGCTTTTTGGATTTGCGCAACCCCGTTGTCAAAGACCGCATGCTGTTGCGCTCGAATATTATCCGCCACCTGCGGGACGCCATGGAAAAGTTGAATTTTACAGAGATTCAAACCCCGATACTAACGGCGTCCTCCCCGGAGGGGGCGCGGGACTATCTTGTCCCCAGCCGCAAGCACAGGGGGCTGTTCTACGCGTTGCCCCAAGCCCCCCAGCAGTTCAAGCAATTGCTGATGGCTTCGGGCTTTGACCGCTATTTTCAGATAGCCCCCTGTTTTAGAGACGAGGACGCACGCGCCGACAGGTCGCCGGGCGAGTTCTATCAGCTGGATTTTGAGATGGCCTTTGCCGAGCAGGAGGACGTGCTAAAAGTTGCGGAAACGGTGCTGTTTGACGTGTTTCGGGCGTTTACAGATAAAGCTGTGACGCGCCCGCCGTTTGAGCGCATACCCTATAACAGGGCAATGCTGGAGTTTGGCAGCGACAAGCCGGATCTGCGCAACCCGTTAAGGATTGTGGATTTGTCCGCGTTTTTCGCGGACGCGGATTTCGCGCCGTTTCGCAAGTCGCCCACGCGGGGGATCAAGGCGCAAAAATGCGCGGATCAGCCCCGGTCGTTTTTCGAGGGCATGCTTAATTTCGCCACCAGTATCGGCATGAAGGGCTTGGGGTACATCTCGGTCAGCGCGGAAAACGAGCTGAAAGGCCCGATTGTCAAGTTTTTAAGCGCGGAGAAGCAATCGGAGTTCCGGGCGAGGTTCGAGCTAAAACCGCTGGACACGGTGTTTTTCATCTCGGATTTGCCGAAGCTTGTCAACCGCTACGCGGGTCTGGTGCGCGGCGAGTTGGGGCGGCGATTGAATCTATTGAGCGACGATTTTCGGTTCTGTTTTGTGGTGGACTACCCGATGTTCGGCATAAACGAGGAGAGCGGCGCGGTGGAGTTCACGCACAACCCGTTTTCGATGCCGCAGGGGGGCATGGCCGCGCTGGCCGGCGACCCGTTGGCGGTGCTTGCGTATCAGTACGACGTGGTGTGCAACGGCATAGAGCTAAGCTCGGGCGCGGTGCGCAACCACAGGCCGGACATCATGGTAAAGGCCTTTGAGATAGCGGGCTACACGCGGCAGGACGTAGAGAACCGCTTCGGCGCGTTATACTCGGCGTTCCACTACGGCGCGCCGCCCCACGCGGGCATGGCTCCGGGGGTGGATAGGATTGTGATGTTATTGGCGGGGACGGAGAATATCAGAGAGGTAGTGCCGTTCCCAATGAACAGCGCGGCGCAAGACGTGCTACTGGGCGCACCGGGCGCGGTGACAGAGCAGCAGCTGAGGGAGGCGCATGTACGGCTGAGGTGACGATTTTGCCCCAAAACACTTGACAGCTTAGGTTGGGCAATGTATAATTACAGTATCTCGCGTATACCCTCTTAATATAACCCAAAGATTGAGAGGGATTGTGCGTGAAGAGACAGGAGGTTTTGTTTGTGTTGTTGAAAACAAGGAAAAAAAGCTACAGAGCGCGAAGAAACGATAGAGCCGTGTTGCCGTTCAAAATAAAAAGCTCAGCGGAAGTGTTGCACGAATTTCTTGACACACTCCCGGAGAACTTTGCGGAGCTTACTCCCGATGAGATTCTCGCAAGCATGCGCTTTGACGGTGAAATTGCGAAGCAGGGTAAATCCTTGGGAGAAGTGACAGGCGTGACGGACGAAGAGGTCAAAGCCGCCGAGAGATATTTGTTTGGCTAATGAGATTATAATGTGGGTGGGATTGGCGTGCCGGATACAAGCAGAACAGAGCTTTTTGGGCAGATTTATGACGAGATAGCCGCCGCGCTTGTGAGATTTAAGGAAGACTACAAGGAAAAGGTCAGTAAGCAACGCGGGGGAGCGAAATATTCCGCATTTAATGTAAACTCAAAGGATTTGGAGAGAGCCGTTAACGCTACATGCGAAGTGCGCGAGTACATGAGAAAAAACGTGGACAATCGTGATGGTGTGTGTTGGGACCCGCACAAGCTGGCCGCCGCGGTGACGCAAGGCATAATGGAAGTGAAGCCGCTTAGATGGGAGAACGAGGAGAAGCACGAGGCAAGCCCGTTGAATGAGATTTTTGCAATGAGCGTTGCGGAGCAAATCTTGCTTTGGTATGAAATTGCCAGAAATCCAGACTTGCGCGAAGACAAGCATCTAGTATATCTTGAGAACGCTAAACAAGACATTGCGAAGACCTTGCAATGGCAATTGTGCGGCTTGGGCGACTTCGGAAGCAGAAGTACAAGTAGTGCGGGACAATATGCGGTTAGGGATAGTTTCCGCAGGATGCTTGTACATTTGAGATTGGCTGATACTAAAAGGGAAATCGCTTGGGTATTGGCTCATGAGTACTTCTATATGGATTACATAAGCGAACAGTATGTGAAAAAGCACATAAAGGAATATTTGCGCAAAAAATACGCGCCATAACACAGGATAACATAACCGCCGCCCCATAGTCGGGGCGGCGTTCACACTACCCATCCTTTCCGCATACACTACCCAGACACCAATTAGGAAAGGATGACTTACACTTATGGCTACAGGAACGCCTACGCGACAACCGCCCTGCTAGCCCCGCCTTGGATACCGCGAAGCTCCTCATTGTTGCCGCTTAATTTGCGTAGTGCAATTTTATGCATACCTTTGAGTGCCGCAGATTGGACAGAACGCCCCCTTGTCCTGCCTTTCCCGCTCGTCTTGGATTCGTTTCCATTCGAGCGGATTGTTGTATCTCCAACGGGCAAAGTACCTTGACACTGTCCGCTCACTGATTCCCAGCTCTACCGCTACGGCCGTCTCTGACAGCCCGTTTAGCTTGTGCCGCAACAGTTTCTGCTGTTTCGCTTCTGTAATCTTCTCCATCGCTTTTCACCCCCTGTAATCAGTATAGCATGCTTGGCGGCGTTATGTCGGCAAGGGAACGTCCCGTGCTACGGGTTGCAGTCTCCGGGGGCGGCCACGGCGGGACTTCGCCCGCCTATCCGCGCCGCCCCCTGCGTCTGCAAGCCCTACGCACGGGGGACGGGCGGCAATTCTACCCCTCCGTCACTCCTTTCATTATCTCCGCAATTATACCACGGGTCAAGGGTAAACACCAGTGTGCGCATTGGTGCGCGTAAACGCGCCCTTGACTTATCCGTGGTGGCTGGTGGCCAAATAATGAAAGGAGTGACTACTATGTCGCTACAACGCAAATGGCAACCTCGCACGAAACACAATAACTTGAAAGATTTGGTGTTCGAGCGGGACAGCTACACTTGTATCTTCTGCGAAGCTCACGCGGCAGACGCGCACCATGTTGTGCGCCGCTCGCGCGGTGGGCGGGACGTGCCACAAAATCTTGTGGCTGTATGCAGATGGCACCACATGATGTTGCATGGGCAAGTTAAGGCTGATGATGGCTGGGACGTGGAACAGATGGACTTGGCCGCGATGGTCTATGTCTCGGACTACTATGCGCAGATGGTGGAAAACGGGACGTTCTGAACAATTGACAATGGACAATTGACAATGGACAATTAGGGGGCTTTTCGGGCGCGTCCTGCGCCCTCTCCTAACTGTCCACTGTCCACTCTCAACTCTCAACTGCCCCTGCTCCTCGCTGAACGCTCGTCGGCGTAGCGGGGGCGGCGTCGTGCCGCGCCCCGCTACTGGGCGCTCCTCCGCGCGTCCTTGCGCTCCGTCGCGCGTGGTGCGCCCTGCGGGGCGCGTTGATTGAACGGGGGGAGGACGCTCCCCCAATTGTCCATTGTCCATTGTCAATTGTTCATTGCTTCGCATACACTACCCAGACACCAATTAGGAAAGGATGACTTACACTTATGGCTACAGGAACATTGCACGTTGAGACTAAGGCCGCGGGGGTTTTGCCTATCGCGGGCGCAAAGGTCGAAATTCGCGACCTTGACGGCACCTTGCTCTACACCCTGACCACCGACGCGAACGGCATTACCCAAATCGTGACGCTGGACGCGCCGCCCAAGGAAAACACCCTCACCCCGGACGGCGCGCCCGCCTACGGACGCTACGACGTCACCGTGTCCGCGCCCGGATACATCACCGACGTTATTCGCGGTGTTGAGATTTTGGACGGTATCGACTCGTACCTGCCGCTTAACCTCTACCCCGCCCCGGAGGAGCAAGGCACCGCCGCCTACACGATCCCCGCGCCCGCCGTCGCCCAAAACATCACGCGCAATCAAGAGGGGCCGCGCAGTACCCGCGTGCTAACCGACGTGGTTATCCCCGACTACATCACTGTGCATATGGGTACCTACAATTCAAACGCCAAAAACCTGCGCGTGCCGTACATCGACTATATCAAAAACGTGGTCTCGTCCGAGATTTACGCCACGTGGCCGGACGCGTCGCTTCGCGCCAACATCTACGCAATAATCACCTTTACCCTAAACCGCGTCTACAGCGAGTGGTACCGCGCCCGCGGCTACGATTTTGACATCACCAACTCCACAACAACCGACATGGCCTATGTGGAAAACCGCAACATTTTCAGCAATATCAGCGCACTGGTTGACCAGATGTTCAACCAGTACGTCCGCCGGGCGGGGCGGCGCGACCCCTATTTCACGCAGTTCTGCAACGGCACCACGGCCACCTGCCCCGGCCTGTCTCAATGGGGGACGGTGGACTTGGCCAACCGTGGCCTGAACCCCATGCAAATTCTAAAATCCTACTACCCCAGCGATATTGAGATCGCCGAGAGCAACAACATCGGCTCCGTCCCCGGTTCGTATCCCGGATCGCCCTTGCAAAGCGGTTCGTCCGGCGCGGCGGTCAAACGCTTGCAGGATCAACTAAACCGCATACGCGTGAACTATCCCGCCATTCCGCGTATCAACAACCCGGACGGCGTGTACGGCCCGGAGACCGTGGCGGCGGTCAAGGCGTTTCAGAAGATTTTTGACCCCCTGCCCGTTACAGGCGTGACCGACAAGGCCACATGGTATAAAATCTCGCAGATTTACACAGGCGTGACCAAGCTGGGCGAGCTGGATAGCGAGGGCGAGCGCGTTGGAATCGGCGCGGCTCCCCCGACCTCTGTCATCAAAAAGAACAGCAAGGGCGAGGACGTGACCCAGCTGCAATTCCTGCTAAACGCCCTGTCCAACTACTATCCCATGATTCCGCCGGTGATTCAGGACGGCTCGTTCGACACGCTGACCGAGACCAGCGTCAAGGCGTTCCAAAGCGCGATGGGGCTGAAAGCGGACGGCATAGTCGGCCCCGCCACGTGGAACGCGCTGTACGAGGCGTATAAAAGTCTGGACACGGGCGGCGGTATCGCGCCCCCGGCACCGCCCGCGCCCGTAAGCCCCGCGTATCCGGGATATTACTTGCAGTACGGGCAAAAGGGCGACAATGTGGCCACACTACAGGGCTTGCTTAACAACTACGGCTACGGCTTGAAAGTGGACGGCGACTTTGGTTCCGGGACGCGCAATGCCGTAATCGACTTCCAGCAGAAGCACGGCCTGACGGCGGACGGCATAGTCGGCGAGGCCACGTGGAACGCGCTGATCGGCGGCGGCAGTGTAACGCCCCCGACCCCGACATGGCCGCCCTTCCCCGGATATTTCCTGAAATACGGCCAGCAGGGGGATAATGTGGCGACATTGCAGAAAATGCTGAACGCCAAGGGCTACAATCTAAAGGTAGACGGCGACTTCGGCACAGGCACGCTAAACGCGGTGCGCGATTTTCAGCAGAAGTACGGTTTGAGCGTGGACGGCGTAGTTGGAAAGGCAACGTGGGAAGCGCTTGCCAATTAACAATTGACAATTGACAATGGACAATTAGGGGACGCGAAAGCGTCCCCCTTTTGTTCATTGTAGCGAAGCGGCTATTAATCCATCAAATATCGGGTGGGGTTTGCCGGGGCGGGATTTGAATTCCGGGTGGAATTGAGTGGCTATGAAATACGGGTGGTCGCGCAGCTCCACAATTTCCACAAGCCGGCCGTCGGGCGACGCTCCTGATACCACCAAGCCCGCTTCCTTCAGCGCGTCTAAAAACTCCTCGTTTACCTCGTAGCGGTGGCGGTGCCGCTCGTAGATTACCTCGCCCGCGTCGTATACCCGCGCCGCGATTGTGTCCGGCACCAGGCGGCAGGCGTACAGCCCCAGGCGCATGGTGCCGCCCTTGCGGTCAATGTCGCGCTGTTCGGGCAGGAAGTCTATCACGCAATGCTCGCTTGCTTCGTCAAACTCGAACGAGTTCGCGTCCTGCCAGCCGCACACACTGCGCGCAAGCTCGATAATCGCCATGTGCAGACCCAAGCAGATACCCATGAACGGCACTTTGCGTTCGCGGGCGTAGCGCACGGCGGCGATTTTGCCCTCGATCCCGCGCCCGCCGAAGCCGCCCGGCACGATTATGCCGTCCGCGCCGTCCAGCAGCTGGGCGGCGTTTTGATCGTCCAAATCCTCGGAGTTTATCCAGCGAATGTCCACCTTTGCGCCATGCTCAACCCCCGCGTGCCGCAGGGACTCGGCCACGCTTAAATACGCGTCCTGTAAGCTTACGTACTTGCCTACCAGCGCGATGGTGACCTGCTTGTCGCAGGATTTTATGCGGTCAACCATGGCCGCCCAGTCGCTGATGTTCGGCGGGGGCGCGTCCAGCCCAAGCCGGCGGCAGACCACCATGTCCAGCCCCTCGTTATGTAACAGCAACGGCACCTCGTACAGCGTCTCGGCGGTGGCGTTTTGGATTATACAGTCGGCGGGGACGTTGCAGAACAGAGCCAGCTTTTGGCGAATCTCGGCGGTAAGGGGTTCCTCCGTGCGGCAGACCACAACGTCGGGCTGTATGCCCATGCTAAGCAACTCCTTGACGGAGTGCTGTGTGGGCTTTGACTTCGGCTCGCCGCTGGCCGATACTATCAGCGACACGTGGATAAACAGCACGTTCTCGCGCCCGACCTCAACGGCAACCTGCCGTATGGCCTCGATAAAGGGCTGGCTTTCGATGTCGCCCACCGTGCCGCCGATTTCGGCAATGACAACATCGGTGTTAACGCGGCCTACGCGGTAGATTTTGGACTTTATCTCGTTGGTGACATGGGGGATAACCTGCACCGTGCCGCCCAAAAAGTCGCCGTCGCGTTCGCGGTTCAGCAACGTCCAGTAGATCAGCCCTTGGCTGATATTGTTGCCCGCGCCCAGATTTTCGTCCACGAAACGCTCGTAGTGGCCTAAATCAAGGTCGCACTCGTGTCCGTCGTCGGTGACAAACACCTCGCCGTGCTGATAGGGACTCATGGTCCCGGGGTCAACGTTTAGATAGGGGTCAAACTTTTGCAAAGTGACGCGCAGGCCGCGATCCTTGAGCAGTCGGCCAAGCGCGGCGGCGGTGATCCCCTTGCCAAGCCCGGACACAACGCCCCCGGTAACGAATACATACTTAACGGGCATATTTTTCATACCTCCAACCGTAATAACGGAGTTATTATAGCACACTTGACGGGCAACGTCAAGCGTGGTATAATAACATTGGGGTGAACGCTATGAGGGAATATCAAGCATACTATCGCGACGGGCATTTTGTCCCGGTCGAGAGCATTGCCGTGCCGGAGGGCAGTCGCGCCGTTTTCAAGTTGGTTGAAGAACAATCAACGCCGGAGACCGGCCGCCGCCAGCGCGCCGCCTTTGAGAAGTTTTTTGAAACGATGCGCAAAACGCCGCCGTTGCCGCCGGAGTTTGACGAAATTATCAACCGGCGGGTGAACATCACAAGGGAGCTGGAGCTGTGATTTACGCGCTGGACACAAATATTATCTCGTATCTTCTGCGCCCCGACGAAGAGGTTGTAGCCCGTTACTTGGAAGCCACGGACAACGGCGATACGTGCGTCATTCCGCCTGTGGCGTATTATGAAATAAAACGGGGCTTGCTGGCAGCAAACGCCACAACAAAAATGCTTGCCTTTAACGAGCTGTGCGGAAGCGTTGACGTGGGGCAAATGCCGCCGCTGGCGTGGGACGAAGCCGCTAGAATTTACACGATAAACCGCAGGCGCGGTTTGGTGGTTGAGGATTCGGACGTATTCATAGCGGCGTTTTGCCTTGTTAACGGCTATACGCTGGTGACAAACAACACGAAACACTTCAAGCGGGTGGAAGGCTTACGGTTCGTGGATTGGAAAGCACTATGAACAGACAACCGCCGACACAAAGGGCATGAGCGCACAAGAAATTGATAACATTCTGAGAACAATCTCCGACTAATCTTTACAATTACCCGTATCCATGATATAATACACCCACAGCAACATTACAGGGAGGGCGACGCTTATGGATTGGCTTGCTGAGATTAACAAACGGGCCGCTTGGCTGCGCGAACAGCTGGAGGACAGCGGCGCGAAGGGCTTTATCTACGGCAACAGCGGCGGCAAGGACAGCGCGCTGGCGGGGATTCTGTGCCGCCGCGCAAGCGCCAACACGCTGGGGTTGCACATGCCCTGCTACACGCACGGCAAAACCCCGGAAGACCGCGAACACGCCGCGCTGGTCTCCGAAAAGTTTGAAATTCCCCTTAAAACCATAGACCTGACCGATCTGCGCGCCCTTTTTATCGACCGTGTGCAGTGGCACACTATGCTGGACGGCGACACCTTGCACGACATTGTGGACTACCTGCGTATGACCACGCTTTACACCATCGCCTCCGCCGAACACCGATTGGTTGTTGGCTCGGCCAACCGCTCGGAGCTATACATCGGGCGGTTCACCAAGTATGGGGACGGGGCGCGGGATCTTCTGCCGCTGGCCGACCTCACCTCTACCGAGGTGCGCGAGTGCCTTAAATCGTTGGATGTGCCGGCGGCGATTTACGACAAAATCTCAAGCTCGGGGCATTTTGAGGGGCACACCGACGAGGATGACATAGGCCTGAAATACTCTGACTTGGACGCGTATCTGTTCACGGGGGTCGCGTCGGACTTTGACCGCGTGTTGATTGAACGCCGTCACCGCGAGAGCGCGTATAAACGCAATCCCGCCAAAAAATACGAAAAATCTATGGGGGTGGGGTAAGCTTGAAGGCTAATAAACAGTTCGAAAATCTGGGGAACAGCTACCTGTTCGCGGAGATTGCCGCCCGCGTGGCCGCTTACAAGCACGGGCATCCGGGGCAGAAGATACTGCGCCTTGGAATCGGCGACGTGACGTTGCCCCTGCCGCGTGCCGCCGTGGACGCTATGGCCGCCGCAAACGCCGAAATGCTGGACAAATCTACGTTTCGCGGCTACGGCGAAAACGCGGGCGAGGACTTTTTGCTGTTCGCCATAAAGAAGTACTACGCCGACACAAAAAACGTGAAGCTTGACACCAACGACATCTTTGTGTCCGACGGGGCAAAGTCCGACTGCGCCGCGATTTTATCGCTGTTTGACGCGGACAACACCGTGCTGTTGCCCGACCCGGTGTACCCCGCCTATGTGGACATCAACGTTATGGACGGGCGGCGCGTGGCCTATGTAAACGGCACGTTTGAAAACGGCTTTCTGCCCACGCCCGATGGCGTAAAAGACGCGGACATCATCTATATCTGCTCGCCGAACAACCCCACGGGCGCGGTGTATGACTTTGCGGGGCTTAAGGCTTGGGTGGACTTCGCAAACAAAACCGGCGCGGTGATTTTATATGACGCGGCCTACGAGGGCTTTATCCGCGATAAAAACCTGCCCACGTCCATCTATCAAATCGAGGGGGCGCAAAACTGCGCCATCGAGATTTGCACCTTTTCCAAGCTTGCGGGCTTTACGGGGACGCGGTTGGGGTGGACGGTGGTGCCGTCTGACTTAGAACGGGACGGCGCGAACCTGCGGCGCAACTGGGCAAGACGACGCTCCGCCGCCTACAACGGCGCGCCATATGTCATACAGCGGGGCGGCGCGGCGGTGCTGTCGGGCGAGGGACTGGCGCAGGCGCGGGAGAATATCGCGTATTACCTGGGAAACGCGAAAATCCTGCGGGACGCGCTGACAAACATGGGGATAGAGCTGATCGGCGGCGACAACGCGCCGTATATCTGGCTTAAATGCCCGAAGGGCTATAAATCGTGGGATTATTTTGATCTGTTGCTTAATCAGGCGCAGGTTGTGGGTACGCCGGGCGCGGGCTTTGGCGTACAAGGCGAGGGATTCTTGCGGCTGTCGTCCTTCGGATCGCGAGAGGACGTAACAGAGGCCGTGGAGCGCATAGGCGCATTAAAGAAATTGGGGTAACGACATGAAAACCAACAAGCTAAAGATTTTGGACATCGACCCGCATTTGAGCTATTTCGAGGGAGATCTTAACCTGCGCATGGGGCAGTACCTGCACCTTAAGCAGAAGCTGACGGGGGGCGGAACGCTGTCCGACTTTGCAAACGCCCATCTGTACTACGGCTTTCACAAGGAAGACGGGCAGTGGGTGTACCGCGAGTGGGCGCCCAACGCCGAGCGGCTTATGCTGGTGGGGGACTTTAACGGCTGGAACGCCGATAGTCATCCGCTGACGCGTGTGGATAACGGCAACTGGGAGATTAAGCTGTCGGAGCATTTGGAGCATAACAGCAAGGTCAAGGTGCGCGTAACGGCGGGCGGCATGACACGCGACCGCGTACCCCTGTACGCCCGGCGCGTTGTGTGGGACTATTCGCACAATCCCGCCGCGCAGATTTGGGACGTGCCTGACTTTCAGTGGACGGACGAGAACTTCAAACCTGCAAAGCCGCTGTTGGTGTACGAGTGCCACATAGGCATGTCCACCGAAGAGGCGCGGGTTAGCACCTACAACGAGTTTACGGAGTATATTTTGCCCCGCGTTAAAACGGCGGGCTACAACACCGTACAGCTTATGGCGGTTATGGAGCATCCGTACTACGCGTCGTTCGGCTATCAGGTTACTAACTTTTTCGCCGCGTCGTCGCGCTTCGGAACGCCGGAGGAGCTTAAAACGCTTATCAACACCGCCCATGGCATGGGGATAACCGTACTGTTGGATTTAGTCCACAGCCACGCCGCAACGAATGTTTTGGACGGCATAAACGAGTTTGACGGCACGGATTATCAATTCTTCCACGCGGGGCCGCAGGGCAATCACCCCAACTGGGGAACCAAGCTGTTCAACTACGCAAAGCCCGAGGTTCTGCACTTTTTGCTCTCCAACCTGAAATACTGGCAGACGGAGTTCCACTTTGACGGGTTCCGGTTTGACGGGGTTACCAGTATGCTGTACCATCATCACGGCGTTGGCGTGGACTTTACAAGCTACGACAAATACTTCAGCATGGCCACAGACACGGACGCGGTGGCGTACTTGCAATTGGCCAACGACCTTATCCGCGAGGTGAACCCCCGTGCTATCACCATAGCCGAGGACATGAGCGGCATGCCCGGCATGGCCTATCCCGTAAAGGGCGGCGGTATCGGCTTTGACTACCGCCTTAGCATGGGCGTGCCGGACTTTTGGATCAAGACGCTTAAAACCACCAGCGACGAAAATTGGGACTTGGAACGCCTGTGGCACGAGCTTACCACGCGCCGCCCCGGCGAGCGCAACATCGGCTACGCCGAAAGCCACGACCAAGCCTTGGTGGGCGACAAGACTATAATCTTTTGGCTGGCCGACGCGGACATGTACTGGAACATGAGCATACACTCCCAAAGCTTGACCATCGACCGCGCCGTGGCCTTGCATAAGATAATCCGACTGCTAAGCCTGTCGCTGGCGGGCGAGGGCTATATGAACTTTATCGGCAACGAGTTCGGCCACCCGGAGTGGATCGACTTTCCAAGGGCGGGAAACCATGACAGCTATCAGTACGCCCGCCGCCAGTGGAGCCTTGCGGACAATCCCGACCTGAAGTATCAATACCTGCAAAGCTTTGACCGCGCCATTATCAAAGTAGCGCGTACCGGTAAGCTGTTAGGGCGCGACAACTGGCGGTATCAGATACATCAGGACGGCAAGCTGCTTGTCTACCGCAAGGGGGACTTCTACTTCGCCGTGAACCTGCACCACGAGATTGTACATCACATACATATCCCCGCCGAGCATGAGCTTAAGCTTGTGCTGGACAGCGACGCGCCGGAGTACGGCGGCTTTGGCCGCAACGGCAAAATCGCGGGTAATAATTACGACATTCATCCGCGTACGATAGTGGTGTTTAAGTGACCGCCTACGTCCGCACGTTCGGTTGCCAACAGAACGAGGCGGACTCGGAGCGCATAAAGGGACATCTGGCGGCACTGGGGTACGACTTTACGGAGGACCCAACAGTGGCGAACTTAGCGGTACTGAACACCTGCGCGGTACGCGAACACGCGGAAAGCCGCGCCTTCGGCCACTTGGGCGCCCTAAAACCATGGAAAATGGCAAAGCGAGGCCGCACCCTAATCTTCTGCGGCTGTATGGCGGCGGAGCAAGCAGTACGCGACAAAATGAAAAGCTCGTATCCATACGTAGACATAATCCTAACCCCCGACGAAATAGATTTGATCCCCGAAAAACTATCGTCCCCCAACTCTCCACTCTCCACTCTCAACTCTCCACTGCGTACACCTCCGCCTAAAGCTTGGTTGAGCATCATGACGGGTTGCAACAACTTCTGCTCGTACTGCATAGTGCCGCATGTTCGCGGCAGAGAGAAAAGCAAGCCTGCCCATGAGCTTGTTTCGGAGTTTTCGGGGCTTGTTGAACAGGGCTACAAGGACATCACCTTACTCGGTCAAAACGTAAACTCGTACCGCGACGGCGATACGGATTTTGTGGCGTTGCTGAAACAGCTTTGCGCCGTGAACGGCGACTACTGGGTTCGCTTTATGACCAGCCATCCCAAGGATTGCACCCCGGAGTTGTTGCAGTTTATGGCCGACCAGCCGCATATGGCGCGGCATTTGCACCTGCCAGTGCAAAGCGGCAGTGACCGCGTGCTTGGAGCCATGAACCGCGGCTACGGCAAGGAGCGGTACATGGGTCTGCTGGATTTGGCGCGGAAGCTTATGCCGGATTTGACCGTTACCAGCGACATTATAGTCGGCTTTCCCACCGAGAGCGAGAGCGAGTTTGTAAACACGATGGACTTGGTGGAACGGGCGGATTTTGACGCGCTGTTTACTTTCATATACTCGCGCCGCAGGGGAACGCCCGCCGCCGACATGGAGGATTTGAGCCGCGAGGTCAAAAAAGAACGCATGGAGCGGTTGTTAGAACTGCAAAACGGCATATCGGCGGGCAAACATGCCGCGTTTAAGGGGCAAATCCTGCGCGTGCTGGTGGACGGCTACGAGCAGGACAACGACTATCCGCTGACGGCGCGAACCTCGGGCAATCGGCTTGTGCGACTGACGGGCGGCGCGGATTGCGTGGGGAAATTTATCGACGCAGAGATTAGCGACTGCAACAGCTGGAATCTTTTTGGGAGGCTGAAAACCTAAGATGACCCCGATGATGAGACAATATTTTGACCAAAAGGCTAAAAACCCGGATTGCCTGCTGTTTTTTCGGTTGGGCGATTTTTATGAGATGTTCGCGGAGGACGCCAGGACGGCGGCGCGGGAGTTACAGCTTACGCTGACTACTCGCGACCACGCGCAGAAGGATGTTGACGCGCGTATCCCGATGTGCGGACTGCCGTATCACGCGGCCACGGGCTATATCGCCAAGCTTATCGAGCGGGGCTATAAGGTTGCCATCTGCGAGCAGATGGAGGACCCCGCCACAGCTAAGGGCTTGGTGGAGCGGGCGGTTACAAGGGTTATTACCCCCGGCACGGTTATAGACGAGATTATGCTGGACGAAAAGGCCAACAACTACGTGGCGGCCACCTGCGAATATGACGAGGCTATCGGCGTGTGCTTTGCGGACGCTTCCACAGGTGTTGCACAGACGGCCTGTTTCGAGGGCAAGGGGCGGCGCGAGAAGGCGCAGACCGCGCTGGACAGCTTCGCGCCCCGCGAGACAATCACCGCCGAGCCGAGCTTTGACCTTGACCACATCAGGCTAATTTTCGGCGACAAGCCCGCGAACTTGGTCGAGAGTATCCCCGCCGCGGCCTGTGCCGTCACGGCGGTTTTGCGCTATCTTGAGGATATGCAGAAAAGCCCCGTGCGCATGGGCTTGCTGACGATTTTTAACGACACGGAGCATGTTGAAATCGATGCGAGGGCGCAGAAAAACCTTGAGCTGTTCACCTCGCTGTCGGGCGACAAGAGTTTAAGTCTGTTGGGGGTATTGGATCGCACGTCAACGCCTATGGGGGCGCGGCTGTTGCGGTCGGATATCGCGTTGCCCCTGCGGGACGCGGTGAAGCTGGACAATCGCCTTATCGCGGTGGATACCTTGCTTAAAAACGCGGCGGCGCGGGACGAGTTGCGATTGATGCTGAAGCACTTTCCGGACTTAGAGCGCATGATACAGCGGGTTGTGTATTCCCGCACGAGCCACCGCGAGCTATTGTCATTGGCCGAGGCCTGTGGCAGACTGCCGGGGATTCGCAAGCTGATGGAGGGGCTGGACGCGTCCGTGTTGCAGCTGCTTTACGCGTCTATCGACCCGTTGATTGACGAGGCCGCCCTGTGCCAAAACGCGCTGGACGCGGACAGCGTTATCCGCGACGGCTACCACCCGGAGATTGACCGACTGCGCGGCATAAAGAACAACTCGCTGGGCGTTGTGGCGCAGATGGAGACCGAGGAACGCGCAAAAACCGGGATAAAAACGCTTAAAATCGGCTACAACGGCGTGTTCGGGTACTTTTTGGAGGTTAGTAAGTCGTATCTGTCACTGGTGCCGGAGGAATGGCGGCGCCGCCAGACCCTGTCCAACTGCGAACGCTTTGTTACCGAGCCGTTGAAGCTGTTAGAGCGCGAGATTCTGTCCGCGCAGGACAAGCTGGACAGGCTGGAGCGCGAGCTGTTCGCCGAGGTGTGCGCCACGCTGGCGCGTGAGATCGGTCGTTTCCAGCGGACGGCGCGGGCGTTGGCGCGGCTGGACGTGCTGTTGTCGCTGGCCGAGGTCGCGGCGCGGAACCGCTACTGCCGCCCGGTTGTGGATATGTCGGACAGGCTGGAGCTTGTTGAAAGCCGCCATCCCGTTGTGGAAAACGCCCTGAAGGACGGGCTGTTTGTGCCGAACGACGTAAAACTTAACGGCGCGAACCCCGTGATTATACTGACGGGGCCGAATATGGCGGGTAAGTCTACCTACATGCGGCAGGTGGCTGTTATCGCGGTGATGGCGCACATCGGGTCGTTCGTCCCCGCTAAATCGGCGCGTATCGGGGTTTTGGACAAGATTTTTACGCGTATCGGAGCGCAGGACGATTTGTCGGGCGGGCGTTCCACGTTTATGGTGGAGATGACGGAGGTAGCCGATATTCTAAAGCACGCCACAAAGCGCAGTCTGCTGATTTTGGACGAGATCGGGCGCGGTACGTCCACCTATGACGGCATGGCCGTTGCGCGGGCGGTGCTGGAGCATACAGCCGCGAAGCTTGGCGCAAAGGCGTTGTTTGCCACGCATTATCATGAGCTTACGGCCTTAGAGGGCGTTCTTAAGGGCGTTAGAAGCTTTAACGTGGCGGTTAAAAAGCGGGGGCGCGAGATTGTTTTTTTGCGCAAGATAGTGCCGGGGGGCGCGGACGACAGCTACGGCGTAGAGGTTGCGCGGCTTGCGGGATTGCCGGAGAGCGTTATCGACCGCGCCGCCGAGGTGTTGGAGGAATTAGAGTCCAACGCGCAGACGCTACAAGTCGGGGAGTCTGTGCGGGAGCCTATGCAGGTTAGCTTTGACGGCGGCGTTGTAGACATGTTGCGCAAGATAGACGTGAACACGCTTACCCCTATCGAGGCTATGCAGAAGCTGTTCGAGTTGCAGAGGAGAGCGAATGGGTAAGATACAAACACTGCCGCCGCTGGTATCTGATCTAATCGCGGCGGGCGAGGTGGTGGAGCGTCCCGCCGCCGCCGCTAAAGAATTGATTGAAAACGCCATAGACGCAGGCGCGACGATTGTAATCACAGAGATTGCGCGGGGCGGCACGGCGCTGTTGCGTGTCACCGACGACGGGGCGGGCATGTCGCCGGACGACGCGCAACGGGCGTTTTTGCGCCACGCCACAAGCAAGATACGCACCGCCGAGGATCTACGCGCCATTAAGACGCTGGGGTTTCGCGGCGAGGCCTTGGCGGCCATCTCCGCCGTATCCCGCGTCACGCTTACCACACGCGAGGTTAGCGCTGAGATGGGGACGGCGGTAGAGATAGAGGGCGGCACGGTTATCGACACACACGAGGCCGGTTGCCCCGCAGGGACGACCATAGTCATACGAGATTTGTTTTTCAACACCCCCGCCCGGCAGAAGTTTTTGAAAAAGGACAACACCGAGGCCGCGCAGGTGCAGGGTGTTGTAGTTCGTGCCGCGCAGAGCAGGCCGGATATATCCTTTGTGTTTATCGCGGACGGGCGCGAGGTTCTGCGCACCCCCGGAAGCGGGGACTTGCTGGACTGTTTGCGCAATCTGTGGGGGCGGGACGCGGCGAAGACCGTCATGAAGTTGTCGAGCGGGCGCGAGGGCTGTACGCTGTCGGGCTACGCGGGCAAGCCGGAGCTAACGCGGGGCAGTCGCAACCAACAGAACTTTTTTGTTAACGGCAGACCCATTCGGTCGGGGGCGTTGTCCACCGCGCTGGAGAACGCCTTTAAGCACAGCGTTACCGTGGGGCGGTACCCCGTGTGTTCGTTGCACGTGAAAATGCCGGAGGAATTGTATGACGTGAACGTACATCCCTCAAAGTTAGAGGTAAAATTCGTCTACGAGCGGACTATGTACGAGCTTGTATACGCGGCGGCGCGGGACGCGCTTATGGGCGATTTGCCCGCGCCGGAGTATGTCCCCGCCGCTTTGCCTGTCGCGCCGCCCAAGGCGGAACCGGCAGAGTATAAGCCTGCCGCGCAAACCGGCCCCGCGCCCGTGTCCTACGCGCAGACGCAGATGGGCGTTGTGGCCATGGAAAGCCCCAAGGAGGAAACCGCCCCGCGTATGAAAACCGCCGAAACGCCGCAGATTGCGGAGCCGTATCGCTACGTTGGCGAGGTGCTTGGCGGCTATTTGATTGTTGAACAGGGCGACGCGATACTGCTTATCGACAAGCACGCCGCGCACGAGCGGTTTTTGTTCGACAGATTAAAGGCAAACGCGGGCGCGCCCATGGAGCAGACGCTTATAACCCCGGTAATAGTCAAGCTGGCCGCCGAGGATTGCGATATTTTGGGCGAAAACGAGGAGCTGTTGCACAGCTTCGGGCTGTCGGTTGACTTGTTCGGAGCGAACAGCCTGGCGGTGCGGTCACTGCCGGACGGGGTGGCGGCGGACGACGCGGCGGCGCTTTTGTCCGAGCTTGCGGAGCGTTTGCGGTCGAGCCGTGCCGACGACAGGCGCGACGCGGTTTTGCAGGGCGTGGCCTGTAAGGCGGCGGTTAAGGTTGGCAGAAGATTTTCCGCCGAAGAGGCGTTGCAGGTTGTGCGGTGGGTTATGGAGGACGGCATACGCAATTGCCCGCACGGCCGCCCCGTGGCGGTGAAACTGCCGCTATCCGAGATCGCGCGGCGGTTTTTGCGATGAGCAAAATCCTATGCGTGGCGGGCCCCACGGCCTCGGGCAAGACCGATTTGGCGATAGAGCTGGCACTGTCGCTGGGCGGCGAGGTGGTTAGCTGTGACTCCATGCAGGTGTATCGCGGCATGGACATCGGCACGGCCAAGCCGACCATGGACGAGCGGCGCGGGGTTGCGCACCACTTGTTGGACGTGGCCGACCCGTGGGAGCTGTACTCGGTTGCCAGATACGTGCAGGACGCGGGGGATTGTATCGCCGACATTATCCGTCGGGGCAAGCTGCCTATAGTCTGCGGCGGGACGGGCATGTACTTGGACGCGCTGATTTACGGTCTGCACGGCGCGGGCGGGGACGAGGCTATCCGCGCCGCGCTGGAGCTTCAAGACGCAGGGGAGCTTCACACGGAGCTAAAAACTGTAGACCCGGCAAGTGCTATGCGTATCGACCCCAATGACAAGCGCAGGATTATCCGCGCCTTGGAGGTGTATCGGGCGACAGGGGTTACGATTACGGAACACCACCGCAAATCACGCGAGAACCCTGTGTATAACGCGTGCGTTATCGGCATACGATGGGAACGCGCCGCGCTGTACGCCCGCATAGATACCCGCGTGGACAGCATGATAGCGGCGGGGCTGTTTGAGGAGGCGCGGCGGCTGAAGGGCATGAACCCCTGCCGAACCTGTCTGCAAGCGGTGGGGTACAAGGAGGACGGCGCGGCGGCGATTAAACAGGCCACGCGCAACTTGGCCAAGCGGCAAATGACGTGGTTTAACGCCAAATCGTACGTGCAATGGGCGGACGCGCCGAATATTTTTGAGCTTGCGACACAAATCGTGAAGAAATGCGGTTTACAGTAAGTTAGAATTATGATAAACTAAAAATACAGAGAGAAGGTAATACTATGGCTAAACCGACAGGCGGCTATCAGGATATTTTCCTGAACCACGCCCGCAAGGAGCGCATACTTGTAACCATGTTCCTGATAAACGGCTTTCAGATCAAGGGAACGGTGCGCGGGTTTGACAACTTTACGGTGGTGATGGAATCCGAGGGCAGACAGCAGATGATTTACAAGCACGCGATCTCTACAATCGTACCGTCGCGGCCTATCCCGCTGGAATTCGACGCGGAATGAAACGCAGGCGCGGGGAGCGGCTGTTTCGGTGGATAACCATCGTCCCGGTGCTGTTTTTGGTTGGGTATGTGGCCGCCAACGCCGCCGAGCTGTTTCGGGACGAGCTTAAAACCGTAAGCGCGGTGGAGATTACAATCGAAGACGCGATCCCCGCCGACGTGTTTTTTGTGCGCGACGAGTACCTGCTTAGCTATGACGCGCCGGGCGTTATCGCCCCCGTGCCGGACGGAACGCGTGTGGCCAAGGGCAATATTGTGGCGCGGGTGTACGAGAATTACTCGGCGCTTTCGGGTAGCTACGCCCGGCGGGAGCTTACGCGGCGCGTGACAGAGATGGAGGCCGCCCAAACGCAAAGCGCCAGCGGCATGGATATTATCCACACCGACGCCGGGATTTTTAAACAGCTTGCCGCAATGCTGGACGCACGCGACCGCCGCCGCATGGAGGACTATGACGAGGCCGGCTTAAACTTTAAAGCGTCGGTGTTCCGGCGCGAGTTTACATACGGCGAGGGCGGGGACTTAAACGACGCGCTGGTGGGTGCCAGAGGGCAATTGGCAACGCTGTCCGCAACGGTTTCAACGGAGCTGGCAACTATAAAGGCCCCGGCGGCGGGGCTGTTTATATCCGAGGTGGACGGCTTTGAGGAACAGCTTACTGTGGACTCGTTAGAAAACCTGACCGTTCAGGAATTGTTGGGGCTACAGCGGGACGCTACGGCGGCGGCGGGCAACTACGGCAAGCTGTCGCTGGGGTACACCTGGTACGCCGCCGCGATACTGCCGGAAAGCGCGGAGATCACAGGGTCAAAGCTAACCCTGCGCTTCGCGGACAGCGCGGAGAGCGTTATGACGTTTAACGTGGAGCGCGTAGGCGAGCCGCAGGACGGCAAAAAGCTGGCGATACTGTCCACGACCTACGGGCTGGAGGACTTTGCGGGCTTGCGCCGTCTGCCGGCCGACAATGTTACCAATACCTACACGGGCTTGCGCGTACCCAAGGTGGCCGTTAAGCAGGACCCGCGGACGCTGAAATACGGCGTGTACTGCGTGGTGGGGACGCAGGCGGTGTTCAAGCCCATTGAGATTATCGGCGAGCGGGACAATTTTTATCTGGCGGCGTTTAATCCCGAAAAAGCGGGCGTGAACGAGCTACTGCCGGGGGACGTTATGCTGACCAGCGGAAAGAATCTGTACGACGGGAAGGTGATTGCCAAATGAGTATCGCCGAAAATTTGGCGCGGATAAACCGGCGAATCGCCACAGTGGCCGACCCCGCCGGGATTACGCTGGTGGCCGCTTCTAAAACCAACAGCGCGGATAAAATCCGCGAGGCTATCGGCGCGGGGGTGCGCGTGTTCGGCGAGAACCGCGTGCAGGAGATGGTCGAAAAGACAGAGCAACATGCATATGACGGCGCGGAGCTGCATTTTATCGGGCATTTGCAAAGCAATAAGGTCAAGCAGGTTGTGGGGCGCGTAGGGCTTATACAATCCGTGGGGTCTTTGAAGCTGGCGGAGCTTATTGACGGCAGAGCTAGGGAATTAGGTATCGTTCAAAGGGTTTTGGCGGAGATAAACGTGGGGAATGAGGACGCTAAGACAGGTTTTTCTGTAGAATTTTTCGATAAAAATTTATACAATTTGACGAAACTACCCAACATATCGTTATGCGGCTTGATGACAATACCACCGGTTGTAGACGACCCCCAAGAGGCCGCGTATTACTTTGAAAAGGTTGCGAAAATTGCTATTGACATAAGTCCCGAATTATGCGACAATGGTAGACAGGCTATCCTATCAATGGGTATGAGCGCGGATTTAGAGGTTGCTATAGCGGCCGGCGCGAATATGATAAGGGTTGGGGCGGCACTATTTGGAACGAGAGAAAGGGCGGGAGATTGAAAAATGGGCTTTGCAGAGGGTTTTAAAAAAGTGGCGGACATGTTTGCCCCGATTAGGTCGGACTACGAGCCGGCACCGGAGCCGATTCCTATCAGAGCGGGGATGGGAGACGAGGACAGAACTACCGCGCCCGCGATCGCTAAGGATAAGGCCGTGTCAAACGCGAAGGTGGTTAATATTCACACAACCACGCAGTTGCGGGTTGTGGTGATCAAACCCACCGACTTTGAGACCTCCGCGCTGGAGATAGCGGACTTGTTGCGCTCGAAGCACACGGTGGTTATGAACCTGGAGCTGGCCAACAAGACCACCTCTAATCGCTTGACCGACTTTTTGGGCGGCGTGGCCTACGCGCTGGACGGAAAGATGGAAAAGATCGCAACCTATACCTACATAATAACGCCATATAATGTAGAGATTATGCTTCACGAATTGCTGGACAATCTGGACAACAACGGGATGTTCTATAACAGCTAGCAGAGGGAATAAATACCGGAGGGGAGGTGGATTATGCTTACACCGCAGGAGATTAACGACAAGCGTTTTGAAAAGGCTATGTTCACGGGCTACGCCATGGCGGACGTGGACGAGTTTTTGGAACGCTTAACCGAGGACTACACCAGCCTGTACAAGGAAAACGCCATACTTAAAAGCAAGATGAAGGTGCTGGCCGAGACCGTTGAGGAACACCGCAGTGTGGCCGACGAAATGCGCAAGGTACTGCGCGGGGCGCAGCTAGAGGCCGAGAAAACGGTCAAGACAGCGCAGGACGACGCGGTTAAGCTTATCGAGACGGCTAAAAGCGAGGCGCAGAACTACGGCGTGCGCCTGACGCACGAGATGCAGATTGAAAACGCAAGGCTGGAGAAAGCCAAGCGGGACACCGTAAAATTTGTAAACCAAATGCGGGCCGTGTATCAAGAGCAGATAAAAAGCTATCAAGGCCAAATGGCGCGGCTTAGCATGATACCCGAATTGCCCGTGCCGGAGATTGCGCGGCAGGAGGAGCTTACCTCGCGCGCGGAGGACATAGACGCATCCGTGCTGGCCGCGATACAAGACACGATGGCACCCGCGCCGGAAGCCCGGGAAATAGACGTGTCCGGCGGAAGCGGGACAATCTCGTTCCCCGCGATAAACGACGACGATAACGACCCAAGACCGCATGACGATTTCAGCACAACGGATTTGGGGGAACGCTTCGGGAATCAAGCCACAAGGTTTGGCGAAAAAAAAGTTAAAGAGAGCGCTTAATAAGCGCTCTCTTTTTGTCAGCTTTCGATTAGCGTCACGCCGTCCATGTTTGCTTTCGCGCTTTTTAGGAACGCGTAGGTTAGGTTGTCGGCCTTGCAATCTGTGAATTTTACGTTTTTCATCTTGCCGTTTTTGAAGAAGCAGTCGCGGAACGTAACGTTGCGGAATTCGGTTTTTGTGAAGCCGCAGTTTACGAACGAGCAGTCTGTCAGCTCGCCCTGGAACACTATGTCCGTGAAGCTGACGGCGTTGAACTCGGTGCGCTTCCAGATTGCCCCCGTTAGTATGCTTTTGGTTATGGGGCTGGTTTTGAACGAGGCTCCTGTGAAATCGGCGTTGGTGAAGTTGCAGTGCTTGATGTTGGACGCGTGGAATTTGCTGCCCGCCAAGGTGGAATCCGAAAAGTCGCAGTTGGCGGCCACGTTGGCTTTGAGTATCGTTGCGCCGAGGTCCGAGCCGACAAACTTGCAGTTGATTATGTTCGAGCCGCTTAGCTTGCCTTTCAGCCCGCGCAGGCCGGAAAAATCCGCGTCGCGCCAGTTCGCGGCGGACATGTTGTGATGATTTGCGGGCGGTTCGGCCGCTGTTTGTTGCGGGACGGCGGGGTCGGACGGAAATT
This sequence comes from Clostridia bacterium, assembly GCA_026001245.1. The sequence goes on from BNZR01000003.1 coordinate 32,588, forward strand.
CCGAGAAGTAGTTCAAATCCACGTCCAACGTGCGCGCCAGACTGTTAAAGGTGAGGATGTCGGGCATGGACTCGCCGCGCTCCCACTTGCCCACGGCCTGCGAGCTGATGGACAGCAGTTCCCCCAGCGCGGATTGCGACAGGTTCTTGTTTTTGCGCGCTGTGGTGATTCGTTCGCCGATGATTGTTGCGTTTAACATGTTGATGCTCCCCTTTTCTGTTTTGTTGTGGGTTCATTGTAACATGTTATGGGTCGGATTGCAAGGGGAATTTTGAAACCAATGGTTGTTTTTAAGCTACTATTAGTTGTTTAGTGCTCATAACCCTCGCGGGACAGCGCGAAAACCTGCTTGTCTATCCGCCAGCCGTCTGCGCCGAGCGACAGCGTTGAGATTAGATAGCCGCCGTGGCCGAACCACGGTATCCTTACGGATTGGTAAAATTGTAGCCTGCAGTGACCATCGTTTAGCGTTACGAGGAACCACTCTATTGAATACACATACTCAGGCATTTCCAGATAGTCGGGGTTTAGCTTGCCGTTTCTGTCGAACGGGAACACGTTAAACGGAGGTTCGCGCACCTCAAATTTGTGGCGTTCCAGCTCGATGGCTTTAGGATCTAGCTTGCCGTAAATATCGCCGTTTTTCAGCGGGATTTTAATCTGCCAATCGTCCGCGAAGACTACATCGGATGAGGAAAACCCGGTGGTTCCCCACCCCACATCGTTATCCACAGGCTCCGGCATTTCCATGTGTATGAACTTTTGCCCGTCCCATTTTAGCATGGTAAACAGCCCGTATATGCCCGAACCGAACAGCACCGCGATTTCGTCTTGACCGTCGCCGTCTATGTCGCAAGGCTCGGCTTTTATTACGCGGTCAAACCACGAGGTTTCCTCTAAGCGTTGTTTTTGTTCGCCGAAATAGGCGTAGAAGAATGTACGCGTGGTGTTTTGGTAGCCGCCATCTACCAGCCACGGCACGGTCTCCTCTTCGCCCTCTATCCGCACGGTTTGGGGTTCGCCGCCCAGCTTAACTGTAAGGTTTGTTTCCGGTGAAGCGGGACGGGGGAGGTAGTAGTCCGGCGGCAGATCCGCGACGGGGATCGACTCGTCGGGCATGGGAAGCTTGTCATAGGACGGGTAGGGGCCGATGGGGAAAGACGTGGGGCCCGGCGTGGGGGCGGACGTGGGCGAAGCGGTTGCGGGCGGCGGGGTGGACGTGACAGTCGGCGAGACTTCGGGCTTGCTTGTACAGGCTGTGAGGGACAATGCCAACATGACGGCGCATAGCACGTATACTCTTTTCATCAGCAGCCTACGCGCCCCGGGTCGCCCTCTTCCAGTTTAAGACCCATTACAAGCTCGCCTGTTAGGATGTTCAGCTTTGCCTTTAGGTAGGGTTGCGGTTCCCATTCGCCCAACGGGGAATAGAAGATTGTCGCCCATTCTTTGTCGGGGCGCACTACCCATACGCAGACTGAGTCCTCGATTGTAACACTGCGAATGATCTTCCCGGTTTGCTCGTTGTACACCTTTAAAGTCCCGTACTCGCCAAGGGTAAGAAAATAGATATACGGAGTGTCAAACGCACGGATCAAAACATTATCAACCAGCGTTTGCTTGGTTTCTAGGTTAATCAAATGGTTGTAGGTTCCCTCGTAGTCGCCCTCCGTGACGTATAGCGTGTCGCCGATCCACCACGCGCCTGTTGTTCGGGTGGGGTAAATCATCTTTTCCTCGCCTGTCACAAGGTCTTTCTCCCACAGGGGGTAAGTGCTGTCAACCCATCTTTTTTCACCGGGTACATCGTATTTGCCATCGCGTGTGGTTTGGAAAACCATTTTCGTGCCGGCTTTGTTAACGGTCGGGATTTCGCCCCATATGCAACCTAAATCCTGTATCTTGTCCCAACGGTAATTCCCGGATTCGTTGTTCAACAGCTTGCTTATCTCGAATTTATCCAAGTCAAGCGTGTACAAAGAGTTCTGCCATGCTAAGACATACCTGTTGCTGTCGCCTATAGGCCGAACATGTATGTTAATGGTGGAGTCGTCGTACGCAATTTCGCGGCGGTCGCCGTTTTGCGTGTACTCCACATAAATCTGGTCGCTCCGACCGTCAAGCGTGAAGGGGATCACAACGGTAACCTCGGTGCCGTCGGGTATGTTAGCAGGCGGCGGCGTTGGGGTAATATTCACTATGGGCGTGTCGGTTGGGTCAAGCGTTGGGGAGGGAGTTGGCGTAGGCGTAGGCGTGAGGGCGGGCGAAGCGGTGGGCGCGGGTGTGTCGGACGGCGAGCTTGCCGGGTTGGCCGTTGTCGCGCAGGCCGCGAGTGAGATTAGCAGGGTTAGGGCTGTTAGTACGGTTAGTAGCTTTTTCATGTGATTTTTCCTCCTAATTTACCGCTATAAATTCGCCCGTTACGGGGTTGAACTTTGCGGCTTTTCCCTTTAACTTCGGTGTGGTATAGTTGATTAGCACCCAGCCTTTGTCATTGAAAGCTAAGGTGTTTATGCTGTATGCGTCTTCGATGGTGTGGCTGAAGATTATCTTTTCGGTCTCAAGGCTGTATATATGCACGGTGGCGAGGTCGTCAGGATAGATAAAGGCAAAATACGGGCTGGAAAAGGCAGGATCCCAAGAAACCCCCTTAACCATCGTTTTATTTGGGTCGCCGATTTTAATGATGTCGTCTTCATAATCGCCGTACCAAGATTCGATAAACAGCGTGTCGCCGTCCCACCAAACATTTGACGCAATGCCTTGGTAAACCAAAGTTTCCGCGCCCGTCACAAGGTCTTTCTCCCACAGTTGGCCGTTATAGTCGATCCAGCTGGTGGTGTCGTCATGATACGGGTTGTATTTGCCGTCACGTGTAGATTTGAAAGTGAATTTGGTATAATCCTTGTTAAAGACCGGCTCGTATGCCCATTTACAATCCCAAATCTTTATATCCTCCCAGTCGTATTGCCCCCAGTGGTTGTTCATCAGTGGCAGTATCTCAAATTTGTCAAGGTCGAGCTTGTACAAAGAGCCTTTGTATGTCAGGATGTATTGGTTGCTGTCGCCCATAGGGTAAGCAAAAATGTTATTCTGCTGATATAAAAACTGGCGATGGCCGTTTTCTTTCTCATTGTACGTTATAGGAAGCTCTGTTTCGTCCCAGCCGTCCAGGCCAAAGGGTATGTTGACCGTGAAAACGCTGCGTGGGGTTGTTGGATAGGGCGTGGGGGCGGGGGTTGGTGTCGGCACGATTGTGATGGGGCCAGAGGTTGTCGGTTTGGGCGTTGGGGTTGGCGTTGCGGGCGGCGAGACTTCGGGCTTGTCTGTGCAGGCCGCGAGCGTTAGTAGCAGGATTGCCAGGATTGTTAGCAGTTTTTTCATGTGGTTCGCTCCTTAATAAATTACTGATTTAAGTATAACCCCTAATAGGGGTATTGTCAACAGGGCATGGCTTATTCCTCCTCCGCCGGTTCTGGGATAACAATGTAATACCTAAAATTCTCGCCGTCTTTGGCGTCTATGTACGTCACATACGTGCGGTCGTCGTTGATGTTATAAAGCGTCACCTTCCACGCAAGCTTGGCGAGTTGCTTCCTATCTTTGTACTCCGAGCCGGAATCCGGATGCGCCGTCTCACAATACAACAATTCTATTTTTTTAACGTCGAATTGCACGGTTTGGGATAACTTCTTTGATATTATCTCCAAGGCCGATTTAAGCGTTACAACGTCATTGTTTTCCGTAGAATTGGTGATGATTTGTCCGTTCGGCAGACTGTACATAACATCGACATCGGTCGAATTGCACATATATGCTTTCCAAACCGTAGGGGAGTATTGCAAAAAGTCCGTTGTGCGGCTTGGCGTGTAGTAGTCAAAAGGTATATCTTTGTACGCCTTTGTAACGTCAAGCATAAACCCGAAATTGTCGTTTATGGGGAATACATTTACATTCGCGACTTTCGGGGTAAACACCGGATTTTTTGGGTAGGGCAGAGACTTCAGGAAGTTTTCGCACACTTCAACAGCGGACTTTATGGATGTTTTGCCATCGGCCAGCGCAAACTCCGCGTCAGAATCCGATGAATATGAACCGACCATAGGCTGTGTCGCATCAGGTATCCATCTTCCCAAATCACGCCTGTTGCCCGTATCAGGGTATCGTCCTAATAGGTCGGAAGTTTCGCCTTTGTTGAAGCGCAGATAGCTGATTCCGATAGGCTTAATGAATGAAAAATATTCATAGCTATCGGCCGATTCATCTACAAGAAATTCGGTGGTATATTCAATCGACGAACAAATTTCTGAGCCGTCAACTAATTTCTCATAGTGATCGCTGACTTTTTCAGGCGGGCCAACTGTGGTATATCCGTCCTCAAAATATTCGTTTTGATACTCCGAATCTGTACCTATAAAGTAAAGTGCGTTCTCGTCGAAATTATCCTCGCCAAGCACGTACTTTATAAAAGCTACGCTTTCGTCGTAAAACCTTTTAAAGTCTCCCTCGTCAGAATAGGCCAACTCTAAATCATAGTATACCTCTGCGCCTTTGGGCAAATACAATCGCACATCACCTGATATGGTGAAGTTATCAAGCTTTTTGAAGTAAGCCTTAATGTCCTCAACGCTTACCGAGAGCTTTTGTAGCGGTTCACTCTTGTAGGAGAGGGGCTTGTCGGTTGGGTTGCAACCGACAAGCATCACCAACAAGAGCATTATTAACAATACTCTTGTTGTCTTCATTAGCTCACACTCGCAACGCCGCCGGCATTGAATGTCCCGGAATATGTTGTATCGCCGGAAAAACGATATCGCACATAAGGGATAACTCCGGTTCCAACTGCGTAGCGATAGCGTATGCCGTTCGTCGTCCAGCTAAGCGGACTGGCTACAGTGGCAGTGGCAGTGCTTTTCAATGTGACTGTGGAACTAGGGTTCGCTGGTACCGAAACCGTTACCGTGACCGTTCCATAAAAGCCAGGAGTTGTGCTTGTGTGGCTGATTTGATTGCAAACAAACGTTGTCTGCTTTGTAGAGTAGTACAGGTCGAGGTCAGTTTTAACATCTACGCTATTGGGAACGCCGGTTAAATTCACGTCGGTAATGTGCCACGAACCCGAATAGTCAGCCGCGAACGCGCCTATGGACGAGGTTGCGATGATTGCCATGATTACGGCAAACGCGATGATTTTTTTACAGGTTTGCTTTTTCATAGGTATCTCTCCTTACTTAATTTTTCCATGCCTTGGCATGGCATTGTGGGTTTCGCTTGGACTGACCGCGAACCTACAGAACCATCGGACTCACCTCCTAAAAAAACATCCTCTTAACTATATATCAATCGAGACCCCCGATTTCGGACAAGTTTTTTAAAAATATTTTTTCGTTGACAACTGGCGCGGCATGTGATACACTAAGAAAAAATTGGAGTATGGAGGGTTACTATGTCGAAAACCAGTCAAAAACCCCGCAAAAGTTCCGGCTCCGGCGTAATTCAGGTGGAGGAGCGGCCGCCCTTGGGTAAGGCTATCCCGCTTAGTCTTCAGCATATGTTCGCCATGTTCGGCGCGTCGGTGCTTGTGCCGCGCCTGCTGGGCATGGACGTGGCCATCGTCCTGCTTATGAACGGCATAGGCACGCTGTTGTTCATCCTGATAACCAAGGGCAAGGCCCCGGCCTATTTGGGGTCCAGCTTCGCGTTCTTAGCGCCCGCGGGCATGGTTATCGCGTCAAACGGCGACAAGGGTCACGCCTACGCGCAGGGCGGTTTCGTGGTCGTAGGCTTGGTGTTCTGCTTGGTGGCGTTGATTATCGGCCGCTTCGGCACGAAGTGGATTAACGTCGTTCTGCCGCCCGCCGCTATGGGTCCCGTCGTCGCGCTGATAGGGCTGGAGCTTGCGGGAACCACTGTCGGCTCGCTGTTGCCGGACGATTTGGGCGTTATCAACGGGAGTGCCGTCACGGTGTTCATGGTGACCTTGGGGGTCGCGATTTTGGCCAGCGTGCTGTTGCGCGGATTTTTGGGCGCGATACCGATTTTAATCGCCATAGTGGTGGGGTACCTGATGGCTGTCGCGGCGGGCGTTGTGGATTTTAGCGCGGTCAAGGACGCGGAGATACTGGCTTTGCCGCAGTTCCAACTTCCGCAGTTTGACGGCAGCTCGATTTTGATTATACTGCCGGCGACGCTGGTGGTAATCTCGGAGCATATCGGCCATCAGCTGGTGACGAGCAAGGTAGTCGAGCGCGACCTGATAAAGGATCCGGGTCTGCACCGCTCGATTTTGGGCGACGGTCTCTCGACCGCGCTGTCGGGCTTTGTCGGTTCGGTGCCGACCACCACGTACGGCGAGAATATCGGGGTTATGGCCATCACGCGGGTGTACAGCGTGTGGGTTATCGGCGGCGCGGCGGCGATTTCCATCGTGCTGTCGTTTATCGGGCATGTGTCGGGCTTTATACAGTCGATTCCGAACGCGGTTATGGGCGGCATAAGCTTTTTGCTGTACGGCATGATCGCCGCGTCGGGCATTCGGCTGATGGTGGAGAGCAAAATCGACTACAGCAAGGCGCGCAACACGATTTTGACCTCGGTGGTGTTCATAACAGGTCTGTCGGGCGTGTATATCCAGCTGGGCGAGGTGCAGCTGAAGGGCATGGCGCTGGCGACAATCGTGGGCATGGTGGTAAGCCTGGCGTTCGCGCTGTTCGAAAAGCTGAAGCTTACGAACGAAAAATAAAAAAATCGCAAAAAAGCCCCTTGACATTTCTGTCAAGGGGTTGTATACTATATTCAGACGGTGCGTCAACACCGTGTGACGCCGCGCAAGCGGCAAACAAACGTTCCATGGCTTTTTATTTATAGATAGCCGTCACGCCTGTTGGGGAGGGACGGCTATCGTGCTGTGTCGGGAAAAATCAATGTCCAGAGGATAAGTAACACTAGGAAAAATACGACCCTCGCGACCTTCTTTACCTTGTCCAGTTTGACCACCTCCTTTTGGGAGATGTTCACCGCCGCACCACGTCACTCATATAGCGACGGATTTATTCTAACATAATTATGTTAGCTTGTCAACTGTAGATTTTTTAGAAAATCGCAAAAAAGCCCCTTGACATTTCTGTCAATGGGTTGTACAATGAATATGGAATTTTTCTTTTCATTGGAATCGGCCTGATAGTCGATACACCGGGGGGTGGGGCGGCTATCAGGCTCCTTTCTGTGAAAAAATCAATGTATCGCGCCGATTTCGGTTATAACCAAGCGGCTAAACCCACATTGCTCAACCAATTTAATATTTCCCACGGCTATCCATCCTTTCCAAGGCTCATTTCCAGCCCGCGTCTTTGAATAGCTTGTTTAGCAAGGCTTTGTCTTTCAACTAATCCCAACCTCCACATTATAACACGTGTACACGTGTTCGTCAATAGCTTTTTACCCCTCCTGCTCGTCTAATGTCAGCCCGAAGCTTGGCAGAAAGTGTTCTATGAAATAGTCTACCTCGGGCAATTTCATGCTTTTCAGCTTTTCCAGCGTTTGGCGTTCGGCCAGCTTGAACTCGCGGTTGCCCGCCGTCAGCTCCTCCACGCACTTGATGTGCGCCGCCAGCTTGTCCGCGGCGTGAACCAGCTCCGCTACATCGTCCCCGGCCATCAAATCCGCGTAGCTGCCCCGCATGGACTCCGGCAGGAACGACACCAGCCGCCCCAGCGACTCGCGCTCCACAACCTTGTACGCGTCGCGCAAAGCCGCGTTGCGGTACTTTACGGGGGTTGGCATGTCGCCCGTGATTATCTCGCTCGCGTCGTGAAGTAGCGCGGCGGACGCGGCGCGGTCGGGGTTTGCGGGCTTGCCGAACACGTCGCGCCGTATCACCGCCAAGGCCTGCGCCAGCAGTGCGGTTATCATGGCATGCTCCGCCAAGCTCTCCGGCATCACGCTGCGCATAAGCCCCCACCGCCGTATGTACCGCATACGGAATAATTTTGCGAAAAAATGTGACATCATTGTCGCCGCGGGACTTTATAGTCCTTGACCGTAAGCACCGGGGACAGCCAAACGCGGTCGTCCGAGTCATCGGGAACCTCTGGGGAGCGCAAGGTAAGCTCGTCGCTGTAGCCGCGTGGGAATGTTATGGTTGCGCGGCCGCCCTTTACCTCGAAAGAGCCGCCGTAGGGCGCGAGTATGCGCGAGACCATTGTGCGCCGTGTCCATTCTTTTAACAGGTGAATGCCTTCGTCTGTGCGGTCGAGCGTTTCCGGATCCGGGATAGGTTCGGGGTCGGCCTGGACCTCTACCGACGCTGTGATGTTGTCCTCTGCGGTACCCAGTGTTATTACGGTCTCCTGCTCCTCCTCGGCGGACTCCGCGCCCATGGACAGCAAGGTGAGCAGGGCGCGGCGCAGATACTGTTCGGGCAACACGCAGGGCAGCATAGCGTGCGGCGAGCGCAGCTTGAATTTATGGCTGCCCGCCAAAGAGTTTGCCTGACCCACCACGGCGCGGCAATAGCTTACCACGTCGTAGACCTCCGGGTCAAAGTTGGTGACGTCCGCGTCCGCGAGCGCCGTCTGACTGCGGGCGGTTAAGCACAGCTCGGTATACGCCTTGCGCACGTACGCCAACGCCTCGCCGGCCTTTGTGCCGCGATTTTCGTCCTCCGCGATGTTAAGCGCTATACCCAAAAGGGCAAGCGAATCTAGCAAGGACTGCCCCGCCTTGGCCATAATAGTTCTCAGTTTAGCTTCGGAATCCATATAGGAACCCCACCTTTCGACGTCTTCAGTTATATGTTATCACATATGTCGAAGCATGTCAAGGCGACGATGGGAGTGTATACATTGGCCATGATAACACATCCTTAATATGAATCTTTAATCATTGTATCAGAAATAATACGCAAACAATACAGCTTTAACTCCGGTATATCACCCGCAACGGTGTCCCACAGGTGGGTTACGCGGAAATCGCCGTACTTATGCGCCGCTATATTGCGCATGGCCTTTATATCGCGCCACGGCATGTCGGGATACCGCGCTTTAACTTCGTCTGACAAATGAGACACCAACTCGCCGATTTGCAACACGCACATGGCAACGGCGTTTTTGAAAACAAAATCTGCGGAAAGCGCTTCAAGTGAGTTCCCTAAGCGGGCGCAGGTTTCCCGCGCTTCGTCGCAGTAGCGGATAATCTTCCGCAAAATTTCAATATCGCGGTTATCCATACAGCACAACCTCTTCCGCACGGATTCTAGTCAGAAAATCCTCGCTTAAGGCATCGGAGGTCAGTAAATCCACTGGAACGTCAAGATTTTCTTGCAATTCGCGCTGGAAACCGGCCAGCTTGAACAGTCCTTTTAACGCGCCGCCGTCGATAATATGCAGGTCAATGTCGCTTTTGGGCGTGGCGTTACCGCGGGCGTACGAGCCGAACAGCGCGAGCTGATTGACCCCGTAAGCTCTGGCGACAGGCACAACGGCCTTTGATATTTCAGGTATTGTATAAATTCTGCCGTTCATTTCAATCACACCCTGTCAAAATAAATCCGAATGGGAGCCTGTGCGGGTTAACGCTAAAACCAACAAGTTATCCTGAAATTTGTAAACCAAGAGCCAGTCCGGGGTAATGTGGCACTCTCTGCACCCCTTATACTTGCCTTTAAGCACGTGGTCTTGGTATTTTTCAGGCAAGGTTTCGCCTTTGGCAAGGATTTCGATAACCTCAAACAAAAGCGCAACGTTATAACCACGCCTTAGTGCTGTTTTATAGTCTTTTTTGAACAACGATGACCACTTGACGGTATATTTCATGCGTTCAACTCCGCTATCAATTCCTCCATACTGTTAAAGCCTTGGCCGCTTCCGGTTCTAAGCATTTCCTCCACTTCTTCCATAGCCGCTATCGTCGTGGCGTTAGGAACGGGAATTTTAGGGGTAAAGGGAAAACCGTTTTGCAGTAACGCCTGATGGAAAAAAATATTCACGGCGTCGGACACGGTGATTCCGAATTGAGAGAACAAGCCCTCGATTTGTTTTTTTGTCTCCCCCTCGGTTCTGATGTTGATTACAGTGTCCTTAGCCATAATAAAATCCCCCTTCCTACACCCGCAATTCCAGCCCGTCATACGCCACTGTTATTCCATGCAACCTCATCTTCTCGTCAATCTGCGTGTGCGTCAGGCCGCCGTTGTGCGAGAAGTGCGTGGCTACGTATCTTGTGCGGTTGTTCGAGTTGCGTTGCTGGAACAGCCGCCGTTTTACCGTTATGCAGTCCTCAATAGTCATGTGGTTCGGCGTGTCGGAATGTACCGGGTTGTTGCAGTCCAGATTCACCAAGTGTATCATCTTACCCGCGAGATAATCCCAGGTCTCCTCCGGGAAGAAGCCCGTGTCGTTGCCGTACAGCATTACGCGGCCGTTTAGCTCAATCAGGTAGATAAACGCCCCCACGCAGTGACGCGCCTGTAGCGGCGTTACCGTATAGTCGCCCACCTGCGTTGGCGTGAACAGATGCAGCTCGATAAATTCCAAGCAGTCCAGCATGCGGGGCATAATCCAATCCCCCACCGCCGACAGAAGCTCCTCGTACACCACGGGGCTGCCGTAAAGCTTAAGCTTGCTGTCACGCGGGCTTAGCGAATAGGGGTTGACTAAATTGCGCAGCTCGGCGGGATAGAAATGGTCGTGGTGCGTGTGGGTTATCAGTATGTGGTTGATTTTAGAAAGGTCAACCTTGTAGGTCAGCGACTGCGAGTAGATGTCCGGCGACAAATCCACAAGCATTTGCTTGTCGATAACAGCCGAACAGCGGCGGCGTATGTTCTTGCCGCCCTCGCGCCGTGCGTGGGCGCACACCTCGCACTGGCAAAAAACCCCCGGCAAGCCCTCTGACGCGCCCGTTCCCAAATATTGAATCTGCATAACGCATACCTCCCGATAAAACTATTGCTTATAGTTATATTGTACAATTTTTTAATGAAAAAAGCAAGACTAAACCTAAAGTATTCTTTCAAGTCGTTCGATAAATTATATGTAAAGCGTGAATCTACCCTTTTGGAGGTATACATATATGCGTAAAATGCTATCGGGACTGCTGGCGGCGTTTTTAATCGCCGTCGCCATAAACTGCGTCTCGGCGCAGGCCGTTACAAGCGACCTGTCGCAGGTTGTGCAAGTTGCCGCGGGCGAAAACCACATGCTTGCACTGCTGGACGACGGCAGTGTGTGGGCTTGGGGTTCCAACGAATACGGGCAGGTGGGGGACGGCACCAACTTCACGCGCAATTTGCCGGTGATGGTAATCTCGGAGGACGGCGCGATTATAGACGGCAACACAATCCCCGTGGCGTCAATCGCGGCGGGCGCGAACCACTCGATAGCGGTGCTAAACGACGGGCGCGTTGTGGCCTGGGGCAGCAACCGTTACGGGCAGCTGGGGGACGGTACCACGGGCAACCGCAACAAGCCCGCGCCGGTCAAGCTGGACGCTTCGGAGTATTTTACCGTGGTCCCGTGGGGCGCGGACGAGGAGCCGAACATCTCGGCGGGCTTTGGGCATACCATGGCAATCAGCGACAGTGGCGAGCTGTACGGCTGGGGGTATAACGCGTTCGGACAGCTGGGCAACGGCAAAAACGGCAACAGCATCCGCCCGTCAAAGGTGGTTTTTGTAGAGATTGACGACGAAACGGGCAAGGTTAAGCTGGAAAAAAACGAAGAGACAAATAAATTAGAGCCGATATTTATCGAGGGCGTTACCTGCGACCTTGTGGCCGCAGGCTATAACCACACGATTATCTACGCGGACGGCAAGCTGTACGGCTTTGGCAACAACACCGCCGGACAGTTGGGGCTGGACGACAGCACAAACCGCAACTATCCCTTCGAGATAACGGAAAGCCCCGCCGCGCCGGATTCCCTGCGTTGCGGAAACGCCCATTCGCTTATGCTTTCGGGCGACAAGCTGTACGGCTGGGGCAGTAATCTGTTCGGACAGATTTTGCTGGAAAGCGACGCGACGCAATTCGCCGTCCCCACCGAGATGATGAGCGGCGTTGAACGCGTTGAGGGCGGCTACAACCACAACGTTATCAAAAAAGCCGACGCGGTTACCTCCATGGGCTTTAACAGCCGGGGGCAAATAGGCAATGGACTGGTCAAGCTAGAGGCCTCGTCAAGCGAGGCGTTGATGGACGACCCGGACGCCGAGCCGCCGATTACCGACATAACCGACCCCGCCTTCGGCACTCCGCCGGAGCAGACGCCCATAAACGCGAGCCTTATCGCGGCGGGGTATTATTTCTCTGTTTTGATAGACGAAAACGGCGAGCTTTGGATGTGGGGCGACAACGGCTACGGACAGCTGGGCGATGGCACGTTCCTGCGCCGCCCGTCCCCGAATCGTCTGCCCACCCGCGTGTTTTACGAGGTTGTAAAGCCCGTGGCCGGCGTGACCCTTACGGCGAACTCGATGAGTATCGGCGTGGGCGAGGATTTCAGCAAGTTACTTATGGCCACCATAAAGCCCGACAACGCCCTGTTCGGCACGATTACGTGGACATCATCAAACACCGACATTGTGGCCATAGTCCAAGAGGAGATTGACACCGATGCGGAGGATTACGTTGAAACCATCTATCCGCAAAGTCAGGTGCGGCTGATAGGCAACAAGAAAACGGGCGTGGCGGTTATAACGGCCACGGCCTACAACGGCGTTAAGGCAACCTGCAAGGTGACGGTAAAGGCCACGCCCAACAAGATTGTAATCAGCACCAAGCCCGCTAAGATGGTGGCGGTGGGGAATGTGTTCCATTTCGCGGCCGAGGTGTCGCCGGTAATCGTATATGACGGGGCGGTCGAGTGGTCTATCGTCAGCGACTTGGACGGAAGCGACGATGAATACCAAGATACAGAGGACTTTGTGGCATCTATAGACCCCGCGACGGGGTTGCTAACGGCACTGGAGACAGGTACGACCTACGTTCAGGCAAGAAGCGTTATGGATTACACCGTGCTGGACGTTGTTGAGATAACCTGCGGCGTGTTCGCCACGAAAACCGAGATCTACGAGGACGAAAACTTTGAGGGCGACAAGGTAAAGGCTATAACGCTGTACACCTACCCCGGTAGCCCGCCCGCATATCTGTACGGAAAGAATTATTCCGAGATTGCCTCGGCCGACTGCGTGTGGACGGCGGCAATCCCCGATGTTGTGACCTTGGTCAACCTAGACAGCGGCGGCGTTGAGATAACCCCGCACAAGACGGGGACGGTAACGCTGACCTGCCGTTCGGTTGACAAGGCCAGCCACGTTAGCGTGCAAGTAACCGTAAAGCCCTTGGGGACGGGCATTATCGCCACGAGCGACACGATTAAAAACGGAGACGGCGGCACCGGCGAGATGAAAATTTTCGAGGGCGAAAGCGAGTATATCCGCTACAAGGTCGCGCCGTCCCGCGCTTTGCAAAGCGTGCAGTGGTCGGTTGTTGACGGGGGCGAGTATGTCGCGGTGTCCGAAACCGGCAAGCTTATGGGACTTAAAGGCAGCGGCGCGCTTGACCCGCCCGCCGTGGCGACAGTCAAGGGCGTTACAATCGATTGCTTGGACGCGGACGGTAATCTGTTGCCCAACGCGGTTCAGGCGGAGTATCTGCTTACAGTTACAGTCGTGCGCCCAATAACCAAGCTTGTTATAACCCCCAAAAAGACCGATATGCTGGTGGGGGACGATTTACAGATGGAATTTGTAACCACCCCGTTCAACGCCAGTCTGCCCGACTTGGAATGGAGTTCCGATAACCGCAACGCCGCCGAGGTGAGCGATACCGGCGTGGTAAGCGCGATAGCGCCCGGCGTTGCGCATATATCCGCGATAACCACGGACGGCACAAAGAAAAAGGTTACGGCCACGATAACCGTGTACAACAGGCCGGAATCCATCAAGCTGAACTTCGAGAACAAGGACGACGAGCCGATTAAGCTGTACAAGGGTAAAACTCTGCGGCTGAAAGCCACGGTGTACGACACCTCCGCCCCGCAGACGGTGGAGTGGGTCGTTGAGCCGTACGAGGGCGAGGGCGGCGCACAGGCCGCGACTATAAGCGAACAGGGTATATTGAGGGTTACAGGCACGGGGCTTGTGCAGGTCTACGCGGTTAGCGCGGTTGACCCGGAGATTCGTTCCGACCCGCCGCTTATCGTCAACTGCGTGGTGCCGATAAAAACGCTTACCATCAAGCCCACCAAGATAACCTTGACGCAGGGCATGGAGGGCAAGCTAATCTACACGGCCGCGCCGCTTGACGCGTCTGACACCGGGATACGCTACAGCATTTCGGAGTTTGAACGCTACGGCTTGGTGCTGGGCGAGGACAGCCCGGCGGGAGAAATCGACCCGACAAACGAGGATTTGCAATACATCGAGGCCTACTATGACGGTTCGTTCGGCATAGCTGCGGATTCCGGCGCAAGGCCGGGCGGCCCGTACAAGGTGCATATCTACGGCGACGGCAAAACTGTGGAGTTGCAGATAACAATCCGCGAAACGCCCACAGGTGTTGTGATTGACGAGAAGACCCTGCCAAAAATCGATGAAGAAACCGACCAAATGCAGATTTGGAAAGGCAAAACCTACGCGCTTCGCGCCATTGTCGAGTCGGACACCATGGGCATGGCCGACCAGACCGTTACATGGTTCACCTCCAACCCCGACGTGGCCACGATAGACGCGAAAGGCAAGCTGAAAGCCGTCGGATCGGGCGTTGTGGAGGTATACTGCTCGCCGGTGGGCGACCCGTCTATCGAGAGCGAGCATGTGGAGCTGTACTGTCAGGTGCCGGTGACTTCGATTAAGCTTAGCGTGGCCAAGACGCTGGATTTGATGGCCGACACGCCCGCCATTGAGGTTGCGGTTGAGGTTAAGCCGGACGATGCTTACAATTACTTGGGCTGGGCGGTAACCACTCGCGTGGAGGATAGCTCTGTCGTCAGCATAGACCGCCCCTCTGATGATGCGGATTACTTCACGATTACGCCCGCGGCGGCGGGCAGTGAGACCATAACGGTGTCGCTGGGGGGCAAGACGGCCTCGATTAAGGTTCAGGTGCGCGATGTGCCGACAGGCGTAACCATCACCACGCTGGAGCGCGACACGCCGTTTTTGAAAGGCCGTCAGCTGACACTTCGGGCAATGGTCGAGCCGCCGACAGCCAAGCAAACGGTTATCTGGGAAAGCTCCGACCCCGGCGTTGCGACTATCAACAAGCAGGGCGTTGTCACGGTTATAGGGCAGGGCGAGGTTACCTTCCGGGCGTATACCTTTGACAATAACGACGGCGAGGTAAGCTCGGACGAATACAAGCTGGATACGCTGTTGCCCATAACGGGCGTAAAGCTGACACCGCAGTCGCTTACGCTGGCCGAGGGCGAGACGGGCAGTATTCAAGCCGCCATGAAGCCGAATGAGGACGCATACGCGGGCGCCTCCCCGGTTTGGAAAGTCAAAAGCTCCAGCAAAACCATAGCCGAGGCCGAGATTGACGACACGGGCGCGGTAACGGTAACCGCAAACGCGCCGGGGACATGCACGATTACGGTGACGATCGGCGGGAAGTCGGGGACGTTTACGGTTCGGGTTAGTAAGACTAAAGAATAGGATAGAGCACAAGCCCCGGCAAACTGCCGGGGCTTTTTTGTGTGGAGATTGCATTCAGTTGGTGTGTCTGCGGGCGATTAATAATCGCCCCTACATTGCCCGATTGGCACCCTCGGCGCGATTCGAACGCGCGACCCTTCGCTTAGGAGGGCGCGGCTTTGAAACTTGGTTTTCATTGCATTGCAAGCCTTTTGGTCGTTTCGTTCATTGCTTGACCTCCTAACTGACCCCGAATAGCCGTTCAATCTCTCCGTGAAGCTGTTCAGGGGTGTTGTTCTTCACGTGTGCGTAAATTTTTAGCGTCATGGTAACATCTTCATGCCCGGCTAGGTATTGAATCTTTTTGATGTCCATGCCTGACGTGCAAAGCTCGGTTATATAGGTGTGTCGCAGTAAGTGCGGGTGTACATGGTTTAATTCGGATTTGCTGACGGTGTTCCACATTTTGCGAAAGCTTGATATTGTCGCAAAGTTGCCGTTTCGTTGATGTACCACAAATTTGCTTGGTGTTGCGGTTCTTTGACGTTCCAGTAATTGGGCTAGTTTTGACGGTATCGGGATTGACCTGTATGCGGCTTTGCTTTTTAGCTTGTCTGTTAGTTGGTCTTTGCCGTCTTCCCCAATTGTCACGACATGGCGAACGTCTATAAACGGTGTTGCGCTGTCGGTGTGAACGTCTTGCCACATCAGGCCTAGAGCTTCTTCGCGGCGTAGTCCTGCGAATAGGCATAGGTTCGTGAATGTCTCTACACGCTCTCCCGCAACGATTTCTAGTAGTCTTGTCTGTTCGGCTTTGCTTAGCGGTTTCT
>BNZR01000004.1 GCA_026001245.1 Clostridia bacterium
GCTGTTGTTCGTGCCGACGTTTATACCGGGCGATATATTAAAGATTATCATCGCGGTACCGCTGGCCTTGGTACTGCGCCGGAGACTAAGTTATGCGCATATCTGACATTCTAAACCGCAAGACCACGCTGTCGTTTGAGATATTCCCGCCCAAAACCCCGCTGGAGCTTGCGACAGTTGCGCGTGTGTCCGACGAGCTGATGGACTTAAACCCCGACTACATCAGCGTCACCTACGGCGCGGGGGGCGGCGGCAGTCAAAACACCGTGGACGTTGCCGCGCATATCCAAAACCGCGTGGACGCGCTGGCGCACCTGACCTGCGTCACAGCCGACGAGGCGAAAATCGCAAGCGTGTTGAGTGACCTCAAATCGGCGGGGGTTACGAATATCTTGGCGTTGCGGGGCGACCCGCCCGCCCCGGATATTCCGGCGTATACGCACTATAAACACGCCAGCCAGCTGGTGAGCGTTATCAAACGCCACGGCGATTTTTGCGTGGGCGGCGCGTGCTATCCGGACGGACACCCCGAATGCGGCAACCGCGAGCGCGACATTGAAAACATTCGGTATAAGGTGGACGCGGGCTGTGACTTCTTGGTGTCCCAGCTGTTTTTTGACAACGCGGTTATGTATAACTTTTTGTATCGTTTGGCGGCGCGGCGCGTTGAGGTGCCTGTGGTTGCGGGGATTATGCCCATAACCAACGCCCGCCAAATCACAAAGATGACAACCATGTGCGGCGCAACGCTGAACGCGAAGCACAAGGCGATTATCGAGCGTTGGGCGGACAAGCCCGCCGCGCTGTATCAGGCGGGGATAGCCTACGCCACGGAGCAGATTGCGGATTTGCTGGCCAACGGCGTTCGCGGCATACATCTGTACACCATGAACAAGCCGAAGATAGCGCGGGATATTTTGGGGAGCGTACATGAGCTGTTCGGCTGATGCATTACGCTATCTGCGCGTAAAAGGAATCCCCGACGAGCAGACGGTTGCCGATATAGACCGCCATTTGGCGTGGATTGAGGCCAATATCGACCCGCGTTGCGTGCTGAAAAAGTTCCCGCGCTCGGTACTGCCGCCAAGTGTCAGCTTGGATAAGTATGTCGGGGACGACACATGTATATACTTGCTGGCGGCCACGTTGGGGGCGGCGGCGGACGCAAGATTGCGCACGCTGGAGGCTTGGTCAATGTCCGACGCGGCGGTGTTTGACGCTTGCGCCTCCGCTTATATCGAGCAGGTTTGCGACAAGGTGTTTGCGGGGGCGCGGTTCGCGCCCGGCTACGGCGATTTGCCGCTTTCGTGGCAGGCCGAGCTGTGCAAACTGCTGGAAACGCCCAAGCGTATCGGCCTTACCGTGACGGATAGCTTTATATTGTTGCCGATGAAGTCAATAACATCAGTAATCGCGCCGCACAGAGGGAGATTTTTATGAGCTTTTTCAACAGACGGTTATATTTTGACGGCGGCATGGGCGATCTGCTGGCGCAGAGCCTGTACCCGGACGCGCAATCCGCGCATATAGCCTACGCGGCGGCGGGCGCGGATGTTATCACAACGAATACGTTTGCCAACACATCAAATGTCGCCCAAGCGGTGGAGCTTGCAAAGGCCACGGGCAAGCTTGTGGCGCTGGACATCGGCCCCACGGGGCAATTGCTGGAGCCGATGGGCAATTTAAGCTTCGAGGACGCGTACAAGCTGTTCGCGGACGTTGTGAAACAGGGCGGCGGCGCGGATTTTATCCTAATCGAAACCATGGCGGACAGCTATGAGCTTAAAGCCGCCGTGCTGGCGGCTAAAGAAAATTACGATCTGCCGGTTGCGGCCACGGTCACGCTTGACCGAAACGGCAAGCTACTGACGGGCGCGGACATTCGCGGCGTTGCGGCGTTGCTGGAGGGTCTGCGCGTGGACGCGCTGGGGCTTAACTGCTCGTTCGGGCCGCGCGGCTTGGTCAAATTCGTTAAAGAGGTGATGGAAGTTACCTCCCTGCCCGTGCTGGTTCAGCCCAACGCGGGTATGCCGGACGCGCAGGGGCGGCATACCGAGTCGCCCGAAGACTTCGCCGCCGCGATGCTTGAAATCGCGGAGCTGGGCGTGCAGATGCTGGGCGGCTGTTGCGGCACAACGCCGCAGCATATCCGAAAAATGATTGAAAAAACAAAGCATGTGCCGTATACCGCGCCGGCACGCAAAAGCTTTTCGATAGCGTCCTCGGGTTGCGCCACGGTCGAGATAGGCAAAAGGCCGCTTGTAATCGGCGAGCGGCTTAACCCCACGGGCAAAAAGCTTCTGAAAGCCGCGATTGTGGACGGGGACGCGGCGTTTATCCAGCGGGAGGCCGTGAATCAAACGGGCGCGGACGTGCTGGACGTGAACACCGGCGTGCCGGGCATTGACGAGGCCGCCGCGCTGACTATGGCCGTCCGTGCCGTGCAGTCGGTATCTTCGGCGGTGTTGCAGTTGGACAGCGCGGACCCAGTAGCCTTGAACGCGGCGTTGCGAATCTACAATGGCAAGGCGATTATCAATTCTGTAAACGGCAAACAAGAGTCTATGAGCGCGGTGTTTCCGCTTGTGCAACGCTACGGCGGGGTTGTTGTGGTGTTGCCCCTGACTGAAAAGGGGGTACCCGAAACTGCCGACCAGCGCGTGGCAATCGCCGAAGCCATCGCGAAACACGCCGCGACTTACGGCATAGACAAGAAGGATCTGCTTATTGACGGGCTGGTGCTTAGCGTAAGCGCGAACCCCCGCGAAGCGAAAATTACGCTTGAAACCGTAGAAAAGTTGCACAATTTGGGGTATAACACGGTTTTGGGCGTGTCCAATATTAGCTTTGGGTTGCCGAACCGCGATGAGCTTAACGCCGCGTTCCTCACACTGGCCTTGGGGCGCGGACTAAGCGCGGCGATAGTCAATCCGGGGTCGGCGGCGATACGCCGCGCCTTTGACGCGTCAGACGCGCTGTGGGGGCATGACGCAGGCTTTGAGCGGTGGATTTCACACTATGCCGAGGTTGAAACAACGCCGAAAACGCGGAGCGCGGACAGTCTGAAAGACCTTATAAAGTCCGGCGTGGCGGCGGATTGCGGCGCGGCGGCGCGAGAATTGATCGCCAAGGGCAACCAACCCCTTGAAATTATCGACGCGCAGATAATCCCCGCCTTAAACGAGGTCGGCGCGGAATTTGAAGCCGGGCGCGCCTTTCTGCCCCAGCTGTTGCGCACGGCGGACGCGGCGCAGGCGGCCTTTGACGTTCTGCGGGAGCATATGCCGCCGCAGAGCGCGTTTAAAGACACGGTGGTTATCGCCACGGTGCGCGGTGACGTGCATGACATCGGCAAAAACATCGCCCGCACGCTTATGCGCAACTACGGCTACAACGTCATAGACCTGGGCAAGGACGTGCCGCCGCAGACGGTTGTTAGCGCGGCGCGTGAACACAACGCGGACTACGTGGGGCTTTCCGCGCTGATGACCACCACAGTCCCGGCAATGGGCGAGACAATCGCCGCGATACGGGCGGCGGGCTTGAACTGCCGCGTATTTGTCAGCGGCGCGGTGATGACGGAGGAATACGCGGAATTAGTCAAGGCGGACAGATACGTGAAGGACGCGATGGACGCTATGCGCTACATGGAAAGCTACAAATAAATCGGTTGCAGCTGTTCGCCGTTGTGGGCGGCCACTACGGCCTCGTAGATCAGCCCGAAGTTGGCCACGCCCGAGCCGGGCTTTTCGGCGGGATTATCCTGCTTAAACGGCACGAAAAACATGTTGCGCCGCGCCAGCAGTGTTCCGATGTTGTGCGCGGATACCGACAGCGCGTCGTTGGTGGACACCGCGACTACCACGGGGCGGTTGTTGCGCAAATGCGCCTTGGTGCCGAAGGTGACGGCGGTGTCCGAGATGCCGCAGGCCAGCTTGGCCAGCGTGTTGCCCGTGCAGGGGGCTATCAGCATCACCTCAAGCAGGCGGCGCGGGCCTATCGGCTCGACCTCGCCTAGAGTGTGCCACACCACGCGGCCGGTTATATTTTCAATCTCGCGCCGAATATCGGCCGCCGCGCCGAAGCGCGTGTCGGTACCGTACGCGGCGGCGCTCATGATGGGGTAGACCTCACAGCCCCGTTCTACAAGCCGTCTTATCTGCGGCATAACCTGGGGGAATACGCAAAACGAGCCGCACATAGCGACGCCGACACGCAAACCTTTCATAGCTCAAGCCCTCTTCCCGAAAAATCTAGGTGTGGTATTGTATGCGCCAAAAAATTTTCGGTTAACGCTTGACAAAGGGCGTTGAATTCGGTATAATGTTTAAAGGTTGATTGGCGAGTGTGCTGGAACTGGTAGACAGGCACGTTTGAGGGGCGTGTGTCAATGGCGTACGGGTTCAAGTCCCGTCACTCGCACCAGTTTTCCCGGAAGTTAATATGTGCGCGAGTGGTGGAATTGGCAGACTCGCTAGATTCAGGTTCTAGTGTGCAATACGCACGTGCGGGTTCAAGTCCCGCCTCGCGCACCAATGAAAAGGGCTGATTTCGGTGGAAATCGGCTCTTTTTTATGTTTTGCCGTATGCCGTTGACCGACCCGCGCTAATTTTCACAAGATAGCCCGCCTTTACAAGCTCGCTCAAAGTGCGTTCAACCGTCACCTTGCTGATGTCAGGAACTGCTTGTAGAATCTCCGCTTTCGTGATCTTGCCGATTTTGCGGTCAATAACAGCTTTGATACGATCCGGTTTGGAGAGACCTTTTTGGCTTAAATATTCCACTCTGTCCTCAAAGTCGCCGTAGGCCTTTTGCAAAATACCGAGATAATAGCGAATAAACGGCAGATAGTCATTTCGGTTGTCGTGCCAGCCCGCAGAGCCGTTCTGCAACACCTCGTAATAGGTATCCTTGCTGTTTTCGATCAGCTTTTCTAAACTAATATATTTGCCTACAATGTATCCGGCGCGATAGAGTAGTAACAGTGTCAAGAGTCGGCTCATACGTCCGTTGCCGTCGTTGAACGGATGAATACAAAGAAAATCAAGCACGAACATCGGGATTAGCAATAGCGTGTCGTGTTCATCTTTTTCCAAGCTCTTAACGAACGCCGCGCACAGTCTGTCCATCGCGTCTGCGGTTAGATAGGCGGGAACAGGTTGAAAACGGACTGACTGATTGCCCTCCGAGTCGGTTTCGGCTATATAATTATCCGAGTTTTTGTATGAACCGCCGATAGAGCTTCGTGCGAACGAGTAAAGCTGTTTGTGCAGTTGCAGAATAATGTTCGGGCGCGGATAGATATAGTCGTAACTCGCGTGAATCGTTGCGAGAACGTCGCGGTAGCCCGCGATTTCCTGTTCGGTTCGGTTGCGCGGCGCGGACTGGTCGAGCACCAGTTCCTGTAAACGCTTGTCGGTAGTGTTTATGCCCTCGATACGGTTCGACGCGCCTGTACTTTGGATTTTTGCAATCTCCATAAGCGTGGTCAGAGCGTCGGCGTGAGCTTCCACAAACAGCTCTTGTTTACCCTTGTGTTCGTGAATGCTGGTAAGCATTGCAACAATATCCGGCGTAAGCAGGGCTTTCGGAGCGTTTGTATAGTCAAAAATTTTCATGTGCTTTCTCCCTCATGAAATGATTTTCTCCATCATTATAACATAAAATGATGGAGAAAACAAGACGTATAGATTTTTATATTAACCATTGGCCGCCCTTGCCTCCCCAACCAAATACCGATTACACCCCGCGCCCCCATCGGCCTTAAACAACTCAAACCCCAGCAAAATCAAGCCCGCAAGCACCGGCAACGCGGCCAATTGCAACGGCATGATATTCACCCCAAGCATGTAGCGCAAATAGGTCGTCAATATCGCGGGGAACGTCAGCGCGGCGGCGATTATCAGGCGCGGGCGGCGCACCGTCGCGCACAGCAACAGCAACAGCATCTCCCCAGCGAACGCGTACCGCTCGTGCATGCGCGGCATGAAAAACACGCACAGCAACACCGTGAATGCCGCCATCATGAACAGGCCGTCCCGCGTTAACCGCAACTTTTTGTTTAGCATGTACACCAATATCGACCCCAAAAGCAAAAGCGTAGTAAACGCGCCCGCCGCGGTCAGATCCAGCTTGGCCACCCGCAGGGGGTCTTGGTAGTCCAAATGCAACAGGGCGTAGATGTTGGGGTAGTTGAAGACCATCGCGGAGTATGATGCCAAATGGTCGCCGTACGCCTGCAACGACCACAGCGGACTGCCGCCCCATATCGGCATTAGCAACCCCGTGCCGAAAAACACGCCGAGTGGTATCAAAAAATACCACAGACTGAATTTTTTCTCTGTGAAATAATATATAACAAAAACCGGAATTAAAAACCACGCCTGTAGCTTGAAACACATGTTCAGCCCCAAAAACACGAACGCGGGGATATACCTGCCGCGAGCCAGCATGTACATGGCCAGCACCGAGAAAAAGGTGTACATAATGTCGCACTGCGCCCACGCCGCGCTGTTGATGATGGCGAGCGGGTTCAAAATCCCGACGGTGAACGCCAGCAGGGCGACGAATTTTTGCTTGCCGAACAGATTGTAGGCGGCAAGAGCCATAGCGGCGGCGCAACCGTAGTCAAAGACCACGGACATAAGCTTGATACAGGTCAGCGTTGAGAACGGCAACTGGTGGAACAGCCACAGCATGATCGCGTACAGCGCGTCGTAGTTATAGCTGGTGTTGGCCAGCATGTTGCGAATGCCGCCGTTATCCAGCGCGTCGGCCCAGGGGATAAGGGCGTAAAGCGAGTCGCCGGTGAGGACGTGCCGCGGCAGAATTCGCAGTATGACAGACAGCAACAGCACCACTATAAGGCTGATCCAAAACAGGTTTTTGTTTATCCAATCAATAGCGCGCAACTCGGATTTTGGCATGGTGTGTGACCCTCCTGTGATTTGTGGCGGATTTAGAGTTTCCATTCTATCACCAACCCTCAATTTTGTCAATCCCGATTATTTTTTCACCAACCCCTTGACAAACCCCCAATAACAATTTATAATGCAGAATTGCAGACTATATTTATCTGTTATCTGATATCTGTTATCTGCTATTTGAAAGAGGGGGTGCATAATTGGAACAGCCAGTTGTTGTTTCGCTGAAGGACATTGTTGTTGACTTTGACGGAGAGGCGGTGCTGAACGGCTTGTCGCTGGATATTCACGACAAGGAGTTCGTCACGTTGCTGGGTTCGAGCGGGTGCGGTAAAACTACCACCCTGCGCGTAATCGGCGGCTTTCTCGCGCCTAAGTCTGGCAATGTTTTTTTTAGCGGTGCGGACGTTACGCGTTTGCCGCCTTACAAAAGGCCGGTGAACACGGTGTTCCAGAAGTACGCGTTGTTCCCGCATTTGAACGTCTACGAAAACGTTGCGTTCGGTTTGCGACTGAAAAAACTAGGGGAGAAGGAGATTCGCTCGCGCGTTCACGAAATGCTTGAAATGGTCGGCCTTGGCGGCTTTGAGGGCCGCGGCACGACCTATCTGTCCGGCGGGCAGCAGCAGCGCGTGGCCATTGCGCGGGCCTTGGTCAACCGGCCAAAGCTTCTGCTGTTGGACGAGCCGCTGGGCGCGCTTGACCTAAAACTGCGAAAAGAGATGCAGGTCGAGCTTAAAAGCATTCAGCAAAGCTTGGAAATCACCTTCGTCTACGTGACCCACGACCAAGAGGAGGCGCTTACTATGAGCGACACCGTGGTCGTAATGCACAAGGGCGTTATCCTGCAAATCGGCACGCCGCAAGACATATACAACGAACCAAACTCCGCGTATGTGGCGGATTTTATCGGCGAGGGCAATATACTTGAAGGTATCATGACCCGCGACTACTCCGTAAGCTTCGCGGGCAGAAGCTTCGACTGCGTGGACAAGGGCTTCGCGCCCAACGAGCTTATACATGTGCTGGTGCGCCCGGAGGACGTGAACGTAGTCCCGGCCGAGGACGGCCAACTGACGGGCGTTGTCGAGACCTTGGCGTTTAAGGGCGTACATTACGAAATGCTGGTCGAGCAGGGCGGCAACAAGTGGATTATCCAAAGCACCGTGGCAAGCCAGCCGGGCGAGCTGATAGGCATGAACATCGCGCCGGATATGATTCACATCATGAAGCGCGACGCGCAAGAAGGCTCGGTGGACGACAATGCACAGTCGTAGCCAGCGGGGCGCCGCGCCGTACATGGCGTGGATGTTCCTGTTCACCGTAATACCTATCTTACTGGTGGTCTACTTCGCGTTCACGGACGGCGGCGGGCATTTTACAATGTCCAACCTGACGGGCTTGGGCAACTATTCCTCGGTGTTCTTCATGAGCCTTGTCATGGCCGTTGTGGCCACGGTGGTGTGCCTTATTATCGGCTATCCCATCAGCTTTATGCTGTCGCGCCTTCGCGGCGGCCAGCAGGGGATTTTGCTTATGCTGGTCATGCTGCCCATGTGGATGAACTTTCTGCTGCGCACCTACGCGTGGATGAGCTTGCTGGAGCATGGCGGGCTTATCAACAAGGCCTTGGGGCTTATCGGTATCGGGCCGTTCGACATGATCAACACCCCCGGCGCGGTTGTGCTGGGCATGGTGTACAACTACCTGCCCTACATGATTCTGCCCCTGTACACCGCCATGCACAAGATAGACAACGCGGTTATCGAGGCGGCGGAGGACTTGGGCGCGGGAACGCTAAGTAAGCTGGTGCGCGTACTGCTGCCCATGTCAAAGCAGGGCATACAGACGGGGATTACGATGGTATTCGTGCCGTCCATCTCCACGTTTATCATCAGCAAAATGCTGGGGGGCGGCAACTTCTGGCTTATCGGCGACTTGATTGAAAGCCAGTTCTTGGGCAACAGCTACAACTACAATCTTGGCAGTGCCATGAGCCTTGTGCTGATGGTGGTCGTTCTGCTGTGCATGAGCATGACGGGCGGCTTTGACCAAGAGGACATAGAGGGGGTGCTGTAGATGTGGAAAATCGGTAAGCGCGTCTATATTACTTTGCTGTTCTCATTCCTGTACCTGCCGATTGCGGTAATGATAGCGTTTAGCTTTAACGCCAGCAAAAGCCGCACGATATTCTCGGGCTTTACGCTGGATTGGTACCGCAATCTGTTCAACAATCAGTCCACGCTTCGCGCCTTGGCGTTGACGCTTGTCTTGGCCTTTTTAAGCGCGATTATCGCCACGGTTATCGGCACTATGGCCTCGGTCGGTGTGAATCGTATGCGGCGCGGTTCGCGCGCGGCGGTGATGAACGTCAGCTACCTGCCCATAGTCAACCCGGAGATTTTGGCCGGCGTGTCGATGATGCTGTTGTTCGTGGTCATGAAGCAGGGCTTCGAGTTTATCGGGGCGCATTGGATAGCCAAAGATTTGATAGGCTTGCCCAGTCTGCTTATCGCGCACGTCACGTTTAACCTGCCCTACGTGCTGTTCAACGTAGCGCCCAAGGTGCGCCGTATGGACATGCGACTGTACGACGCGGCGATGGACTTGGGCTGTAACGAGCGGCAGTCGTTTTTCAAGGTGGTTCTGCCGGAGATTATGCCGGCGGTGCTGTCCAGCTTTTTGATCTGCCTGACCTATTCTTTTGACGACTTCACAATCAGTTACTTCAACGCGGGCAACGAGCAGACCTTACCGATAGCCATCTATTCCATGACGCGCAAAAAGGTCAGCCCGGAGATAAACGCGCTGTCCACGATTATGTTCGGGGTTATCCTGACGATAATCTTGGTGGCAAATTACCGCGAGCGCATGGCCAATCAGCCCCGCACGGCGGGCAAGCGCAAGTTCAAGCCCAAGCATTTGATAGCCCCCGCGCTTGCCGCGATAGTCACGCTGTCGCTGGTGGTGGGGCCGCTGATTTCCAGCCTTGGCATGTCCCCCACGGTGGACGTTGAGGTTGTTGACAACGGCTACGACTGGCAGCGTCTTGCGGACAAAAACATCACGCTTAACGTCTACAACTGGGGCGAGTATATCGCGGACGGCGTGGACGGAGAAAGCTTGGACGTAAACGCCGCCTTCGAGGCTCTGACGGGCATACACGTAAACTACACAACGTTTGACTCCAACGAGTCGCTGTATGCCAAGCTGAAAAGCGGCGGCGCGAAGTACGACGTGGTTATTCCCAGCGACTACATGATAGGCAAAATGGCCGCCGAGGGACTTATAGCCCCGCTGGACTTTGAAAACATCCCGAATTTCGAGCTGGTGGGCGGCGAGTACACCGGGCGTTCCTACGACCCCGAAGACGCGTACAGCGTGCCGTACATGTGGGGCTACGTGGGGATTATCTACAACACCACAATGGTGGAGGAAGAGCCGGACAGCTGGGACGCGCTGTGGGACGAACGCTATAAGAATCAGATTTTGATGTTCGACAACAGCCGTGACGCGTTTGGTATCGCCCTGCGCAAGCTGAATCTGTCGCTTAATCCAACGGACACGGCGCAGATTGACGCGGCGGCGCGTGAGCTTATGGCGCAAAAAAACGTGGTGCAGGCCTATGTCATGGATCAGATTTTTGACAAGATGGAGGGCGGCGAGGCCGCGCTTGCCCCGTACTACGCGGGCGACGCCATCACCATGATTGAGGAAAATCCCGATTTGGCGTTCGCGGTTCCAAGCGAGGGAACCAACTACTTTGTGGACGCGCTGTGCATTCCCGCCGACACGGCCAACAAACAGGCCGCCGAGATGTATATCAACTTCATGTGCGAGCCGGAGGTGTCGGCTGAAAACAGCTCGTTTATCGGCTATTCCACGCCTATCACGGACGCGCTGGAGCTGTTGGACGAGGAGGTTCGCGAGGACGAGATAGCCTATCCGTCCGAGGAAGTGCTGGCCAACACCGAGAGCTTTGACGTTCTGCCCGACGAGCTGAACCGCTACATGGACAAAAGCTGGAGCGACATGCGCGGCGGCAACGAAGAGGGCGGCGGCTGGATCATCCCGCTGTTGCTACTGGCGGCGATTATCGCCACGGTGGTTGTGACGGTGGTGAATAGGAATCGGCGGAAAAGGCGGGTTTGGTGAGCAGTAAAATGTGATAGCGGCAACAAAAGCCGCCCCGCTTGGGGCGGCTTTTTCGTTCATGGTCGGCGAAAAAAATAAAAAATATTTCTGAAAATCGTGTAGGGATTTGCCCTAGATAAACGGAGTATATAGTAGCACACCAAAAAAATAAAAACAAGAGGAGAGATTCAGAAATGAAAAGCAAGAACGGCAACGTCCACGCGACACAGGTCAAAAGGTTCATCGCAATGGCAATCGTCTTCGCAATGTGTTTTTCCCTAGTAGGAATCGCCTCGGCGGCAACGGTACCCGAAGGCACCGACCCCGGCACGGCATTAACCGACGGAAACATAGCAATCAGCCCGATGAGCATAAACACCGCCAACACAATAACCATAAAGGGCGGCGGAAGCAAAAAGTTCGAATTTAACATGAGTGCCGGACTGTTTGGTCTCGGGACACCGCACAACGCTTTCGATCTATTCATAACAAATGTTTCTAGCGGCTCGAAATACACATTGTCTATTACCTATGATGGGGTGGAGTTCCATAATGCCCAGTACACCGGTAATGCTGTTCAGCAGGTGGTGAATTGTTCAAAAGGGCAGAAATGGATAATTCTTATTATAAACGACCGCTCGCAAGACATGAGTTGCACCGTTGACCTCAAGAGCTATATTGACTAAGGAGTGAGATACCATGAAAAGTAAAATCATACCTCTGCTGTTGGTAACGGCAATAGTAGCGTCAATCCTATCCGCTTGCTCCCCCGGATTGATAGCCATGACGAAAAGCAATTCGCTGGACAGCGTCAAACAGACCTTAGATCAAGAACCATCCGTAACGCCCGTATACGCCCCGACAAGCGCCGACAGTGGCGCAGAGGTTGTAACGCCCGAGCCGGGTGAGCTACTAGACCTGAAACAGCTTGTGTACCCGACCGCCGCGCCCGAACTAACCTCCGACAAGTATGATGTCACGTACTATTATCTATCAAACTTCGCCACACCTAATTTCGACCACAAAAAGAACGCGTATATAAAAACAGGCTATTTGATAGACTTGAAGCAACGCGACGGTTCCGGAGAGATAAAGTATTCCGGCTTCAGCATTCGGCGCGATAACGGCTGGAGCAGTCCAACGGCTCAGACCACCAGCATTGACAAAGCGACTACGGTGGACTTCCAAGACAAGCAACTTGTTTGGGCGACCTATCGCGAGTATCCCTACACGGAGAACGAGAAGCAGGAACAAAAGGAACAGCCAACGACCCAGTCCAGCACCACTTCTCTTGCGGAATTGTTCACCATCTACTACGCCTATGTGGACATCGGCGACGCACGTTACACATTTGAGCTATCAGGCATATCCTTCAACGGCGATTCAGCCGAAACAGTCAAGGCGCGTTGCCTAGAGGAAGCGCAGAATTACTTCACTAATTTATTTGATAAGGAGAATGCACAATGAACAGAAAAAACAGAGTAGTAGCCATGTTGCTCGCAGTCTCGATGATGGTATCGATATTCGGGACAATGAGCTTGGCGGGGGAAGCCGAACAATCCTATATTATCAGCAATAGCGTTATCGCAAACGCCACAACGATTATGTCCGCAATGACCACAGACCGAACCTATGAGGTGGAAGCCGTCAAACCACTGCTGGGCTTTAGCGATGAGCCTGAATATGCGCTTGTAACCTTTAAGGGTAAAGGCTACGCTATAATCAGCTTGCTTACCGAGCAGATTATTGAAGCCTTGCCGGACGGCGAAAACCCGTATCAAGGCGTTTCGGGAGAAGAATATTACGCCGGGCCGATGAACTACATATACGCCGATAATAGTGGCGACTTGTTCGATGTGGAAGACAATCACGAGCTAAGCGATGAAGAGATTGCGTTAACCAGCGAACAGGTTGACAAGGCTATTGAAGAAAACCTTGCCGCCACGTCTACGCCGTCTCGCGGAAGCCTTGTGCGCGCTACCCCCGCTTCGGCCATGGTCACAAACTCGGATTATATTATAAATTCAATGTCGTTTGGCAAGAATGTAAACGGCACATGCGGTTCGGTTGCGGCGGGTATGATGCTTACATACATTGACAAGTATGTTGTTGGTACAGGCAAGGTTGTCCCGCTTTCAATGCCGTATGGCGAAACGCTACACAAATCGCTAGTTCCATACTGTGAGGGCAAGAGCGGAAGCACGTCTGAAACAGTTGCGACCGGAATTAACAAATGGATAACCGCCAATGCAAGCAATTCATACAATGTGAAAAAAGCCATTAAAGCCGATTATTTTTACCTCCTATGGGGTGGCTACGCTAAGTCTTCTATCGCCGCAAATAAACCTGTGGTTTTGGCTCTCACGGGAGGCTATCCCAAGCATCAGGTGTTGGCTTACGGATATTACAAAAACGCCAACGGCGAATATTATATGCGCACCTTGGTTGGCATGACGAGCCGGGAGCCACAAATGCTATAATCCAAGCCAGTTGGGCTATAGGCGTTTGTTTTGTGACAGTGCTGTAGTCACAACCCCAACAATCAGCAGTTCAATTGTCATTGACCATGTCTAAATATTAAATTAAGTGTCCCCCGCCTCTTGACAAATCGAGGTGCGGGGGATAGCAGGAGAATGATAATGAAAACAAAGCTAATAATCGGCGCGCTGGTGGTGTCATTGATTGTCAGCCTAGGCGTGAATATCACGTACCTTGGCAAGGGGGCAATTACGGTCAAGAAGTCAATAAACATCGCCGCAACCTCCGCCGAGCGGTCAATAGACGAATACTTGGCCAACCACGACCAGACGGTGCTTGATGATGTGACGGCGAATATCTATGTCATGATACACGCGCTGTCCGCAAGCGACAATACGCGTTGCACCACGAATTTGAGCAAGCTCCGCGGGCTTTTGTCCACACGAACCATAAGCGACGATGTGCTAATCGAGACAAAAAAGCTACTTCTGGACATAAGCGAAAACTATAGCGCGGATTGGTCGATGGAAATCAACAGCCTAATGAATGAAATCGTCATGCCAGACGGTTCTATGGACGCACCGCCGAATATAAGCCTGGCTGTCGGCGGCAGAGAGAGCGCATATAAGCTGGATAAGATCCATTGGAATAACGACCGTAGCAAAGAGGTGTTGTTCGCTGACCTTGCCCGAGACCCGATGTTTGCCGAACTTCAAGTTGTCGCGTCTCAAACCTCCGTGTCCGTAAAATTCGACAGCCAAACTCCGGACGAAGTAACTATTTTCTTTGAAGTTATAGAGAGCGGCTCTGATGGACATCGCGAGCAAGAAAGGCTGTACGGAGAATTAGTCGGGAATGAGTTCTCGTTCAAATTTAATCCCCAAGAGTGGGAAAAATATCGCGACAGAGAGCCAGTATTGTGCGGAGTTCATATCTATTGCGGGTGGGAAGACGCTGACCCTGAATTGAGAGGATATAAGTATTCGTGCAATTACTTGTTCTTGATAAGGATACAGTTTTGAGAGGGGGCGAAAACAATGAACAACGCAAAAATCCGTATCCTGCTAGTGTCGCTGGCCATAATTACGCTGTTTTCGGCTTGCGCGGGCAAGGAACCGTTTGTTCCTTATTTTCCCGGCTACGAACCGGGCTATAAGCCCGATTGGTACTTGGAAGCACCGCCTAACGTAACTATAACAATCAACGGGATAGATATGCCGTACGAACTGGAACGCACCGGATGGAATGGCCAACCCGGTTATGATGAAATACCTTTCACCAAGCTCATCAAAAACCGTAAGTTTTCCAAGCTTCGCGTGCTTAGATCTAACACTCAAGTGTTTAGCACCGATAGCGTTGTGACCGTAAAATTCGATAGCAATACCCCACACGGCGCTGGTGCTGTCCTTAAAATGTTGGATCACACCGGGGAGGACATGTCAAGCGATCTGTTAGATAGCAAATTGGAGGGAGACACGCTCACGTTCAACTTAAACTCGAAAGAGTCGGAAGAATATCGCGAGGAAGATCCGACATTGTGCGGTGTTATAGTCGGTTGCATTTGGGGAAAGGACGGGAAAATAGACGAGGAGGAAGATGATTTTGATAATGTCGCGTACCAGTGCAGCTACAGGTTCTTGATAAGGATACAGTTCGCAAAGTAATAACCAACCCTCACGACCCACACATCTCTTGGATAATTTCCCGCGTTCCTGCGCAAAATTATCCAAGAGGTGATTTTTCTTGGACGACTTTACCCAGATGACCGAAAATACCCGCGAGGAAATTGTCGAGTTCGGCTCGCTTACCACCAAAAACAGCCGGGGCAATATCCATTGCCTTACCATCGTGGGGCAGGTGGAGGGACACCAGCTGCTGCCCTCCAACATCAAAAGCACGAAGTACGAGCATGTCATGCCCCAGCTGGCCGCCATTGAGGAAAGCGAGGAAATCGACGCGCTGTTGATTCTGCTTAACACCGTGGGGGGCGACATCGAGGCGGGGCTTGCGCTGGCCGAGCTGATTCGCGGCATGAAAAAGCCCACAGCGTCACTGGTGCTGGGGGGCGGGCACTCTATCGGCGTGCCGCTGGCCACCGCCGCCGCGCACTGCCTAATCGCGCCCACCGCCGCCATGACAATCCACCCGGTGCGCCTAAACGGCACGGTAATCGGCGTGCCGCAAACATTCGCGTACTTCGAGCGCATACAGGAGCGCATTATAGAGTTTGTGACAGCCACCTCGCGGGTTGAGGAGAGCGTTCTGCGCAAGCTTATGCTGGCCACGGACGGCGCGTTGGCGGGCGACGTTGGCAGTGTTATCTACGGCGACCGCGCCGTTGAGCTGGGGATTGTGGACGCGACGGGCGGTCTGTCTGACGCGCTGGAGTATCTGCATGGCGAAATAGATCGCCGCCGCGCCGCCCGCGGTGTGAATTAAGCCGCAAACTAACGCTTGCATTACCGCCTCCGTTGTGATAGAATAGTAGAGATACTTGTGATTTTTATTCTAATGGGGCGGTGATTGAAGGCATGGATGGGAAAACCGGCGAGCAGGTTATCGGCAAAAGCCCCTTGTTTGATTTAAGTCCGTTCCCCTGCGCCGTTATAGATCTTAACATGAACGTGGTGGAATGCAACGCGGCGGCGGTGCGTTACCTGCGATGTGACTCGAAAGAAGCCTTTCGCCGGCATTTTGCCGAGTTTTTTACCACCGCCGTCCCCGAATACCAGCCCGATGGTAAGCGCTCCGTCAGCATGGCCTACCGTATTCGCCGTATGTTTGAACACGGCGAAGATAACTTTGAAACCTGGCTTGTGGTGCATGGCGACATGCGCCCCGTTGATATGACTTTGCGTCACTTTCAGCTAAACGGCCAGACCGTAATAGCCATATATCTGTTGGACATGCTTAAGCTGGAACATGTTGACCAGCTTTTGGAGTATCACGGGCAGATGCTGGCCACCGTTGCGCGTTGCGCGGAACGCTTGGTCGTCGCGCCCACCGAACAGATAGAGACGGCCGTGGAGGACGCGCTTATCGCGTTAGCCGCCGCGATAAACGCGAATCGAGCCTTGGTTTACCGCAGTGTGTCGAATGTGGCCAACACCGCCGAGCTGCTGTTTTGGACGTCTTCACTGCCCGACGACCCGGGCGGCAAAATCGGCGTAAGCCACTTCGGGCAGCATCTGCCCAACTTTATCGAGCAGCTGAAAAGCGGCGAGATCATAAACGCCAAGGTCGCCGAAATGCCCGCGCAAGAGAAGGCCATGTTTCAAAGCATACACGCCAAAAGCGCGCTGATGGTTCCGATAAACATAAGCGGGGAAATGTGGGGCTTTGTGGCCTTTGAGGATTGCTTTACCGAGCGGATTTTCACAACGGTCGAGCAGGCCATTATGCGCTCCGGTGCCATGCTTGTCGTGGCGTGCATAAAGCGTATGGAGATAACAAACAACCTTATCGCGGCGCGTGAGGACGCGCTTGAAAGCAGTAAGGCCAAAAGCCTGTTTTTGGCCAATATGAGCCACGAAATCCGCACCCCCATGAACGCGATAATCGGCATGGCGGCGGTGGCTCGTGGCGCAGAAAGCGGCAAAATCTACGACTGCTTGGAAAAAATCGAAGGCGCCTCAAAGCTGTTGCTGGGGATTATCAACGACGTGCTGGACATGTCTAAAATCGAGGCGGGCAAGTTTGACTTGGAATACCACCCGTTCTCGTTCCGCCGCGTTATGCGCAGTATCCTGAATATCAACGAGGGGCGCGCCAAGGCCAAACGCCTGAAACTGCATATGGACACGGAGGACAACGTCCCCGATACGTTTATCGGCGACGACATGCGCCTGTCCCAAATTATCAACAACTTGGTGGGCAACGCCGTAAAGTTCACCCCGTCGGGCGGCGAGATACATGTGTCGGCGTGGGAGCGGGGGCGCGAGGACGACATGGTGCGCGTGGAAATATCCGTGCGCGACACGGGGATTGGCATCCCCGAAAACAAGCTGGACAGCGTGTTCAACGCTTTCGACCAAGCGGATTCATCGGTGAATCGGCGGTACGGCGGCACGGGGCTGGGGCTGGCGATTTCAAAAAGCTTTGTCGAGGCGATGTCCGGCCATATCGCGGTGAATAGCACCCCCGGCCAGGGCAGTACGTTCACCTTTGACATTCTGTTGGCGATAGGCACGGGGGCGGTCGAGGAGATGTCCGCGAAAACGATGGTGGACTACGACTTCACGGGCAAAAAAATTCTGCTGGCCGAGGATTTGGAAATAAACCGCGAGATTTTGATAGCCCTTATGGAGCCTATCGGCGTGGAATTCGACTCGGCGGAGGACGGTATCGCCACGCTGAAGCTGTTCGAGCGCAACCAATACGACCTTATATTGATGGACGTGCAAATGCCGCGCATGGACGGCTATGAGGCCACGCGCCAGATACGGCGTATCGAGCGGGAGCGCGGCTGGAAGCACACGCCCATACTGGCCATGACCGCAAACGCGTTCGCCGAGGACGTTCAGCGTTGTATAGAGTCGGGCATGGACGACCACGCCGCGAAGCCCATAGAGATGGACACGTTGCTGCCCAAAATGGAAAAGCTTATGGCGGAGGGGTGACGGGGTTTGGATATACGTTTTGCCTTGGAGGGGGACGCGCCTTTTATTATTGACTTGCTGGGGCAGGTGCTAAAGCTTCACAACGCCGGGCGGCCCGATTTGTTTCGGGAGCGCGGCGGCAAGTACGATTTGCAGAATATTTTGGACATGATTGCGGACGCGGAGCGGCCTGTTTTTATCGCGCAGGCCGACGGGGTTTGCTTGGGGTACGCGCTGTGCGCGATACGCCGCAGGCGCGGGCATCCTGTGTTTTGGGATCGCGACACGCTGTACATAGACGACCTGTGCGTGGACGAAAATCATCGCGGCGGCGGGGTCGGCGCGGCGCTGATGGAGCATTGCAAAAGCTATGCGCGTGAGATTGGTTGCGCGAGTATCGAGCTGAACGTGTGGGATTGCAATCAAAGCGCAACACGGTTCTACGAGCGGCAGGGGTTTAAAATGCTGGCTAGGATCATGGAGTTGGGGGTGTAGGCCTAATTCAGGGGCGCGGAATCTTCAACAGCCGCATAATTTCCTTTTCGCTCTCCAACACCCGCTCGGCTATAAAATCGCAAAAAGTCGCGGCATCTCCCCGCGATTGATACCCTCTAATCGCCGACAGATACTCGGCGCGCAGGACGGGCGGCACCACAGCCGGAAGATACCCGTCTTGAATCAGCGCGGCGTTTAGCAACAGCCGCGCCACGCGCCCGTTGCCGTCTACAAACGGATGAATAGTCACAAATTTCAGGTGTAGCATGGCGGCGTAGCTTACGGGGTGCGCTTTGCCGCGCTCGGTCTCGCCCCACCGCTCAAGCTCCGCCATAAGACCCGGAAGCTCCGCCGGCGCGGGAAATTCGTAATCCGACCCGGTAACGATAATATTCACATCGCGCCACACGCCGGCGCGGTTTTCATCTATAGCCTTGAAAAACAGGCGATGAAGCGTTTTGACGTCCTCCGTGGTAACACGCAGCGCCCCTAAAAGCCCGAACATGTAATCGTACGCCAGCGAATGCCCGACGGCCTCGAACGTGTCCCTCAGCGGTCTGCCGCCGACCGTCAGCCCGTCCTCCAAAAGCACCTTTGTCTCAATCTCGGTCAGCGAATTGCCCTCCAAGGCGTTTGACGACCAGGTAAGCCCGATGCGGTAGTACTCCCGCAGCTGGCGCAGGGTGCCGCCCTCAAACGGGCGCACCGCGTCAATGGCCGCCTTGTTCAAGTCAAGCCGCTCGTATGTCGTCATGGTGTCACTCCCACTCGATTGTAGCCGGGGGCTTTGTCGTCACGTCATATACAATCCGATTCACATGCTTTACCTCGTTGACAATCCGCGTACACACCTTTGCAAGCACGTCATACGGTATCCGCGCAAAATCCGCCGTCATGAAGTCCGTTGTGGTCACGCCGCGCAGTGCCAGCGTGTAGTCGTACGTGCGAAAGTCGCCCATCACGCCCACCGAGCGCATATCCGTCAGCACCGCAAAGTATTGATGTATCTCCAGCTCCGCGTTTTGCACCTCTTCGCGGAAGATAGCGTCCGCCTCGCGCAGAATCGCGGCCTTATCCTGCGTTACCTCGCCGATTATGCGTATGGCAAGCCCCGGGCCGGGGAACGGCTGGCGATCCACCATAAAGTCCGGCAACCCCAGCTGCCGCCCAAGGCGGCGCACCTCGTCCTTGAACAACAGCCGCAACGGCTCCACAACGCCCTCAAAGCCCATGTCTGCGGGCAAACCGCCCACGTTGTGATGGCTTTTGATTACCGCCGCGCCGCCCGCGCCGCCGCTTTCGATAACGTCCGGATAGATAGTCCCCTGCGCCAAAAATTCCGCGCCGCCCTCGGCTTTCGCCGATTCCTCAAACACGCGGATAAACTCCGCGCCAATGATTTTGCGCTTGGTCTCCGGCTCGACAACGCCGGACAGCTTCGCGAAAAATCGCTCGCCCGCGTTCACACGCCGCAGGGTCAGGTCAAAATCCGCGAAGGCCGCCTCAACCTCATCGCCCTCGTTCTTGCGCATAAGCCCGTGGTCAACAAAAATGCACACCAATTTCTCCCCGACAGCCTTTGACAGCAACGCCGCCGCGACAGCCGAATCCACGCCGCCGGACAGCCCCAACAGCACGCGCCCCGCGCCCACGCGCTTTTTGATGTCGGCAATCATGGTTTTGGCGTACTCGTCCATAGTCCAGTCGCCGATTGCACCACATACGTCATACAAGAAGTTTTTCAGCACCGCATGACCATACGCGCTGTGGGTAACCTCCGGGTGAAACTGCACAGCGCACAGGCTTTCGCGCTGTATCGCGGCATTAGGACAATCGTGAGTGGACGCGATTGTTTTAAAGCCGTCGGGCGGCGTGATAATCGCGTCGCCGTGGCTCATCCATGTCACGCTGTCGGGGACGTTTGCAAAAATCTTCGCGGAGCGGTCAAAGGTCGTCTCTGTCTGACCGTATTCGCTCTTTGCGGACGCGACCTTGCCCCCCAGCACATGCGCAATAAGGTGTGCGCCGTAGCAAATCCCCAAAATCGGGACGTTTAGCTCGAACAGCTCGCGCCCGACCGTGGGCGAATCCGCGCCATAGACGCTGTTGGGCCCGCCCGTGAGGATAACGCCGATAGGCTTACGCTCCCGCACGGTCTCAATGGCGCGGCCGTGCTGAATAATCTCGCAATAAACATTGTGGTCGCGCACGCGCCGCGCTATAAGATGGCTGTATTGCCCGCCAAAGTCGATTACCAGCACCAATTGATTGCTCATATCTCCACAGTCCCCTCGTAAACAGTTTCCGCCGCGCCCGTCATCAGCACGCGCTCGTCGGTGTAGTTCACCGTCAAATCGCCGCCCACAAGCATAACGCGCACGTCCGTGCCGCTGTCGCATATATTATTCGCCACCGCCGCCGCGACAACCGCGCACGCGCCAGTCCCGCAGGCATGGGTCTCGCCGCTTCCGCGCTCCCACACGCGCATTTTCAGCGTGCGGCGGTCGATAACCTCAACAAACTCCGTGTTTACGCGATCCGGGAACAGCGGGTTAAACTCGAATTTCGGCCCCAAATCGTCAAGATTCAGCGCGTCAACGCCGTCCATAAACGTAACGCAATGCGGATTGCCCATGGATACGCAGGTCACCGCGTAATTCTTGCCGTCCACGGAAATCTCGCGATTGACAACGCGCTCTCCCTCCAGCTTGACCGGCACCTCGGCGGGAGTCCACACCGCCGCGCCCATGTCCACCGTGGCGGTAGTGGCGTAGCCGCCCCGTGTGCGCAGGCTGATTGCGCGGATACCGCTAAGCGTTTCGACAGTAAGCTTGGTGCGGTTGACAAGGCCGTTGTCGTACAGATATTTGGCCACGCAACGTATGCCGTTGCCGCACATCTTGCCCTCACTGCCGTCAAGGTTGAACATCTGCATACGCGCGTCCGCAACCTTTGAGGGGCGAATCAGGATAACCCCGTCGCCGCCCACACCCAGCCGCCTGTCGGACAGAAACACCGACAGGCTCTCCGGCGAGTTTATCTCCTGCTCGAAGCAATTGATGTAGATGTAATCGTTGCCCA
Source organism: Clostridia bacterium (assembly GCA_026001245.1). The sequence continues at coordinate 21,711 of BNZR01000004.1, forward strand.
AGCCCTGCATTTTGGTGAATTTAAGCTTCATCTTGCGGCTTCTAAGGTGATTTATATCCACAAGCTCCGTGTTGCGCTCGCTGTAGCGGCTACGAAGACTGTCGGCCAGCGCCCCCGCCGTGTCCAGCGAGGTCAGGCACGGAATCCCCAGCAGACAGGCCTTGCGGCGAATCTTAACGCTGTCCCGCGCCGGGTCGCGCCCCTTGGCCGACGTTGAGATTACATAGCTTATCGCGCCGCTTTCCAGCACGTTTATGATGTTATCGGGCGCGTCGTCCTCGGATTTATGCACTTTTTGCACCTCTGTCACGCTAAGCCCCGACCGGCGGCACACCTCGGCTGTACTGCGCGTGGCGTACAGCTTAAAGCCCATCCGCGCGAACTTTTTGGCAACGTCCGCAACCTCGGATTTGTCGGTTTTGCGCACGGTTATCAGCACGCCGCCGTCCCGCCGCATGTTGTACCCCGCCGCCACCAAGGCCTTGAACAGAGCCTCCTCTAGATTTTTACCAAGCCCCAACACCTCGCCCGTGGACTTCATCTCCGGCCCCAGCTGCGTATCAACGTCTGTAAGCTTCTCGAATGAAAACACCGGGGCCTTTACCGCCGTGTAGGGCGAGTTGGGGCGCAGTCCCACGCCGTAGCCTAGGTCGGCAAGCGGCTCGTTCATGATAACCCGCGTGGCCAGCTCGCAAATCGGCACGCCTGTCACCTTGCTAAGATACGGCACGGTGCGCGAGGCGCGGGGGTTTACCTCGATAACAAACACCTCGCCGTGCGCCACGATGTATTGCAAATTCATCAATCCGCGCACCTTTAGCGCAAGGCAAAGGCGGCGCGTGATCTCCGTCACCCGTGCGGCCAGCAAATCGCCCACACTGGGCGCGGGATACACCGCGATAGAGTCGCCGGAGTGTACGCCCGTGCGCTCCACATGCTCCATAATGCCGGGGATCAGAATGTCCTCCCCGTCGCAAATCGCGTCCACCTCAATCTCAAGCCCCGCAATGTACTGGTCTATCAGCACAATATTGTCGGGGTTGCCGCGCAGAATAACCTCCATATACTCGATAATATCCGCGCGTTCGTGCGCGATAATCATGTTCTGGCCGCCCAGCACGTACGAGGGGCGCATAAGCACGGGATACCCCAGCCGCTCCGCCGCGGCCAAGGCCTGCGATTCCGTGCGCACGGTCTCGCCCTTGGGGCGCTTGATGTTCAGGCTTTCCAACAGCGCGTCAAACCGCGCCCTGTCCTCGGCCTCGTCTATGCTGTCCGCCGAGGTGCCTAAAATCGGCACGTTATTGTCGCGAAAGGTTTTGGTAAGCCTGATAGCGGTCTGGCCGCCGAAGGCCACTATCACGCCGACAGGTTTTTCTATGCGTATGATATTCAGCGCGTCCTCCGGGGTTAGCGGCTCGAAGTACAGCCTGTCCGCCGTGTCGAAATCTGTCGAGACGGTTTCGGGGTTGTTGTTGATAATCGCCACTTGATACCCCAGCTTGCGCAAAGCCCATACGCAATGCACGCTGGCATAGTCGAACTCTATCCCCTGCCCGATACGAATCGGCCCCGACCCGACCACCACAACGGTAGGCTTGGCGCTGTCGATAAGCTCGGAAGCTTCGCACATCTCCGCGTCATAAGTCGCGTAGAAATATGGCGTTTCGGCGCGGAACTCGGCGGCGCAGGTGTCCACCATGCGATAAACGGGGTGGATTTTCGCAACCTCCAGCGGCTTGCCGGACAGCTTTTCGATAGTCGCGTCCAAAAATCCGGCCTTTTTGGCGCGAAGATAAATCTCATCTGTAATCTTAAGCGACAGGCCGCGCTCGATGTCCACAAGATTTTTTAAGCGGTGCAAGAACCACTCGTCAATCATGGTAAGCTGGTGCAAGTCCTCAACGGGGACACCGCGTGACAACGCCTCGTACACCACAAAAATCCGCTCGTCGGTGGTATGCTCCAGCTCCTCAAAAATCCGCTCGTCAGAGTAGTGGGACAGCTTGGGCAGGCGCAGTGTTGTCAGTCCGATTTCCGCGCCGCGCACGGCTTTCATAAGGGCAAGCTCAAAACTGTCGGCGATAGTCATAACCTCGCCCGTGGCTTTCATCTGCGTCCCCAGCTCGTTCTTGGCGTAGACGAATTTGTCAAACGGCCACTTGGGGAACTTAAGCGCGATGTAGTCCAGCGTGGGTTCAAACGCCGCCGAGGTTTTGCCCGTAACCTCGCTGATAATCTCGTCCAGCGTAAAGCCTATGGCAATCTTCGCGGCGACTTTGGCTATCGGATAGCCCGTGGCCTTTGAGGCCAGCGCGGACGAGCGCGACACGCGGGGGTTGACCTCGATCACCGCGTACTCAAAGCTCTCCGGGTTCAGCGCGAACTGGCAGTTACAGCCGCCCTCAACGCCCAAGGCCTGTATGATATTAAGCGCGGCGGTGCGTAACATCTGATACTCGCGGTCGGCAAGGGTAAGCGCGGGGGCGACCACAATGCTGTCGCCTGTGTGAATCCCAACGGGGTCTAGGTTTTCCATGGAACACACCGCAACGCTGTTGCCGCGGCTGTCGCGCATAACCTCGAACTCTATCTCTTTCCAGCCGGATATGCAACGCTCGACCAAAATCTGCGTTATCGGGGACTGCATAAGCCCGTTTTTGGCTATCTCACGCAGACTACGCTCATCCTTGGCGATACCGCCCCCCGACCCGCCCAGCGTAAACGCGGGACGCACAATCACGGGGTAGCCGATCTCACGCGCAAAATCCGCCGCCGCCTGTACGGTGGTGACCACCTCTGACGCCACGCAGGGTTGGTTGATTTTCTCCATGGTCTCTTTGAATTGCAAGCGATCCTCGGCTTTGTCGATGGTTTCAGGGGACGCGCCCAGCAAGCGCACGTTGTGCCGCGCCAAAAAGCCGCTTTTGGCCAGCTGCATACAAAGCGTCAGCCCCGTTTGGCCGCCCAAGCCCGATAATATGCTGTCCGGGCGTTCCTTTTCGATTATGCGCTGTAGTGTGGTGATGGTAAGCGGCTCGATGTAGATATTGTCGGCCATGGCGTTATCGGTCATAATCGTGGCGGGGTTGGAGTTTACCAAGATAACCTCCACGCCATTTTCGCGCAGGGCGCGGCAGGCCTGCGTCCCCGCGTAGTCGAATTCGGCGGCTTGGCCGATAACTATCGGGCCCGACCCGATAACCAACACGCGGCGAATTGTCATGTCTCTAGGCATGTGTCTTTCCCCCGTCCATCATAAAGATAAACTTATCGAACAAAAACGCCGTATCACGCGGCCCGCCGCAGGCTTCCGGGTGGAACTGGACGGAAAACGCGCGTTTGCCGTAGTCCACGCCCTCGCAGGTGTTGTCGTTCACGTTTTCAAACAGCACGCGAATGTAGGGGCTGTCGGGCAAGCTGTCGGACACCACCGCGTAGCCGTGATTCTGCGAGGTGACGTATATGCGTCCGTCCCGCACGTTGCGCACGGGCTGGTTCGCGCCGCGATGGCCGTATTTCAGTTTGACAGTCTTCGCGCCATGCGCCAAGGCCAGCAGCTGATGCCCCAGGCATATCCCAAAGACGGGGATATCCGTGCGGCACAGAGCCTTCAGGTTTTCGATAACCTCAACATTCTCGGCGGGGTCGCCGGGGCCGTTGGACAGTAACACGCCCGACGGCTTATAGCTTAAAATCGTCACGGGCTTTGAATCGTGGGGCAGTACAACCACGTCACAGCCACGCCGATTAAGCTCACGCACCATGTTGTTTTTGTAGCCCAAGTCAAGCAGAGCCACGGTGCGCTCCGCGTTTAGGGTGCGGTAAAGCTCCGGCTCCTTGACGCTCATGTCCGCAACAACGCCCGTAACGCTGTAGGCGCGGACAGCGGCAAAGTCCACGCTGTCGGGTCGGTCGGTAATCACCGCGTTCATAACGCCGCTTTCGCGGATACGCTTGATAAGCTTGCGCGTGTCAATCCCGGCTATCCCAACCGTGCCGCGCTGTTTCAGCATAGCGTCAAGCGTCCCCTCTGACCGGAAGTTGGACGGGCTTACACAATGCTCTTTCACGATATACGCCACAGGCACGGGAAAATCCGACTCGAAGTCGTCCGGAATCACCCCGTAGTTGCCGATAAGCGGAAAGCTTTGCGTGACTATCTGCCCCGCGTAGCTCTTATCGGTCAGGGTTTCTAGGTAGCCCGTCATGCCCGTTGTGAACACGGCCTCGCCGATAAGCTCGCGGCTGTAATCCGCGCCGAACGACACGCCCGCAAAGGTCGTGCCGTCTTCCAACACCAAATATAGCTTCATACTTCCCCCCGCATAATCATTCTAGACTGTTCTTTAACTGCGATTTTACCTCAAGTCCGTAGTCCCCGCTGAAGCAACCCACGCAGAAGCCGCGATTACTGCCCGCGCAGGCGCGTTTTAGTCCGTCGATACTGATGTACCCCAGGCTGTCCGCGTTTATTTGGGCGCGAATCTCCTCGGCGGTTTGTTGGTTGGCTATCAAATTTTCTTCGCTGTCGATGTCTATCCCGAAGTGGCAGGTGTGGATAAACGGCGGCGAGCTAAGGCGGATATGCACCTCACGCGCCCCGGCGTTGCGCATCATGCGCACAATCTTCGCGGCGGTGGTGCCGCGCACCATGCTGTCGTCTATAAGCACCACGCGCTTGTCGCGTACGTTGGCGCGCAGGGGATTAAGCTTTAACTGCACCGCGTTTTCGCGCTGGCGTTGCGTGGGGAAGATAAAACTGCGGCCGATATAGCGGTTTTTGAAGAAGCCCTCAACCAAGGGCAGTCCGCTTGCCGCCGCGTAGCCCGCCGCCGCCGCAAGGCCGCTGTCCGGCACGCCGCACACAACGTCCGCGTCGGCGGGGCATTCCTCGGACAGTATGCGCCCCATGTTGCGCCGCGCCGCGTCAACGCTAAGATTGTCGATTATACTGTCCGGCCGTGCGAAGTAGACATACTCGAAGATACACAGCCCCGCGCCGCCCGGCTTGTCGTAAAACCCGGATTTGACGATTTTGCCGTTTTCGATAACAACAATCTCGCCCGGTTCAACGTCCCGCACGAAGTTAAAGCCGCAGCTCTCAACCGCGCAGCTCTCGCTGGCCACAACCATGCCGTCCTCGCTTTCGCCGATACACAGCGGCCTAAAGCCGTGCCTGTCGCGCACGGCGAATATGCGCCCCGGGGCGGTCTGCCCCGCGCTTGACAGTATCACAAGCGAAAACGCGCCCTCAAGCCGCTTTGCGGCGGCGGCCACGCCCTTATAGGTGTCGCCCGTTTCCATCGCGCCGTAGGCTATCAGCGAGGATATAACCTCGCTGTCGGAGCTTGCCAAAAAGCTAAGACCCTTGGTCATAAGCTCGTGCTTTATCTCGGCGGCGTTTACAACGTTGCCGTTGTGCGCCAGAGCGATACGCCCGGTCAGATATTCTGTTACCACGGGTTGTACGTTGCGCTGGCTGTTGCCCCCAGTGGTGGAGTATCTTGTGTGCCCCACGGCCAGGTGCGCCGGCGACAATCGCTCGACCTTACCCGCGCTGAACACCTCGCTTACCAGCCCCACGTCTTTAACGCAGGCGATCTCCGCCCCGCGTGACACCGCGATTCCCGCGCCCTCTTGTCCGCGGTGCTGTAAGGCCAGCAGACCGTTATAGGTCAGCCCCGCCGCCTCGCCTGTGTTAACACTGGCACCGAAAACGGCGCATTTTTCAACCGGTTTATCCATAGTCACCTCTAGTTTTCATAGGTTCGCAGTATCATTTGTGCCACCTGCTCGCGGGATTTTCGCATGTCCATGGCCTGCTTTTCAACGTGACGGTGCGCCTCGCTTTCAGACAGCCCCAGGCGTTCCACCAATACCAGCTTTGCACGCGCCACAACCCGCAGTTCTTCAAGCTTTTGCAAAATCTCGGACCGTTCCCGCTCGAACAGGCGCAGTTTGGCGCGGGTGATTTTAACCCAGTCCAACGCCCGCAACAGCTCGGCGCGGGACGGGGGCTTTGGCAGTATCATAACCCCCGGTATCGTAAGCGTTTCGCGGGCGAACATAACTACCTGCGTGATGCCCGTTTTGGCCGCGTCCTTGGCTAATCTGTCCCCGAACTCGTCGGGCAGGGGCGCGTTTACCGCGCACAGCTCTATGGCGCGGCTGTTAAGTATGTCCCGCGCCGCGTCCGCGCTTACCGCCTCAAACACCTGCGAGAATCGGCTTTGGAATATCTCCAAAATCGCGGGGGTGGTTTTGGGGGATACCAGCAACGCTGTTTCCATCAGTTATGTGTGTACATCTGGGTGTAGGGGTTTTTGGCGTTGGGGGTCAGCGTGAAGAATCCAAAGTCCGTGGGGACTTTCACGTTAAAATAACCCTCAAAGGCCTTGACATACTCCGCAATCTCGGCCAAATCCGCGTCAGTTGCGGGATTAGCCGCGACCTGCCGTGGCAAATCCTGCGGCAGACGCTTTGCGCGGGCGACAATCTTGCCGCCGTGCATACCCGTCCCCGCAAAGCTTCCGAAAGGAATGTCCACGCCCTCAATATTCAGGATAATAATCAGCCCGCCCGCCAAATACTCGCCGGGGAAGCTGCCCGTGGCCTCGCCAACAACAACAATCGGGCGCAGATCCTTGTATTGCTTCATGTGTATGCCCGTGCGATAGCCCGAGCCGCCGCGCACGTAGATTTCGCCGCCGCGCATGGCGTACCCCAGCGCGTCCCCCGCGTGGCCGTCTATCACAATGCGCCCCTTGTTCATGGTGTCGCCGGTTGCGTCCTGCGCGTTGCCCTCTACGGTGACCGTCGCGCCGTTTAGATACGCCCCAAGGGCGTTGCCCGGCGTTCCCACGATGTAGATATTGCCCTGTTTGCGCCCCGCCGCGATAAAACGCTGGCCGATACAATTCTCAATCCGAACGTCGCCCTGCGCCGCTCTGACCTGATTGTTCAGGTCGTCAAACAACAGCTCTTTCGCGTCAATGATAGTAACACTCATACAACCGCCCCCAATTTTTGCTTGCGATACGCCGTGGAAAACGCGATTAAACCCGGCGATTTGCGGATTTTTTCAAAATCAAGGCTGTCAAGCGGCGTTTTTTCGCGCACCAAGGCGGTGTAGATACCCGCCCGCTCCACATCGCCGATTATGATAAAGCCCTTTAGGATATTATCCTTGAAGAACAGCTTTTTGTAGCGATTTCCGTCGCGCTCGGCGTAGGCTTCGCCCTCGTACGTCCCCGCCGTTACTATGTGCAACCCGAAAAAGCCGATGGCGTTCATGGGTATGCCGTCTGTCAAGGCAAGCTCGCCGCCCGCCATGTTTATCCCGGCGCACTCACCCTGCCGATAGGCGTTGGGCAACAACGCCAACACGCGCTTGTCCCCAATACTCGCGTCATAGCCCTTGGCGCAGTCGCCCGCCGCGTAGACGTCGGGGATGGCGGTTTGCATGCGCTCGTCTATCACAAAGCCGCCGCGCTCGCCCGTCAGTGCGGTATTCGGGCGCACCCCAACCGCCATGACCAAGATGTCAAAAGCCAGCTCACGCCCGGAATTCAGCGTGGCCTTGCCGGGCGCGAATTGCTTAACGCTGTCGGACAAATGGAAGCGTATCCCGCCGTGTTCAAGATGGGTTTTCATAATCGCGGCCGCATCGTCGTCCAAAATGCTGGACAGTACCTTTGGCGCGAGATCTACCACCGTCACCGACCCCACGCGGGACAGGATCCCCTCCGCGCATTTAAGTCCGATTAAGCCCGCGCCGACAATCAGCACCTTGGCGTGGCGTTTTTCACCGATGGCCGCCTCCAGCGCGTTCGCATCGTCTAGGGTATAAAAGCTGTGGTAGCTGACCGTGTCCAGCCCCGCCATGGGCGGCACGAAGGGTGTAGACCCCGTGGCAAGCAACAGCTTGTCGAATTTGACTGTCGCCCCATCGTCCAGCTTCACGGCGTGGTCGCCAAGTTCAACAGCGGTCTTGCCCAGCAGAGCTGTGACGTTGTTTTCCTTGTAGAAGTCATCACCACGATACTTCATGCGTTGTAAGTCCGTGTCGCCCTTTAATAGATACGAGATCAGCGGGCGGGAATAGGTGTGGTGCGGCTCGGCGGAGATAATGGTTATGGGCGAGGTTTTGTCCAGCACACGAATCCCCTCAACCGCGCCGATTGCCGCCGTAGAGTTGCCGATTATAACGTAATTACTCATCTCGCTCACTCCCTTTCCTCAAAGACTATCGCGCCGTTGGGACAGCCCGCAACACAGCGCGGCGTACCCTGGGTGGTCTGCAAACACAGCTCGCATTTGCGTACCGCGCCGTCCGCGCTGGGCATAACCGCCCCGTAGGGACAGCTTAAAACGCAGGTGTAGCAATGCACACAGCGATTTTTGTCCACGGATATTACCCCGTCGGTAACGCTAAGCGCCCCGGTCAGACAGCCCTTTACGCACAGCGGGACGGAGCAGTGGCGGCAACCGATCGCAAAGCACACGTCGCCGTCCTCTTCAACGCGGATTACGGGGTCGATTACGCTGTTTTTCAACGCCCGCGTCATATTCGGCTCGGAATTAGCCACCGCCGCGAACGCGCAGTTGTATTCGCACAGATGACAGCCCAGGCACCATTGCTCGTTAACAAAAACTCTTTTCATGTTCACTCCCCCGCGTGCTTGATACCCAAAATATCAAGCTCTTTCTCTGTAAGTCCCACGCCGCGAAGCATAAGGCGGTTGCCCTTCAACGCCTCGATGGAGTTTATACCCATGCCGCCCATCATCTCCATAATCTCGTGGTTCCAGGCGTGCATTAGATTAACCAAACGCTTGTAGCCGATCTCCGGGTTCAGGCGTTTCACCAATTCCGGCTGTTGCGTGGCGATACCCCAGTTGCATTTGCCCGCGTGACAACTGCGGCACAGGTGACAGCCCAAGGCCAAGAGCGCCGCCGTACCGATATACACGCAGTCCGCGCCCAAGGCCACCGCCTTGAACACGTCCGCCGAGGAACGTATCGACCCGCCGACCACCAAAGACACGTCGTCGCGTATCCCCTCGGCGCGAAGACGGCTGTCCACGCTGGCCAAGGCAAGCTCGATCGGGATACCCACGTTGTCGCGTATGCGTGTCGGAGCGGCACCCGTGCCGCCGCGATAGCCGTCAATGGCGATTATATCCGCGCCGCTTCGGGCGATACCGCTGGCGATAGCCCCCACGTTATGCACCGCCGCGATCTTGACGATAACGGGCTTTGTGTAAGCCGTGGCCTCTTTAAGCGAGAACACCAGCTGGCGCAAATCCTCAATCGAGTATATATCGTGGTGCGGCGCGGGGGAGATAGCGTCCACGCCCTCCGGCACCATGCGCGTGCGCGACACGTCGCCGCGTATTTTGCGGCCGGGCAAGTGGCCGCCGATACCGGGCTTCGCGCCCTGCCCCATCTTGATCTCAATCGCCGCGCCCGCCACAAGGTAATCCGCGTGTACGCCGAATCGTCCCGACGCCACCTGCACTATGGTGTTCGCGCCGTACTGATAAAAGTCCTCGTGCAGGCCGCCCTCGCCGGTGTTGTAGCAGATTCCAAGCTCCGTGGCGGCACGCGCCAAAGACTCGTGCGCGTTGTAGCTTATCGAGCCGTAGCTCATGGCCGAGAACATGACGGGCATGTCCAGCTTCAATTGATGGCCTAGGTTGTTGACCAGCCGCCCGTCTTTGTCGCGTTCGATACCTCGCGGTTTCTTGCCAAGATACACGCGTGTCTCCATAGGCTCGCGCAGGGGGTCTATCGACGGGTTGGTTACCTGCGATGCGTTTAGCAGGATTTTATCGAAGTAAATCGGGTATTCCTGCGGGTTGCCCATGCTGGACAGCAACACGCCGCCCGTCCCCGCCTGACGGTATAAGTCCTGAATATTCGCCGCACTCCAGTTGACGTTGGGGCGAAACGTGTGGTCGGATTTGCGGATTTTCAAAGCGCGGACAGGACACAGCGACACACAGCGGTGACAGTTCACGCATTTGCTGTCGTCAGCCTCCATAACCACCTTGCCCTCGGGGTCGGTGTAGCTGCTGTGCGCCTCGTTGGCGCATTGACGTTCACAGGCGCGGCAGGATATGCAACGCTCTTGGTTGCGAGCAACCTCAAATTCGGGATAGATATAATTCATAGCTTAACACCCTCTTCCAGTGTGACTATCACGGGTTCGCCGCCCTTGGGCGCCCACACACGATCCAAATTCGGCTCGATAAGGCGTATCGCGCTCTCCTCGCTGGCCACGTAAACCCGGTCGCCCTTCTCCGCGGCGACCATCGAGCGCAGTTTTAAGCGATCGTTTAAGGCCATCATGCCGCCCTCAAAGCCCACCAGTATCGAAAACGGGCCGGTTATCAGCTGGGACGGGAACGCGCCGCGCAGGTACTCGTACATCTCGCGCTGTTCTTGCGGCATACGCTCAATCTCGCTCCAAAACGGGGCGGCCACCACCGCGCAAATCTCCTGCAAGGTCAGGCCGACCTTGCGGCGCAGGTAGTCGATGATATAGGTGATAACCTCGGTATCGGTTTGCAGGGCGCAGTCGTAGTTGTGCATTTCTATGGCGCGGCGGTTTGCGTCATAGCTGGATATTTCGCCGTTGTGTACCACCGTCACGTCAAGCAACGAGAACGGATGCGCCCCGCCCCACCAGCCGGGGGTGTTTGTGGGGTATCGGCCGTGCGCCGTCCAGCAGTAGCCTTCGTATTCCTCCAGGCGATAGAAACGCCCCACGTCCTCCGGAAAGCCCACCGCCTTGAACGAACCCATGTTCTTGCCGCTGGAGAACACGTACGAACCCTTGTGATCCTCGCCGTTTATGCGGAACACGCAACGCGCAACGAACTCGCGCTCGTCCAGCTCGCTGGATTCCAGCTTGGTGGTAAGCGGCAGTACGAAGTACCGCCAGATAAGCGGCTGGTCGGTAATCTCGCGCACCTTGCGCGTGGGGATTTCGGAACGCCCGGCCACCTCGAAGTGACGCTCCAAAAAAGCCTCGCACTCCAGTCGAGCCGAGGGATTGTCGTAAAAAATATGCAACGCGTAGAAATCCTTGTACTGGGGGTAGATGCCATAGGCGGCAAAACCTCCCCCAAGACCGTTGGAACGGTCGTGCATAACGGCGATAGACTTCATAACCTCCGCGCCGCTTATTTTGTTGCCCTTGCGCGAGAAAATGCCCGAAATGGCGCAACCCGACGGGATTCGCACCTGACCCTCTTTGTATTTGCTGTTCATCATGTAATATACGTCCTTTACTTATGTGCTTAGTCGCTTACATTGTATAATACATGATTGTCGCGGGTTTGTCAATAGTCAAATGTTGTTGTAATATGCAACCGTAGGGGCGCACGTCTCGTGCGCCCCTACGTGCGAAATTTTATTTGTTTTTCCCGCATATGTCGCCTGCGGCGCAGGAATCACAGCCGCAACCGCAGTTGCCGCCTTTTTTCGCGCCGCGCACTATGCGCCAGATTGCTACGCCTATCGCGGCGGCTACTACTATCGCTATTATGATACTAGGCACGTGCCAACCCCCCTGTCTTTCTTGCGGGACGCGCCATCATGTAGATTAGCGCACCCGTTAATATCCACGCGGCTACCGTTCCCGCATTAAAGCCGCCACCTCCAAATAAACTGCCCAATTGGTAGATTATCAGCGCGATTATATACGCGAAGCCGCATTGGTACAGTAGCGCGAACGCCGTCCACTTGGCGGAGTTCATCTCGCGGCGCACCGCGCCCATTGCCGCCACGCAGGGTGCGCACAGCAGATTGAATACAAGCAACGAGTACGCCGCCAGCGGCGTGAACACCGCGCCGATATTAACAACCCCGTTTTCCATGCCGTACAGCACGCCCATGGTGCCTACTATGTTCTCCTTGGCGATAAGCCCGGTTATCGTGGCCACACCGGCCTGCCAAGTCCCCCAGCCCAGCGGCGCGAACAGGGGGGCTATCGCCATGCCGATACCCGCCAAAATCGACTCGTCGGCCTGCTCCGTCATGCTAAGCGTCCAGGTGAAGTTGGACAGGAACCATACCCCCACCGAGGCTATCAGTATAATCGTCGCGGCGCGGCGCACAAACGCCGAGGCGTTGTCAAACACCGTGCGCACCACCGACCGCCAATCCGGCGTGCGATATGTCGGCAATTCCATAACGAACGGGGACGACTCGCCCATGAACGGGCGCGTTTTTTTAAGTATCAGCCCCGAAACCACAATCGCGCCCAGCCCGATAAAGTACGCGCCGGGGGCAATCCACGGGTTGTCGCGGAACAGCGCGCCCGCCACCAGCGCGATTATCGGAAGCTTCGCGCCGCAGGGGATAAATGTGGTGGTCATGATAGTCATGCGCCGCTCGCCCACGTTTTCAATGGTGCGGGAGGACATTATCCCCGGCACGCCGCAACCCGTGGCCACTAGGATCGAGATAAACGACTTGCCCGACAAGCCGAAACGCCGAAATATCCTGTCCAAAATAAACGCGATACGCGCCATGTAGCCGCAACCCTCCAGCAGGGCAAGGCACAAAAACAGTACAATCATCTGCGGCAGGAACCCCAGCACCGCGCCCACGCCCGCCAAGATTCCGTCCACAAGCAGTCCCTGTAGCCAGCCCCACACCTCCGCGTTTTCCAGCGCGGTTTGCAACGCGGGGGTAAGCGTGTCGCCGAACAGCGTGTCGTTCACCCAATCCGTGGCGATACCGCCCACGGTCGAGATGGATATGAAGTACACCAAAAACATCACCGCCGCGAATATCGGCAACGCCAGCACGCGGTTTAGTATGATTTTGTCGGCCTTGTCGGTAAAGGTCAGCCCGGTTTGTTTTTTAACGCAGGCCTTTGTGATTTTTTCTATGCTGTCGTAGGTCTCGCCCGTGATAATCGCGGCCGCGCCGTCTCCCGTCTCGCGCTCCAGAACAGCGGCGGCGGCCAATGCCACGGCCTGTATCTCCGGGGTGAAGCCTTTCAAAATCTGCTCGTCGCCCTCCAGCAGCTTTATCGCGTGCCAGCGGGTTTTGGCGAAGGGCAGAATGGAGGCTATCGCGGTCTCGACAGGCTGTGAAAACGTGCGTGCCTTGGGTATGTGATGCTCGGCGGATTTGGCAACATGCAACGCCGTGCCGATTAGCTTGGCCAGTCCGTTGCTTTTCAGCGCGGAGATCTCTACCACGTGACAGCCCAGCGTAGCACTCAAGGCCTTGGTGTCCACAAGGTCGCCGCGCTTGTTAACCTCGTCCATCATGTTCAGCGCGACAACCACGGGGACTTGCACCTCCAGCAGTTGCGCGGTCAGGTACAGATTGCGTTCGATATTGGTCGCGTCCACAAGATTTATGATAACGTCGGGCTTGTCGTCCAGCAAAAACGAGCGGCTGATTAGTTCCTCCGGGCTGTATGGCGACAGGGAGTATATCCCCGGCAGGTCGATAAGCTCCGCGTTTTTGAAATCCTTCAAACGCCCGGACTTGCGCTCCACAGTCACGCCCGGCCAGTTGCCCACGTGCTGGTTAGCACCGGTCAAGGCGTTGAAAAGCGTGGTCTTGCCGCTGTTGGGATTCCCGGCAAGGGCTATTTTTATGTCCATCACGCTTCAACCTCGATCAATTCGCAGTCGGCGCGGCGCAGACCCAGCTCATAACCGCGCAGACGCACCTCCACGGGGTCGCCCAAGGGCGCGGCCTTGCTGATTCGCACGTTCACGCCCCGCGTCACGCCCATATCCATAATGCGGCGTTTAAGCGCGCCGCTGCCGTGCAAACGCACCACCACAGCGTCGCCCCCGACGGGTATGTCTTTTAATGTCCTCATTGCAATCTTCCTCTCTTTATGTCAGCGCGTAATTAGTCGCGGCTAACCGCCTGTATATAGGTTAGCATATGCTAACCTACTTGTCAAGGGGTTTGGGGAAATTTATTTTTGCGTTGACAAAATTGAGGGTTGGTGATAGAATGAGAGTACAAAGGACTGATAATCGTGGACAGACGACCGCCGACCCAAGAGGAAGTGTTTTCAAAACCCATATCCCCGCTTGACGACTTCGTATTCTCAAAACAATTTGAGAGCATGGAGTC
>BNZR01000005.1 GCA_026001245.1 Clostridia bacterium
GATAACCTCGCGGCTTCCAAAGGTTTTTATCAGATTATGCGTTATTATTATTGGTGTCATTGATGAAACCCTCCTTTTTAAGTGTAATTCGCCCCATAAGCGCAATGCCCGAAGTAAGCAGCCCCGAGAAACAAGCTGGAATCCGCAAACGGCGTCATGCAAGCAGTGCAGTCATTGTCAGGTATTGCGGCGCCGATTATCGGCGGCATCCTTTACGGCGCTGCCGGACTGCGTGTCCTTGTGACAATAAGCTCCCTGGCTTTCGCGCTTGCGGCAATCACTGAGTCGTTTATCAAAATCCCGTTCGTTTCCCGCGCCCGCACCGGGGGAATGGTACGGACGATAGCCGTAGATTTGAAAGAGGGATTCGCCTATGTATGGACAGATTTATTCATCCGAAAACTCACGGTAATCGCGGCGCTGCTGAATCTGGCGCTTGTTCCGTGTTTCCTCGTAGCCGCGCCGCTTGTTTTACGGAGGACGCTCGGTAGCGGCGACACGGTTTACGGCGTCGGGATGGGTCTCATTGAAACTGCCATGATTCTCGGAGCGTTGCTCGTGGGCGTTTTTTCAAAGAAGATGCGCGTACAAACTATATGGCGATGGGTGCTGGGAATTGCTCTACTATTTGTACCACTATCTCTCACGCTGACGCCCGTTGTGCTTGGATTGGGCTTTTGGCCGCCATTCGCCGCGTTTACGCTCTGCATTATGCTAATGGCGGCAGCTACGACCATACTGTCTATCTTCGTCATTGTAAAGGTACAGACGAAAACGCCCGGTGAAAATCTCGGCAAAGTGATGGCGATTTGTCAGGCGGCGGCGCAGTGCGCGGCTCCTGTCGGGCAGATAGCCTATGGTCTTGCGTTTGAGCGCTTTGACAGCGCCGTTTATATTCCGCTGCTGTTTGCGGGGCTGCTTACTTCGGGCATTGCGCTTATGGGGCGAATTACACTTAAAAAGGAGGGTTTCATCAATGACACCAATAATAACAACGCATAATCTGATAAAAACCTTTGGAAGCCGCGAGGTTATCAGAAACTGTAATATCACCGTAAACAAAGGCGAGATATACGGCTTTCTCGGCGCGAACGGCGCCGGCAAGACAACCGTGCTGAAACTGATTTTGGGGCTGCTGAAACCTACTATGGGTCAGATAGAGGTTTTGGGTGTAGACGTGGTGAAAAATCGTGAAACCATTCTCGGAAGTATAGGGAGCATGATTGAAGTACCGATCTTTTATGAACACCTGTCCGCTGCCGCGAACCTGAAAATACACCTTGCTTACTTAGGTCTGGACGAAACTATGGATGTAGAGGAAACGCTGACACGGGTGGGGCTTCCGAATACCGGCAATCAAGCCGTTTCCGCGTTTTCGCTTGGTATGAGGCAAAGGCTCGGCATTGCGCGGGCGATTATCCATAAACCGAAGATTCTGCTTTTGGATGAGCCGATAAACGGGCTTGACCCGGTGGGAATCCGCGATATGAGGGTATTGCTCCGCTCGCTCGCGGAAACAGAAGGCGTTACGATTGTTATCTCCAGCCATATCTTGGGCGAGATAGAACATATCGCCGACAGGATTGGCATTATCGCAAACGGCGCTATGGTTCGGGAGGTTTCCATGTCCGACATCCGAACCGAACATCCAGAAGGGCTGGAAGACTATGTTATTGAAATCATGAGCGGGAGGTCGGCGGAATGAAAAATCTAATTAGGCTTGAACTGAAAAAGAACAATATAAAACCTTATTTGCTGGGTGTTTTGGGCATCACAATCGTTATGTTTGGATTCCTATACCTGTTTGCGGGCGTTGAAGACGAGGAACTATCGACATACGCCGATGTCACGATGCTCGTTTCGAGTTTGAGCATGGCAAGCTATTGTGTTTTAGGCGCGGTCATGTTCGCGCGCTTTGCGGTTGAAGAATACAAAGGCAAGCGGGCGATTCTGCTTTTTTCCTATCCGATAAGCCGCTCCAAGGTGCTGCTTGCCAAGGTCGCGCTTGTCACAAGTTTCGTCTTTGTGTTTTCGTTGCTGACCAATCTCATCGTTTTGGGTTTTTTCAATGTGAGTGAACGCTTCGCGCCGCTCATTCACGAAGGCGAACTCAGCCGGATGATGTCCGATGCTATACCTCTGACTGTTGTTAACGGATTTTTAGCTATCGCGGTAAGCCTGATTGCTTTGGCCGTAGGGCTTTGGAAAGAGTCTGTGCCTGTGACGATTATTACAGCGGTAATCATTTGCAGCATTTTTTCAAGCGTTTTTACCCAAGCAATAATGCACTCGCTGGCGAATGTCGGATTAATGATAGCTGCCGCCGCCATGATTTTAGCTGTTGCCCTTTGCGTATTTGGTTTAGCGGTTAAAAAGGTAAATGCTATGGAGATTTGATTTCACCTGTCACACTATAGCCGACTTCTGGCCGAGACTCAGACTCAAGATAAAAATTACGACTGTAAGAATTATCTTGACAAACGGGATGCCTTGAGTTATACTATATTACACTTGTAAGAATTATGCCTTGCAGTGTTGTCGTGCGCTGTTTTAACTGGGCAGGCGGTCGCACTGTTCGGCTCTATAGTTTGGAGGGAATGCGATGAGCGATGATATGAAAACCCGACCGATTACGACGCTGTTTATGCTGTCAAGCGTAGACGGCAAAATCAGCACTGGGGTTTCAGACGCGCTGGATGTCGATTCTGATTTCCCGATGATTGACGGAGTTCGCCAAGGGTTACACCAATACTACGAGATTGAGAAAACCACCGACTTGTGGTCGCTTAACTCCGGCCGTGTGCAGGCGAAAATGGGAGTGAATGAAAAGAGCCTACCCCACAGGACAGATGTATCCTTTGTCGTGATAGACAACAAGAATCTGAATGAACACGGACTCCGCTATTTCTGCGCATTGTCAAAGGAATTTGTTCTCGTCACGACAAACAGAGAGCATCCGGCGTATTCCGTTCGGGAAAGCAACCTGAATATCATCTGCCAGCCGGAATTAGACTTGTGCGGTATGCTTGAGGTCTTGTACGAAAAGCATGGCTGCGAGAGAATAACCATACAAACAGGCGGAACGCTAAACGGTCTTTTCCTGCGTGAAAAGCTGTTCGACTATGTTGATATAGTCGTGGCTCCGATACTCATCGGAGGGAAAGATACTCCGACGTTGGTTGACGGGGCGTCGCTTGTTTGCCGTGACGAACTCGTGAAGCTCGGAGCGCTTCAACTTGAAAAATGCGAAATGCTTGAAGATTCGTATATACGCTTGCGATATAAAGCTGTGCGGTAAAATTGTTATAGGAGGAACAACGCAATGAGCAAAAATGTAGTAGTAATATATGGTACAAAACACGGCACGACAAAACGCTACGCCGAATGGATAGCCGAGGAACTCGGCGCTGCTCTGTTCGCCGGAAACGAAATAAGAGCCGACGAACTGCAAAATTACGACTGCGTAGTTTTCGGCGGAGGGCTGTATGCGAGCGCCATTATCGGCGCGGATTTGGTTGCGAAAAATCCCTGCAAAAACCTTGTACTGTTCACTGTGGGGCTTGGCGACCCTCAGACTTCGGACTATTCGGAGCATATGAGCAAAAACTTCCCGCCTTCAGCAACAAAACCGCTGAAAGTGTTTCATTTGCGCGGCGGCATTGATTACAGCCAATTGAACCTCGTCCATCGCGGAATGATGGCGATGATGAAAAAAATGACGATTGACAAGAAAAAGCCCGAAGAACGCACGACCGACGACCAATTGCTCGTTGACACCTACGGCGGCAAGATTGACTTTACTGATAGGGAAACAATTATGCCGATTGTGGAGTATGTGCGAGGATTACCGGATGCGGAGGGAAAACCATGAACAAACACGAACCACTATGGAAACATCTGTGAACTGCAGGGCGCGATACCTTCAAGCTCTCCTTTGAAGGAGTCAAGGGTCAAGGACGCTCTCGGATTTGAGATTGAGCATTCTTTCTTGACAGACTAATCTAATTAGTTTATAATATATATGGAATAGATTTATACACTAATTGGAAAGGCAGATACCTATATGAAAGGTGAAGTAACGATTGACCTAATCGCACAGTTTGCCGGAGATATTGCAGACAACGAGGGGTTGGAAAAGCTGACCGTCAAAGCGGTGGCGGAGAAGCTGGAAATAAAGCCGCCGTCGCTTATGTTCCATGTAAAGAACCTAAACGGTCTCAAGAGCATTCTTGGGCAGCACACGATTAAGGTTTTGGTCGCGGAACTACTTAGAGCGGGATTCGGAAAAAGCGGACTTGAAGCCGTGGTTGCTCTCGGCAAAGCCTCTATGGATTTCGCAGTGCGCCATCCGGGGATGTATGAGTCAATTCAGTGGTTCAACGCATATGCCGAACCGAGGGGTAGCGACGAGCCGGACGCAAGAGCATTCCAGCAGATTACCGAACTGTTCTTTGAACTGTTTAAGGGTTCCAAAATGCCGGAACTGGAAGTTTCGCATATCATTCGGGGATTCCGCAGCCTTATCCATGGATTCGCTACGATTGCAGGACATAAGGGCTTTGGGCATCCATCGGATATTGTGGAGAGTTTTGAGTATTGCCTTGAGCTATTTCTGAACGGGGTCAAGATGAAGTTACACGAAGCGGAGGGAAACCGATGAGCAAATATGAACCGCTGTGGAAGCATCTGCAAAGCAACGGAAGTGCGACGCTGAAACTGACCTATAATGAGATTGAAGCCGTCCTCGGATTCCCGATAGACCACTCCTTCCTGAACGCAAAGAAAGAGGCGGCGGCGTTCGGCTACACAGTAGGCAAAATCTCTATGAAAGAGAAACACGTCACATTCCACAAACTGGTGGAAAAACAATGACGGCAGATGTTACTGTTGTTGCTACGCACGAGTTCGGCAACATTACAGCCTCCGAAAAAACTATGAAGCGTGACGGCGCTTTGTGGCGGTATACAGTGAGCGGCGACGGGGATAAGTTTGTCGTGATGATTCTGTCAAATACCACAGGACATTTGTTCGCACTGCCCTTGGCGGAGGAATTTCGGGATGCCTTTACCACCGTAGCCCTGTCCGTACCGCCCACGAAATCATTTGCGGACACCGCCGATGGCTTGAATCTGCTTTTGGAGAACGAAGGGGTAAAGTCCTGCAACGCCATCGGACACTCTAACGGCGGCGTGTATCTGCAAAACCTGATAGCGCGTTATCCGGGATTGGTAGACAAAGTCGTGTTTTCCCATAGCTTAACGTCTATGGCCGAAAACGACGCTTACACCACCAACGCGTCGGAAGTGAAAATATACAGGCTCATGCGTAAAATGCTACAGGTGCTTCCTGTATCTGTTTTGACCTTTGCTATGGCGCGCATGGTTTTAACAAAACTGTATCTGCAATCCGGCGAAACTGACACGAAGCGGCTGATAGCTCTTTGCAAAGAAGATATGCTGAGAGTTAAGAAACAGGACTTTATTATTATGGCTGATTGTATGGAGGATTTCTTGTTCAACCATACATTCACCTCAGAGTCGTACATATCAGCGCCGCAAAACGTGTTGATTGTGGACAGCCCCACGGATAAACTCGCCAACCCTATGCAACGGGCGCAGATGTTAAGATTATGCCCCGGCGCGAAGGAGTATCATTTCAAGTCCGGCGGACACGTCACGATGGTAAACTGCCGTGATGAGTATGTTTCGGTACTGAAAGATTTTTGGATATAACGAATATGACGAATACGAGGAGGTCTGAAAATGTTCAAGAATTTTAAATGGGACAATGAAACAGAGGTAACGACAAACAGTAGCTCGCTTGTAATCAAGGCAGCTCCAAAGTCGAACTTCTTTATTGAACCGTCAGACGGGGCGCGGCATCTGAGCGGGCAATTTTTCTATACAGATTGCGGCGGCGATTTTGTAATAAGAGCAAAAGTTACGCCGAATTTCGCATCTGTATACGACGCCTGTGCGCTTCTGGCTATGAGCGGCGATACTTGCTGGGCTAAGTTGTGTTTTGAAAGCACGGATATTGGGACATACGCGGTCGTCAGCGTCGTGACAAACGAGGTATCAGACGACGCGAATGGCGTAGATATAGCCGGAGACAGCGTATATTTGCAGCTTGCGAAAAAAGGCGATGTCTTTGCAATGCACTATTCTACAGACGGTAGGGAATATAAAATGGTTCGGTACTTTAGATTACCGCATAGTGCGAGTTGGAAGATTGGATTTGTCGGTCAATCGCCGACAGGGACAGGCGGCGACCGTTTGTTTGACGCGATTGAGCTTCATTATGAGGCACCGGCTAATCTTCGGAAAGGCATATGAGGAGAATGAGAATTATGGAAAAGAAGAACAGCTATCAACTATTCATGGAGGAAGCGCCGGATGCGGCGAATGCCTTTAACGGGCTTATCGGCTCTCTGCAAAACTGCGGACTTGATTCCAAAACCATGCAACTTTGCTACATCGCTATCAAGGCATCGCAGGGCAACGCGACAGCCGTAGCCGCACACGTCCCGATGGCGAAACAGGCAGGAGCAACGTGGGACGAAATCAAAGGCGCGATATTACTGACGCTTACCGTATCAGGCGTGTCGGGCGTACTTGCCTGCCTCGCCCCGGCAAAGGAAGCGTATGGCGAGGCAATGAGTTAATGGGTTGGGAGATAGTATGGATTTGAAGAAGTGTGGTCTTAGTGACCGTTTTGCGCAGGAAGCTGCCCAATATGAAGGTTTTGCGCTGGCAAGGATTACCGAGCAGCATCGCAACCTCTATAAAACAGTTTCTGAGAACGGTGAACATATGGCGGTGGTTTCCGGCAAACTTCGCCACCAGTCCGATAATGCTTTGGACTATCCCGCCGTCGGTGATTGGGTAATGCTTGAAGATACTGTAACGGACGGTAACGCCGTCATTCACCATGTCTTGACCAGAAGCAGTGTGTTTGTACGTCAGGCGGCGGGAACGTCAGGCGACGCGCAGGTCGTGGCGGCAAATATCGACATCGTGTTCCTCTGTATGTCGCTCAACGCCGATTTCAATTTGCGGCGTTTGGAGCGGTACTTGACCGTCGCGTGGGATAGCCGGGCAAAGCCTTTCATCATTCTCACCAAGTCGGACTTGTGCGAGGATTTGACAAATAGGCTTGCCGATGTGGAATCCGTGAGTATGGGTGTGCCAATCATTGTATGCTCATCCGAAAACGGTGACGGCTTTGACGAAGTGAACGCGCAGATTTCCGCTGGAAAAACGGTGGCGTTCATCGGTTCGTCAGGTGTTGGTAAGTCCACGATGATAAACCGGCTTATGGGCGAAGAACTCCTTGCCACAAAAGCCATCCGTGAGGATGATGATAAGGGGCGGCATACCACCACACACAGACAGCTTCTTTTGCTTCCGGGCGGCGGTATTGTCATAGACACGCCGGGAATGCGTGAGTTATCGCTTTATTCAGGCGATGTGTCAAGAACCTTTGAGGACATCGAGGAATTGGCGGTACAGTGCAAGTTCAGCAACTGCACCCATTCCGGTGAAACTGGCTGTGCCGTTCGCCGCGCGATTGATGACGGTGTGCTTTCAGAGAGGCGGTTTGCGAACTATCAGAAGTTGGGGCGCGAAGTGGGCTACGATGGCATGAACTCTCGTCAGCGCGAACAGGAAAAACTGAACCGTATGTTTGGCGGTAAGAAAGCGCTCAAAGAGTTTCAGCGAAACCTGAAAAAGAAATAATCACATAGGAGAATTAGCTTATGAAAAATATTCGCGGAAAATGCCTTTGCGGCGCGGTTGAGGTCGTCATCAAAGAGTACGGCAACTTTGTCTACACTTGTCATTGCGACAACTGCCGCAGACAGAACTCCGGACCGGTGCTGTCCGTTGACCCCGGTTCGTCTGAAAATGTAGAGTTCCTTACAGGTGAGGATAAAATAACGCGCTACCCCGACGAGGAAGTGTTCAGAGGCTTCTGTTCCGTCTGCGGTACGAACCTGTTTTGGTATAAGCCGGAGGACGACCACTACTGCATGAACGCGGAGCTTTTTGATGAGATTATCAAAAACGCTTCCTTTGAGTTGGAGCTGTTCTACGACACAAAGCCGGACTATTACAGCTTCGCCGGTCAGCGGAAGAAGCTGGACGGCAATTTTAAGGAGATTGGTGAAAAATGATGAGAAATCCAGAGCAGACCATTGGCAACTTGATTGACAAGCAGGGCGTGGCATTTATCGCGTCTGTGGACGGAGACGGTTTCCCGAATATGAAGGCGATGCTGGCGTAGAGAAAAGCCGATTCAAAGGCGAGGTTGTGGGCGATCTTGGTCACGGCGGGGCTGACAAAAAATCCCGACAGCCATTCCCAGATGCCGGGTAGGTCAGCGGCGTTTTCGCCAAGGCGATGAGCGATTGGCAAATACACGCCGCTCCCTTCGGACATGGAAAAACTGATCCCTACGATATGGCTCTTGTGGGCGTCCAGCGCGGCTTTATCCTCACGGCGATATTTTTCATCCGGCGCGGTTTCGAAGTCGAAGGCTACGATGGTCGCGCCGGAGAGATATTCCTGTAGCTCTTTTAATGTATAAATCGGTCTATATGACATGGGCAGTTCCTCCCTCAAGGCATAAATATAGCGTTATTCTATAGATATGCATGAGAGAGTGAGTTAAAAAGTTGTCCACGAATCTTGCCAAAAAACTGCAACCGCCGGAGCGGTGTCAGGCCTTGCTTTGGTTGTACAGTTCGGCGAGGGCGTTAAGCTGTGTCAGGGCGCACTGCTGAAAGCCCGGACTCAGAGACTTAAAAAGGCTGGTTATCTGGGCTATATTTGCCTCTGCCGCTTCGTGGTACATTTCGCCCTCGCCCGTGCGCAGCCAATGTTCATCTACCTGAAACTCCGTGCTGATCAGTCGCATGGTTCGGTCGTTGGCGGTCTTGTTTCCTATCTCAATCTCGGCCACATAGCTGGTCGAAATGCCAATGCGCTCGGCAAATTTGGTCTGTGTAAGGCTCAAAGCCTGTCGAATCTGCTTGATCCGTTCTCCTATGGTCATACGCTTTTCTCCTTGTTCACGTAATTTTCACGCAATTTCCCGAAAAAAAATTTGAAATGCTGTCGAAGAGGCTTGATTTTTCGCTTGGAATATGATATAATTTTATACAGTGAGTATCCTAAGAGAGCTATAAGTAGTTTTTCCAAGACTCTCAGCGGATATTCACCCAAAGACGATTAGGAAATCAGCCGGAGGCTTAGGTACACCTCGTTCTTGTCATCCTGTGTCACGCCAAGGTAGCGGCGAGTGACCGCCAGCGAGGAATGGTTGTAAATCTCCATGATCACAGCCGGGGATACGCCGTTCTTCCAAGCGTGGTAGCCGAAAGTCTTACGGAGCGAGTGACAGGACACACGCATTTGAAACTCCAACGCTTCAGCGGCGGCGCGGATCAGGCGGTAGGCTTGAATGCGGCTGATGGCGCGTTTGGTGACTGGGTTCTCAATGAGGAACGCTCCCTGCCGAGCAACCCCAGCGGCGAGGCGTGTCAGAGCGCGGACAGCATCCTTGTTAAGGACGAAAGTTTTCGCTTTCCCGGTTTTCTTCTCGGTGATGGTCACGCTCTGGCGGACACATTCGCGGTCGAAATCGTAGACGTCATCCCAGCGAAGCCGGAGCAAATCGCTGATACGGAGCGCAGTGTGTACACCAAGCACTACCAGCACGTAGTTGCGGGTTTGACCACGGTGCAAGTAATACTCCGCCAACGCACGGACATCGGTTTTATTGCGAATCGGTTCTGTAGGTGCCATAAAAAATCCTCCTTCGGGCATCGCCCATGTAACATACTAATCAATATGTTACTTGAGGTTCGTTTATGGCTAAAATTAAAGAATTTTGCCAAGGCTTGTCCTCGGATTTCCTCTCTGTAAACGCCTTGCGGCGTTTGTTTTTTTGCCCTTATATCAAGGCTTTCCGGGCGTGGTAACACTATGATTATTCTGTTACATGGATCGAAAAAGCGCGAAAAAGAAAAATAAGCAAGGATGGAAACGCATGGATAACATCAAACAATTTTTCAAAAACAGCGCAAATGCGATTTTACATATAATCGTGACTGTTGCCCTATGTTTTATATGCAGTAATGTGTTTGGCGCAAATTCTGTTTATTCCCTTTTTGCCAGTATAGCAGTTTCTTGCCTTATTGTTTTTCTGATAGGGAGAATGGTGTTTGGAAAAAAAGGAAGTGGTTCAGCTGCAAATTCATTATTGCAAATCGTGTGCGCCCTCACGATCATAATTTCCATTAACCATCTTTATAATGAGAGAGTTCTTACTGGAGATTCGCCTTGGATTCACGGAATCAGTCAAGGGCTTCTGTTTCTCCTGTTAATTGGCGTTTTTATTGTGTTGGCTTTGCTTTTCCTTTTGATGAAATATGTTCGGGTTGCAACCACGCCACAGCAACATCTGCCACATCCTCAACCGCAGCCACACCAAAACCAATCGACACAACAATCATCCAATGCAGTTGCTCCAGCTACGCCTCTAAAAAAGAGCCTATTTCCTGCCTTTAGGGTTCTGGGAATCATCGTGCTGATTGTTGCAATTGTAATTGCCTCACTTTGGGCGTATTCCAAACTGAATATTCCCAATCCCGCTGAAGGAGGTAAAACAGCGGATTTGTCGGCGTTGGTTTCTTACCTCCTTGGATATGGCGCATCTATACTTTTCATCATTTTTGCGCTTGCGATTATCGTTTTAGCTCTGATTGAATTGGCGCGGTTTCTTTATAGCAGAATAGCGTTGTTCAAGGAAGAACGCAAAAAAGGAAAAAGCGAAACGTCAACCCTTACATATGTCTTTAGTGTGTTGATCGTTTTCGCAATGATCCTTTTGACATACAAAATAAGTGATTTTACTTTTGACAAATTTACCGAAATTGCGTGGGGCGGAGATTATTTAGCGTTACCCCTCATTCTCTTGGTGGGCATCGTTGCGATTGTATTGCTGATTCGCTTAACGCATGGAATTTTGTCGCTTGTGATGAAACCCGATCCTTTTGACGTTGAAGAAACTTTAAAGGAGCTTGAGGTAGGATCACACATAAAAAATATCTCCATATCGATCGTCAAAATATTCTTTGGAACAATTCGAGCAGCGTTGGACTTCGTTGTATTCATTCCCAATTTTTTCGAGGCCATGGGCAAGCTGGTTCTTTCGGATGATGACGGCGATGATGATTGGAATGACGAATAGAAATTCACAAACTTCAAAAACAGGAACGGAGGGAAATCCATGAGCAAACAAGCGGAATCGTTTGAAGCGACATTCACGCTGAAAGTTGATTTCAGTGGTGCATATCGTAGCGCACATACGTCTGAGCAAAGCCGATTAAAGCCCGGAAGTTCCTTCAGTTTCGATGGAATTGACCATGTAGTCACTTATGAAGAAATAAAATCAAAACTCAAAAATTGGCTTGAAAAGGATTTGCTTGACGAATGCCAAGATCGATTGGGGATTCCTGTAGATATCAACATTCAGGAAGAAAAAGAAGGGAGCATCATTCTTGTGTTTACCGCTGTTGTTACAGCGATAGGCGCGTTCAATGATATCTATGACTTTATAAAAAATATAACTGAAATAGCCAAAGTCCTCACGCAACGGAGTCTTAACACTGCATACGGCAACAATACACTTACCGCCTCTGTAATCTATAATTTTCCCAAAAGAAAATTCAGCACGAACAAGGAAGGCATTAGAATCGTAAAGGTTGCGGCTTTTTGCTTTGCAATAATTTCTTTTATTGCAACCGCAGAGGGGTTGTTTGAATATGTTTTTGCTTATCGCTTCCAAGCATATCTGATTTCATTCGGCATCCAATCCATGTTGTTTGTTTTCAACCTTCAACTCCCCACATACTTTGCGCGAATAGGTTCGCATATTCCTGATGCTCAAAAGAAGAAACGAAAAAATGGGATAACATTCAAATGGACATCCATGCAGAAATTAATAGCGGTATTTTACGCTGTTGTTCTGTTTTCATCCTCGTGGTTTTCGTATGTGTTTATAGTGAATGTAGCATACACCGACACGCAATATATTGATGCAAATATAATCCTCGACAGCAAATATCGCCGTTATTTAGATGAGACGGACAGATTTGTTGAAGAGGATATAAAACTCATGCAGTTGACGATAAGTTATCAGTTGTCTGTGGTGCAGGGCTTGATTCCTTCTGCTGCTGGCGCAACAAAAACAAAAAGCGATGTGGATGCTGAAGTTGGTAGGGCAACCGCTGCACGTGATGCAGCAACTCGGACTCGTGAAACTGCGAAAACAGATTATGATGCTTGCGTTGCCACTGAAAGCGGAGCTTTTGAAACAAGATACTGGCGACCAAATGAATATGCTACTGCTCAAGCGAACACAAAAAGTGCGAAAAGCAAATTAGATCAAGCCGTGGTGGATGAACTGGCTACAGAAACTGCGTTAACTAATGCCTTGAAGGAACAAACCGATTGGAAACCTTCTGTTGGCTCAACCGTTCATGGTTTTCTTGTGGAAATACTGAAAATCGATCCTAACCCAGCGGAACTCAATACGCACATGGCAAACCTCAATAACATGGTAATCAAAATGGATGAAACTGCTGTCGATCCCGATCGATTTGTTAATATAGTCACAAGCACACAAGAATTAAGCATTGCCATCAACAAATACACTGCCTTACGCGAAGCCCAGAAAAATTCCAGTGGGGAATCAATTGAAGGCTTGAAAAAAGCACTGCTTACCGATAAAGTAACTGTACCCGTGCCAAACTCGAAAACTTTTGATGCTGACAAATTGGCATGGGAATCCTATTGGAAACTCAAATTCGGTACGCTTGAACAAATAATAAAATCTATTCCGAGTTATTCTGACACTAATGTCGATATCGAGGTGGTAGATAAAAAAGTTCTCGAAGGTTTTAATGGCCAAAAGATAGCGGACGATATCTCTGATTTAACGAGAAGCAATCTTGCCAACGTGAACAAGTTGGAACGAGCCTTTAATTTGCTTGGGAGCAAATATCCTTTTCTCGCATGGTTCTCATTGCTACTTGCTGTCTATTTTGACCTTGCATCTTTGCTGGCCGGTTTGTTTATATATTTCACTACGAAGAAGGCTAATAAAGGCGGGGCAGGTGTTGCTCGACCAGCTAACGGAGGGAATCAAACATGAGTAGGGATATTGTACGAAGCATATTTGTGTGGGTCGGGATAATCTTTCTTTTTGCGTTGATTATTCTCTGCTTCAGTAACGAAACATGGTCGGCCACAGTAAAGCTTGTTATAGATTGGGTTCTTGGAATTTCAGGGTTTATCACACTGGTTTTCGGAATCATCTTGTGGATGAAAAAGAAAATGGGAGATTGATTTTATGCGAGTCACAATGTTAGGGTTATCTGGATCAGGCAAAACCACCTATATGTCGGCTATGTCTGAGGCGTTCTATTTTGCACGCCCGAAAGGTTTTGGGCTAAAAGAACGCGAGGGTTCGCTGTATTCAATATTCCAGGGAAAAAATTCACTGTATAATAGTGGTGAATTTCCAGCTGGCACTAACGCGACCACCAATATGTCTCTTGAATTATTGCATGAGCAAACCAAGCTGGTAGATATTGATTGGATTGATTATCGTGGTGATGCTGTTGTTGAGACCGCACGTGACGGAACAGATGAAGATTGCATTAAAGCAACTCTTATGGTGAGTGACATCATTCTCGTGTTCGCCGATGCCGTTCTCTTAAACCAATTTAAAAGCAATATTAGAGACGCACGTACGGTAATTGGAGCGAATGACATTATAAGACTTCTCATTGATTTAAAAAACGGAGGAAATAGCCGTAACCCTCGTATTATATTTTTGCTGACAAAAGTTGATTCTGACACCGTAAAACGTGATGAAATTGCCTCCTTGACCAGATTCGTCTATCAAATATATGAAAAATTTTTTATTGATACGTTTACGCCAATCTCACTGTGCCCTGTATTTCCGGTTGGAGCGTGTGGATTTGGCAAAGTCACTACAACACCGGTAGCAGCAACGGATAGGAATCAGATCCCAAGGTATGACAACCAAGTTCCAAGTAGATGGGGATTAAGCCCTATCAACATAACTTCTTCTTTTGCTGCCGCACTTTTATTGTGCCTTGAAAAAGAAATGGTTGAGTCTATCGCAGACTCACTTACGGTGGAATCGGAATTAGAAAAACTAAGGAAGAAAAACAATGTCGTTCGCCATTTTATTGACAAATTGCTCTTTGGTCTTTCATTTGAGCATAAAATTGAAAGCATTGCTGAAAAATTAGCAATGGAACGTGAGCAAATAAAAAACATTGCCTCATTTAAAGGCAAACTTGAAGCCTTATATAATGAGACGTTGTTCCAAGTTTAGGGGGGACTGCTATGTATGCACTTCCATTTCTTTATTCACGCACTCAGACGGAAGACTATAAGTGGATTTCGCTTCCCAAAAATCTCGCGCGACATGAAGCATCGAATCTGTTATGCCTTTTTGAGAAATATAAAGGAACAGATGTATCTGTATCCAATATTTTCGTAAAGTTGAACCGCAATCATTATCTTTCGATATGTAAATTTATTAATACACAGAATAAAGATGCTTTTGGTCGCACTATATACGCTATATGTGGTTATGAGATTCCAGTCATAAGCGGCGAGGCATCAATCGAAGATATCATTACGTTCTTTTATTTTTCTGATGAAATATTTAGATACTCACAGCAAACAGAGTTGAGGTTGGACTTGCAAAGAATAAATTTGATTTCCCATCAAAATACAAAAGCTGAGACATTAACGTTACAGCTTAAAAACGCCATTCGTGCTGAGGTTTGGCTTCGCGTTTCGGTAGACAGGGTAGTTTTAGAAACCAATCAAATACCACTACCGCAAGAAAAAACGAAGAGCAAGCCAAAGCAGAAGGCGGGATTGCTTCGAAAATTTATCAGTTGGCTGTTTGGAAACAGACACGCCTGATAATCGGAATCCTACGCTGATCCGCTATCAGAAGAAATGCAACCCTCAGTTGCATGAAAAAACACGGACTACCTTAATTTGAAACGGAAAGTTTCATTAGGGTAGTCCGTGCAAGAGCATTGAAACTGACCTGCTTTGCCAAAATTCCAGCATCGAATTGATGCTGATTCACAGGACGCTGAAAAGCCCGCTACGGCGGGCTTTTCGCTTGTACGGAAACTGGGTGGACAAAGTATCTGGAAGCCCATGGACAACCCCGATTTTTGCCCTCAAAACAGGTAGTCCGTGTTTTTGCAACCGCTTTTTGATTTGAAGGGTAGTCCATGATATTTCATGCATACCCCCCAGCCAGTCCATGATAAAGCATAGGGTAGTCCATGTTTTTGCACTGTTTTTGGCATAAAAAAGGCGGCCTCCCGACCGCCCAAAATATCCGCTAAATCCCTAAAACGCTAACTTTGATTTGCCTTCCGTCCTTGAATTCCACCCGGATGTCGCTTTCTTTGTAAACAATCACGCGCTCCACGGTGCGCCGCCAGAGGGTCTCGTCAAAGGCGGCGAGGATTTCTCCCTGCGCGGCAATTTCCTCAAGAAACGCCTTAATCTTGGTGCGCTTGACCGACCGGGCATCAATCTCGCGGGAGATTTCCTCCAGCCGGGATTTGACCGCCTCGTACCGCACGGTCAGTTTGCCGTGCCGCTCATCCAGAGCCAGA
This sequence comes from Clostridia bacterium, assembly GCA_026001245.1. Next base: position 15,755 of record BNZR01000005.1, read on the forward strand.
TCGCATCCGCGCCGGGCTTTTTCATCAATGCAGCTTTTGACCAGTGTGTAGAGTTCCTCCTACCGCTCTTGCAAAGAAGCGGCTTCGGATTCCAGCGCGGTGGTGTCTGTCAGCATTTCGATAATCGCCCGATAATCCTCTATGTATCGCGATTTTTGCCCCAGCACCTGATTGAACGCCACCACAAAAGCGTGTTCAATTTGCTTGTCGGTAAGATGCGGTGTGTGGCAGTTGACTTTGCCTTTCATACGATATTTTTCATTACATTGCCAGATTATCCGGCGTGTCCGTTCGCCGTTTTCAGTGGTACGCCACGTTTTCGTGCCGAATACGCCGCCGCATTTGTTCACGCTTTTTGGCTCTTTCAAACCGAGGGTAGGCGCAAGTTCGCGTTCTGTTTTGCCGTGGGTGAAGATGTTATCAATCAAGTTGCGTTCATCCTCGGTCAATAGAGCAAGCGCGGCATGAAGCGTGTCCAGCAGGGCTTTGGCTTCTGCGATTTCTGCAACATCGCAGTCTGCGACGGGTTCATAGCGGTGGTCGGAATCTTCGCTGCTGTCATCGTTGCCGAAGTGCATGTCCAACTCAACGGTACGACTACTTTTGCAATTACAGCTATCGCACTGCTGGTCGCAGTTTTTCGTGCCTTTCCAGATGCACTGCGTTTTCCGCTCTTGCTGCTTGTCCTCACGCCATACCGACCGCATATTGTCGCGGGCGAATTTCTCGCCTTTGGCAGTGCGGGGCAAGCGGACTACAAGCCCGGATTCCTCATCAACAAACCACCGCTGGGGGAATGGGTTGTCAGGTTCATCAGTTCGTGAAAGGCACTCGGCTCTTGTTACGCTGGTGTGCTGCTCATCATCCGAAAGGATGAAATACTGCATTGGGTCGCCGCACTTCGTTCTGTGCGGGATTGGGGTTTGTTTGAAATTGTTCATAAAAATACGCTCCTTTTTTTACTCCATGGATTGACTTTTTCTGCGAGGTGTGTTATACTGGTTTAGTGGGTTTTGTTTGTCGTTGGTTTGGAGTGTTGAACAACGCTTGTCCGAACCAACGCAATAAAAAAAGCCCCTGTGATTTCTCACAAGAGCAACGCAGCTTGTCCTTGTGAAGACCACAAGAACTATCCAAATCTTGATAAGGTTGGTGTCAATCCGAGTTAAGGTTGATAGCGTTGATAAGGTTAAAAGTTTCTATGGAGGCAAATTTGATGACAAAGGATGATGTTCCACGTCTTTGCGGAGGTACGTTTTTTACGCAGTTACTACTGTCGAGAAAACCTACTGTTTCACAAAGGCAACGCACTCAAGGGGAAACCGACGTCTTCCACAATGGAGATGTTTTATTTGCATTGCTTCAAATCATTCAACCGGATGCATTAAAGCCTACCGGGAACTCTTTTGAAACGTATACAACTAATTTTAAGAAGTGCGATGGCAGCATTGGCGAGGATTTGAAATTTGAAAACGACAGCGTAATGTCGGCATTCGCCAAACGAATCGCTGATGATTACGCAACCGTGCAAAGTGTGGTCGTGGATTTTTGCACTGAATATTTAGACCTTCGGGAAACGTCGAGAAAACATGAAAAGCTAATTAAGCGTTTGATTGAACTCATAAGGGACGACACCCACATCGGTGATTCCGATTTGTTTCAGATAGACAGTGCTGGTCGGAAGGTGAATAAGGAAACTCTACAAAATATCACCGAGGTTAGTTTGCCGGATTTCTTATTGTCCGTTTGGGCGTTTGCTGCTACAAGTGTCAAAGACAATAGCATAGGTAAGGATACGGTTGTGGCATGGAGCGACCACAAAACCAAAGGGCGATATGTTGGCATTGACGGAACGAGCATTCAACAAGACATAGTGGTGCTGCTTCCCACCGTGGAAACAGTCGATGCATCTGTGGGAGACGAGCCATTCGCTGATTACGGAGAACCATACGATGAACCAGCTGTGGAAGAGGCAACGCAAACTGTCAACAATCCCGTTGTGTTCAATCAGTACGGCAACAATAATGTACAGATTAGCAGCATCGGTACGCTGACTATAAATAACGGTTGAGGAGGTAGACAATGAGCGACGAACTTCAAACAATGCAGCTGATTGACCTACCTGCCACAACAGGCGTTTCGCCACCGGCAGTCCTGTCACAAGTCGGCGACAAGAACACACAGATTGCCCATGCCGAGAATGTTGTGATTCAAAAGAGCTTTAACTTCATTGCAAACGGAGGGATAACCAAAAAGAGCGGTAGTCTAACGCAAAGCATGAGTTGGCAGCCAAGCAACGAATATTACAACCTCATTGTCAGTGGCAGCGATGAACATATGGAAAAAGCTCTTGCTGTAGGCAGTTTGCTTATACAAAAGGACAGGGTTTTGATGGGTTGTACAGAAGAAACAAAGGCACGTTTTGAACGATTGGATGACGTGGCTATTGAACAGATTAAGCTGTTCCCCTCAATCATTGCGAGTGAAAACCACAACTATGGGCGCACCGACGAGGAGCATCAAGCCTTCTTCGGGAGAATTACAGATATAGGCTGTGAAGATAACGGCATCAGGCTATACTTGCAGACCATCTACCCAATTTCACAACAAAGGTTGAACGAGATAGAGTATGACCTTGCGCTACAGTATTCTTCGTCATTCAATGAATTTAACCGTACACACTGGGCAATCAAGCGGGTGAACTTGCTTGATGTTCTTACAGCTTCAGGGCTGAAACCATTTTGATTTGGAGGAAAAAACAGATGTCAAACGAGCAAACAACTAACGTGAACACCGGCACCAACAACGACCTGCCTGAAAAATGGGTAAACCTCGAAGATATAGCCGTTTATCTTAGCGTGAGCGAAGACACCGTGCGCACATGGATACGAACCGGGAAAATCCCTGTCAGCCGTGCCGGGAAACGATACAAGTTCAAAATCTCCGAAATCGACGAATGGGTACGCAGCGGGGCTGAAAGAGATTGACATAGTACACCGATTAGGAGAATCGGTATAAGGAGGAGAAAACCGCGATGAACGCTACTACCATTGTTTGCCCGCATTGCAAGCAGCTCTTTGAAATATCTGATGCCATTGGTCATCAGATTGAGGATGAATTGCTGAAGGCAAAAACAGAGCAGTCTGAAACACTGCGTAAAGAATACGATGTGCTTGCTGAATCAAAAATCCAGCAGGCTGTTCAGGGTGCAGTGGCTGAAGCGCAACAAGCGGCCGAGCATCAACTGGCAAAGGAGCGGCAAGCCGCTGGGCTTGAATTGGAACGGGCAAAACAAGCCACGGAACTCGCTCTTGAAAAAGCAAAGCAAGGCACAGAACTTGAGACCGAACGCCTTCGTAGCCAAGTAGAGGGTGCAAAGGAAAGCGAGAAACAACTGCGGGAGCAGTTAAAAACCTTGTTGGAAGAGTTGAGCAAGGCCAATAAAGCCAGAGAAGATGCCGAGCTTACCGCCCGCAAAGAACTTTTAGAAAAAGAAAAACTTATCCGTGAAGAGGCGGCTCAAAGTGCCTCGGAGGATTTCAATACAAAAATCCGTGAACAAGAAGAAACCATCAACAAACTGCGTGAGCAATTGACTTCTGCCAAACAGGTGGCAGAGCAGGGTTCTCAGCAGTTACAAGGTGAAATTCTCGAACTGGATATCGAATCAAGCCTTCGAAGCAGTTTCCCATTTGACACGGTCGAAGAGGTCAAAAAGGGTGAACGCGGCGCAGATATTCGCCAAGTTGTGAATGAGCAGTTTTATCAAAACTGCGGTCTAATATTATGGGAATGCAAAAACGCCAAGACCTATCAAGCAAGCTGGCTTGGAAAACTTAAGGACGAGCTTGTGGAAGAAAAAGCCACCATTGGTGTGATTGTTTTCAATCCAACCGATGGCGGCGGTGATGATTTCAAGCAGCTGGCAGATAATATTTGGCTGGTCAAACCGAGGTATGTGACGATGCTTGCCACTCTTTTGCGTGAGGCTATCGTCAAGGTGTTTGCCGCTAACCGCAATGCCGAGGGCAAGGATGTCAAAGTCGAAATGATATACAACTATCTGACCGGCGACGAATTTAGCAATCGAATCCGCTATATTATTGAGTCTTATGATGAAATGGAAAAGCAGCTCATCACCGAAAAGAAGCAAGCTGCCAAGCGTTGGGCGGCACAAGAAAAAATCCTGCAAAAGGTCACCAGCAGCCTTTACGGTATGAGCGGTGACTTGCAGGGTATTGCCGGGAAAGAAATTATCGCCTTGCCCGCTATTGGCGGCGAGGATGAAGATGAAGCGGAAACGTCGAAAGCTATAGAGCCACAGAAACATTTCGAGGTAACTGACGATGAATACTAAAATCAATGTAGCAATTGAAAAAATCACGCTCAACGCTGCAACTTTCCACGGTGAAACCGTTGCGCCAACTCTTATTAACTTCTTTTTTGGCAATAATGGAACGGGAAAATCTACAATATCACGTGCCATCGCCGCCAATGAAGGTTTGACTTGGGAACAAGGAAAGTCTTTTGATGCGTATAGCGTGCTGGTTTATAATCAGGATTACATCGACCGCACCTTGAAAAACTATGGCGATTTACCCGGCGTTTACACCATTGGCGAGGAAAACGTCGAGATTCAGAATCAGATAGAGGAAGCGACTCGCAAAAAAGATGAGGTTGATGTTAGAATCTCAACCGCAACCACCGACAGAGGACGCAAAGAATCCGCAAAAACCACTTTGCTGGCTTCGCTACAAGGAACATGCTGGGATAAAACAAAAACCGTGCGCGAGAGCTTTTCTGAAACACAAGTTGGACGCAAGCAAAAAGCAACGTTCACGGAGGAGATTTTGCGGACTGGTACTCCGGCTTCGCATGACCTTGCCGCACTGCAAACGCTCTACGAAACTGCCTACGACCCAAATGCACGAGAGTATAACGGCTTTACACTTTTGGAGGGCGTTACTCGCTTGAAAGGCTCAAACGGTAATTCTCTGCTTAGCAAAATAATCACCAGCAGCGGAGATTCGCCGTTTGCCGAGTTTATAAAGGTCATAGATGCAACAAACTGGGTGCGTCAAGGTCATGAACACTTTGCTGACACACCCGATGGAAAATGCCCCTATTGTCAGCGTGTTTTGCCGGATAGTTTTGAGGAAAATATCGCTTCATGCTTTGATGAGCAGTACCAACGTGACATTGACGACCTTCTTCGATTCAAAGAGGATTACGCAAGCGACATGCTTGCGTTCATTGATGTGTTGAAAGCGAATTTGCAAGACTCGTTTCCCAAACTCGATTCAGCCAAGCTGACCGAATACAAGGACAAAATCGCTTTGCTGGAGCAAGCCATCAACATTAACCTTCAGCGAATTGCCGACAAAATCAAAGAACCTTCCTCTGTAGTCACATTGGATGACGTTAAAACTTTGCGCACAGAACTGAATGAAATCATGGTGACCTTTAACCAGCAGATTGATAAGAATAACGAAGTAGTACGCACCAAGACCGCCAAAAAAGCTGAATGCAAGCGAATGGTATGGGAACTACTCGCTTTCATGTTGAAAGACGAGGTCTCCCGTTACCATGACAGCCTTTCAACGCTGGATAAAGAAATTAATGCTCTGTCACAGCAGATTACTACTGACAGACCAATTCTTCGGTCGCTCCAAACGGAAATCGGTGAGTTGAATGGTCGCATCATAAGCACCGTGCAGACCATCACCGACATCAACAACCGTCTTCGTGATTCAGGATTCCAAGGCTTTCACCTACAAGAAAATGCAGCGCAAGAAGGCACATATGCGGTTGTCCGCGAAAATGGTATCCCTGCCGAAAATCTCAGCGAAGGTGAGCGGAATTTCATAGCGTTCCTATATTTCTACCACAGCGTTCGCGGTGGACAAGACCGTGATGACCTCGGCAAGCCTAAAATCGTCGTGATTGATGACCCTGTGTCCAGCATGGACAGTAGCGTTCTCTTTATCGTCAGCACACTGGTGCGTGAAATGATTGAGGTGTGTCACAACAATATGCGATACGAGGGCAGACCCGTGCCGGGAGACCACATTAAGCAGCTTTTCGTGCTAACCCATAACGCATACTTTCACAAGGTAATTACATACAACAAAGTGCCACATTATGAGTGCGTATCATTTTTTGTTGTAAAAAAGGCTGGTAATGTTTCGACTATCAATCTTTGCGAAAAAAGAAATTCCCCTTTGAGAAAGATACCGAGATGGAAAATCTAAACCCCGTACAAAATTCGTATGCCGCTTTGTGGGGTGAATTCAAGGAAGTTGATACGGCAATTCCGCTGCTGAATGTAATTTTCCGCATTTTGGATTATTACTTCTTGCAAATATGCGGATATAACGGCGATAACATCCACCAACGGGTGATGAGTGACAATAGAGATGACTTTGTAACCATTCTTCCGAACGGTCAAGAGGATTTAACAAAATTTCACTTGGCTACTGCAATGCTTTCTTATCTTGGCTCACACGCCGCCGGTATAGGCGATGGCTTGCATTATGTTGATGATTGCACAGATATTGCCCAATACAAAGAGGTTTTCAAGCTCATCTTCAAAGCCTTAAAACAGGAACAACATTATAGCATGATGATGGGGGTTGATGAGTCGACATGATAAAGGAAATAAAGGGGCTTAGTCGTCCCTTGTCAAGCACGGAAAGATTACTTAAAGAAACGAGGTGGTTCTAATGGTACTAACGCAGAAGGCTCAAACTTCTCCGCAGATTGCACTGTGGGACATAGAATATGCGAGTAAAGAACCAAACGACGCACATAAACATGCCGCACCCATAGTCGGTCTAACGACGGCTCCGAGAGGGATTTCGCTTTTCACTGGTGCTGGTGGCATGGATGTTGGCTTTACAAAAGCTGGGATTGAAGTCATCATGGCTAACGAGTTAATTCCCTATGCTTGTGATACTTATGCCGCCAATCACCCTGATACAGAGTTGTTGCGTGGTGACATCAATGAACACTTGGATGCTTTTGCAGAAGGCAAAGCGGACATTGTTTTTGGGGGACCGCCCTGTCAGGGCTTCTCTGTTGCTGGAAAAATGGATCCCGATGACGAACGCAGCAAATTGATATGGACTTTCCTTGATGTGGTCAAGCGTGTGCAGCCGCAATTGTTTGTCATGGAGAATGTCAAGGCTCTCGGAGCCTTGGAAAAGTGGCAGCACATCCGTGAGCGGTTTCTTGACCGAGCAAGGGCAATGGGTTATTATTGCGACTATTTTCTTGTGAATGCTGCCGAATTTGGAGTTTCCCAAAACCGCGAGAGGGTGTTCTTTATTGGCAGTAAAAAGCCATATGACTCTATCGCTTTTGGCAAAGAGCTAAGTAGCCTTAAGCAAAAGCCTAAGACGTTGCGACAACTGTTTGCAACATTACAACCTGCGGGTAGCGATGAAAATCCACTGACCTGTACGGCTAAAATCACTTTAGCCGCCAACCCGGTCATGCGCAGAAGCCCATATGCAGGTATGATTTTCAACGGTATGGGACGACCGCTAAATCTTGATTCTGTTTCCACTACGCTTCCGGCTTCTATGGGTGGCAACAAAACGCCAATCGTGGATGATGAGGTGTTGCAGGATTCCTCAGCCACGGACTGGATAAAAAGCTACCATGCAAGACTGTGGGAAAACGCTGAAGAAGCGTGTTATGCTCCCGCTCCTGAACAGCTTCGTAGGCTTACGATTGTGGAATCAGCGGCGATACAGTCATTCCCACCCGATTATAAATTCTGTGGTACAAAATCTGCCGTATACACGCAAATCGGCAACGCAGTACCGTGTAAATTGGCGCAGTGCGTAGCTGAAGCCGTGCTAAAATTCTTTTATTGAGGAGGACAACATAAATGCGAATTAGTGATGTGAAAGATACCCTTTATCGAGCGTTAGAGGATGCAAAAAAATCAGGTGAACACCCGTGTAAATCCAAAGCACTTATTGATTTCGTTTTGGACAACACGCACCTAACCTACAAGTATATACTCGTCACCGCTCTTGCGGCAAAAGCCACCGATGCGAGTGTTAATCCGTTGACTCTGCAAGCGGGTTCAACACTTCCCGGCGCATATGATGCCAGAAGCGTGTGCCACGGAGTCATCGTCAAATTCGAGATGATAGAACTCGGGAAAGCCCTCGGCGGCTCAAACGAGCCATATTTGAACAAGCCCGCAAGATTCCCGGAACTCAGTAAAAGCAACGCTGTCCGTCGTGGGAGTGACCAGCAAATCCTTTATGCTCTGGTTGATGGACTGCCGGAAATCACAAGTGCAGAAGCGGCGTATGACGGACTCGTCTATGCATTTCAGAAACTGTTGGTCGTCAAAGCAAAGAAAGAGGCACTGACAAGTTTTGATATTTCGGCACTTGACTCCAACGCTGCGAAACTATACGGATTCATTGATTATTTGCTGTTTGAAAATTTTGAGGGAGAGATACTGACCCTTGTAATTGCCGGTCTATATGAATTGTATATGGGCGGCATCTACGATGAATATGTTGTCGAGGTTCATCCTGTCAACCAGAGTGGTGCTTCGAGCAAAGAAGTCAGCGACTTAGACATTTACAAGAGCGGCTCACTTTTTATTTGCAACGAACTGAAGCATAAGACATTCACCGACCACGACATTCGACATGCCGCTGACAAGGTCTTAGCCGCTGGGAAAACTCAAATGCACTTCATCGCTGGTCGGTCTGTTTATTATGACCCACGTCAGATAAAGTCTTGTTTGAGGGAATATCAAGCCAAGGGTTTCTTGATCAACGTGATACCGGTAGATAACTTCGTTCCGACCTTGCTCAGCCTAATTGAGGACGTTGATGTTGACCATTATGTGAAATACATCTTGCAGACGGCGATTGAGACAAAGTTCAAGGAAGAAACAATCGCTTTTATTGGGAATACTGCCGCTAAACAATTCGGGGTGTAACGATTGCTGAAATAAATTTCTGCAAACGCAAACTTAATGTTGAAATCGGAAGATTTTTGTGTTATAATGTAATTGGTTCGTTTGAGAACCGCTGTGCGCAGGAAATAGAGGTGGGTAAATGGCTATATGTTACAACAAGTTATGGAAGCTACTGATTGATAAGGGAATGAATAAGAAGGATTTAAGGCGAGTTTCCGGGGTTAGCACAGCCTCAATCGCAAAGCTCGGCAAAGGCGAGAATATCACGACGGATGTCTTGCTGAAAATCTGCAAATCGCTTGACTGCGATATTACGGATATCATGGAGATGAAATCGAAGGAGACTACATTATGAAAATTGGCTATCAGGGCATAGTAGGAAGCAATTCCGAATATGTTGCAAAAGTTTTGGCCGAAAGGATGCAAATTCACGAGCCTGTATTTGTCCCCTTGACTTCATCCCTCAATGTGATTGGGCAACTAAAACGCAAAGAGATTGATTACGGTGTTTTAGCAGTTAAAAATTCAATTGGCGGAACAGTTCAAGAAACTTTCGATATGATAAAAACAGAATATATTGAGATAGTTGCTACAGAAGTTGTACCCATACATCAAAGCTTGTTTAAAAAAGATGCAAGCATCAGCTTTGAAGATATCACCTCTGTGGCTTCGCATGTTCAAGCCTTAAAGCAGACCGAAAAAAGCCTTCAACGTATTTTTGGAGAATCAATCAAAAAAATTGAAATCGCAGATACAGCACTTGCTGCCAAAAAACTTTCTGAAGGATCGTTGCCAAGTTCTTCGGCGGTTGTGTGTCGAAAAAACGCTGGGGAATACTATGGTTTAACACTGATTGAAGACAATATTGAGGATAGCAATAATAATCAGACAGAATTTAGACTCTACAAAATGTCTGAAATTGGCTATTCGGGACTTACCAAGCCTCGAATAATTGATCGGTTTTTCCACAGTCTATTTTGTGATGCTGGGATTGGATACTTAACAAGGATATTTTTTGTTGCGGCCATATTCATTTCTTTAATTATTGGGAGCTATTTTAATGCTGATATATTTGATTTAGCATTAACAATAGGTGGTGAAGCAACAGTGTTATTTATGGTCATCACTTCAAAAAAAGTTAGGCATTTTGCGCGTTATAGAGGTATTGTTGGCTATTGGAAGTATTATAGTTTTCCAAGAAATCTTGATGATTCCACGCTGGAGCAAAGGTATGATACTCCAAGGATAGTTCAAGTTACACAAGTCGGTGATACTTTGTATTTCAAAGGTTGGATTTGTGATAAATCGACAGTCTTATGGTTTCATAGCACTAAGGTTGTTGTAACAAACGCTTGGGAACATACTGGGAGTGTAGTTTATTGGTATGAAAACCCAGATGGTGTTAACAGGGATATCAATCTTGGCGGAGTTGTAGTATTAGAGTGGGATGTAAAGCACCCAGAGGCTGTTATCAACAAAATGACCAGTTGGTATTCTGGACAAACTACTGGAGAGATGGGAAAAATCGATTATCTTCGAATTACACAGGAAGAATTCAACAGATTGCAAAACAACGATTATTTATAATCAATCCAGCATTATTTTAACTTAACATGGGAAGGATGGGACGTATGAAGATAGGGTATCAAGGAATTGTCGGAAGCCACAACGAAAACGCTGCTATGCGCTTTCTTGAAAAAATGTCTTTAAGCTCTGCCGAACTGGTTCCGCTGATTAATTCAGAGAATGTTATCTCAAGACTTAAACATAATGATATTGATTATGGCATCGTTGCCGTAAATAATTCGATTGCTGGATTGGTAATTGAGTCAGCTGAAGCGATGAAATGTTGCCTGCTTGAAGCTGTTGCATACATATCTATTCCAGTTCATCAGTGTCTATTTGTAAAGGATGAACATGTCTTTTCACAAGACATTAAAGCTGTTGCTTCTCACATTCAAGCCTTATCTCAGACTAAGAACAGCTTACAAGTGATATTTAAGGACTACAAAAGCATTGTTGTTGAAAACACAGCGGTCGCAGCAAAAATGTTATCGAATGTCGATATTGGCAGAGAGGTTGCTGTAGTATGTAGCATGAAAGCAGGAGAAGATTATGGCTTATTTTTGCTACGAGAGAACATTGAAGATTACCAAAACAATGAAACAATTTTTGTCCTATTAAAGAATCCTGAATTATAGATACAGAACGCCTAAAGCACTTCACAGCAGTCAGGCTTCAAGTTGCGTTCTGTATGGAGGGAGATGAAACGATGAGGAATAGAGCAGCCCAAACAATTAAGAATTTTTTTGGCGAGATTAAATACTATGTGAATTCCATGAAAGAAGATTATGTAAAAAGCGAAGCCTATCATCGACTGTGGATAATAGGCAACGGCTTCGATTCCTCTTGCCAATTGCCAACTTCTTACATGGTTTTTTTTGAGTTCTATCTAACTCACACAAAGTCGGTATCAAAACACCGACAAGTTATAGAGAAGTTTCGCGATAGACTTGCCCGTGAGCGCGATTACGACAGCAGTAAGATTCTTTGGAGTGACTTAGAAAGGAAACTTGGAGATATAACTCGTGAATTTACCAAAATCGAAGAATTTCGAGCTTTTGCAGCAGACATACATAATAGGTTAAACCAATATCTTGAATTAGTTGACATGATTGCAAAAGTTCTACATGATCCTTCTTCAAACAAAAAGCCGTCTTTTGAAACAAGAAAATTTATTACTCGTACAATTAATAATATTGCGAGTATTGTAGTAAATTCGCAAAGTGCAATAGTCCCGGAAAGTGACATTTATCTTGAACTGGAAAAAATAATAGAGAATTCAATAGCTGGTAGTCCAAACCAGAGAGTTGATTTATATAGCAATGCGAAGTCATTTTTTTCAAAAGCAGATGTGCATAATGATGTTTTTTTTGTTTTGAATTTTACTCATAATTTTGAAAATTTTATTACTGCGTTGTTTCCGAACGCTACACCTCGGTTTTTCTACCTGCATGGAGAAGCAGAAAAAGGCAACACAGTTATGGGTGTGGCCTCGGCGTTACAAATCAGAAACATTAAGTTTTTTCTAAATAAAAGCTTTAGAAATGATTTTGTTAAAGCCAACAGATGCAACAGCTATAGTGAAATTCTTAACGAGGTGGGCTATGGCGTGCTGAATGGGTATCAACCATCAGAAATACACATTTTTGGATGCTCATTTGGGCCATTGGAAACAAAGAAGTTTTCGCTTGGTGGTGCTGATGGATTTTTATGGTGGTGCATTTTTAATCCTTTAATTAAACACAGATTAGCAAAATGCGTAGTGTATAATTATCTCAGATCTAACTATGAGGCTTCAGAAATCAACCCTGACAGCGATGTTGATGGGCGACTTGCTGGTGCAAGGGAAATTCTCCAAAGAAATAAGGCGCAGGCACCACCGTATCCTCTTATTAGTTTTGCACCTTTCTTCGGCAAGAAATTGATGAAAAACAATTTAAAGAAATATTTACAGCGATTTGCGTTCATTTTTACGAATGATGACCTTCACAATTGTGATGAATTTTCTATTTCACTTAACGAAAAAAATAATTATATTATTATTGAAAAAGCAAAAAAACCATATGATGTTAAGCCAAATACAGTTGACGATGACGATAATCGCAATCCCCTAAATACGTTGGTTGGGTTAACGACGGTAAAAAAAGAAATATTTGGATTAGATGCGTTTTCAAAAATAAAAAACGAAAGACAGAAGCGGAGCATTACAAACGATGCAACAAGAGACTCAATGAGTTTGCACATGGTGTTTACTGGCAATCCCGGCACCGGAAAAACTACTGTTGCCAGGCTTATCGGACAAATATACAAAAACATCGGGTTATTATCGTCCGGTCAAGTTGTTGAAGTCGACAGAAGCGGGTTGGTTGCAAAATACATCGGACAAACTGAAGATAAAGCTATCGCTGTTATCAATAGATCAAAAGGTGGAGTGTTGTTTGTAGATGAGGCATATGAGCTTGGTGACAATCGAGAAAATGACAATTTTGGAATAAGAGCAATGGAAACTATAGCAAAAGTCATGGAAGATAATCGGGATGATGTAGTTGTTATCATTGCTGGGTATAAAGAACAATTAGAAGCATTACTTTCTATTAATGCTGGTATTCGTTCTCGTTTTAATATCTGGGTTGATTTTCCTGATTATACACCAGATGAGTGCCTTGCTATATGGAATTGTTTTTGTTCCCAATTTAATTACTACTCATCATACGCTGCTGATCAAAAAGTGCTGGAATATTATCAAGCACGATTAGCTTTTTGCACTCGTTACAAACGGAGGACGGGTATGGATGCAAAATTTGCAAATGGACGAGAAGTTAGAAATCTGTTTGAAAAAGCAAGAATTAGTCACGCAACAAGATTGTCGGGGAGAAACATTGAAGATGTTTCGGATAGAGAACTTAAAGAAATTGATGAGTTTGATGTTCCAACTTATATTGCCCCCGCAACAAGAATTAAGAAAAAAGCAAAAGCAGCAAACTTAACAAATCCACCGCAGTTTGGCTAAAAGCAGTTGTATATTATAAAAACAGGAGGAGGGCGATTTATGGAACAAGAGAAACCTATTGCAGTTGCAGAGCCTATCACGGTGTGCATTTTTGATATTCTGGGAGTATCGAGTCATTTAGATTCTAATAATATCGATGAAATTTGGGAATTCTATAATACCTTTGCAAACATTGCGTCTTCCACCTATGATAGTGTCAGTTTCGACGTTCTTTCAATCACGGAAAAAGTCCATTCAACTGACCACTGGTACGACTCATTTATCGATATTATTCACCATGCCTATTTTAGCGATACCTTTATGTTCTGGACAATAAATCATTTGTCCAGCATTCATAAATTAGTTGAAATTTGTCAAGACGTCTTTTGTCGCGCATTAGAAATGCAGATACCACTTAGGGGGTGCATATCCTCGGGTGAAGCGATTATGGACGATGAAAAACTTATATATGTCGGTCAGCCAATTGTAGAGAGTGCGAGAGGCGAAAACGCACAGAATTGGATCGGATTTGCGTATGGTGATTCATTTCGCAAAGGGCTACATTGGGATTGTAAGACTTTTTTGCCGTATCACAGACACGTTAAGAAAGAGCATAAAAACGCTATGTTTCTCTCGCCATTTGTTGTAGATTGGCCAAGACACTGGAGAGAGCATTACAAGGAAGATATACGAGATGTACTTCGCAAGATGGATACAGACTCGCGTTTTTCAAGTTATTACGAGAACGCCTTGAAGTTTGTTCGTTTTTCAGATGCGCATCAAGAGTGGTGGATTGAAGCCGAAATTCCATCTTCTGGTGACTATAACAGCATTAGCGAAAAAGCGGTCGCGTGGCTAAACAGTCTGAAACGATAGAATCACACTTTTTTGCTTTGCAAGCGACTGATACCCCCAAAAGGGGTACGCAAATTTAATGATCGTGGGTGTTCAAATTTAACGATTTGAGCCATCTGGGGTGTGCAGGGGTATGCAAGTTATCATTTCATTGTAACTTTGCCATCAGGCATCCCAAGACACGAACCCATATTTTTAGAAAGCCCGTGATAGCCGAGTAAAAACGGCAATCACGGGCTTTCTAAAAAGGGTCGATAACAAAAGAATACAACCGTGTTCCGCGCAAATCGGCTCACGCTCTTAGTCACTATTACGAAAGGACACTTTTTAATTTAGTTCCATAATAACTAATAGACCCCCAAAAACCCATGCTACGGCAATCGTGTCGCAGCATGGGCTTTTTCTTTACCCCGAACGTTCACACATTCATCCACCCTAGGATTTCCGTAGAGCAAATCAACTATTCGTCTGACGGAAACAAGATAATCGCTCCTGCGGGAAGTAGTGGAAAAATTATTTGTTTTGATATAACAAGCGGCAAGTCTGAAACGATTTTCAGTATTTCGGGGACAGCTCTTGCCGGCGTTAATTCAGTGTCTTTCTGTGACGGCGATAAAAAGATGGCGTTTTATGGCTTTTTGCCAGAGAGCGGCGGCAAGGATGTGCCAGTTTACGGTCTGATTACCCTTGCCGACAAATCTGTGAAATACTATCAAAATAATGACATATCCAACACTTCAAATATCACTAAGTATCAGTTTTCATGCGCCCACATCCGCAGCTTCTTATTAATCAGTGATACATTGATGATAGACATTTACACCAAAGTGTCACTCCAAAAGCCCATATATAAAGCGGCATCCCGTTCATACGGTGACACTTGTGTAACAAGTGATACATAGAATTACCGCTTCAATTCAGCGTTGACCAATACATTCCCTTCAGAACGACGAACGGACAGGTGCATCGTTTTTAGCAATCCAACGAGTGCTTGCGCCGTCATGCTGGGATGGTTGCCTCCGATTTCTCGGCAAGTTTGAGATGGTGCGCGAAGTCCGCAAGGAACTCCGCAGTTATAACTATCATATTTTACGCCCTCTTTCTCTGATATTTGACCGCAGTCAGTATCGTAGTATGGGGCAAGGACATGAATAAGTCAAGATAAATATAACCGCACATTTCAAAGCGAAATGTGCGGTTATATTTATGTTTTTCAACAGTTCAGTTGTTCGAAAACCACTCCTCAATCGCCTTAGCAACAACATCCTCGACTTCTTGCGGATTTCGCGCGTCCCCAAAGTACCGAGAGACAACATCGCCGCTTATCTTAATCTTTATCGACTTGACTTCGGATTGCTCTCCAGTAAGCAACCGCGAAACCTCTTCAGCATCCAATCTACCGATAGTAGCCTTTTGCCGCAGTTCCTCTGCAACTTTCATTGTTAACTTGGCATTAGGCTCTTTTAACATGTCATACACAAGCCCTTGGTCAACATCGCGCAAATACGACAGCGATACCGCCGCCCGCATTGCGATTTCCCCATCGTCTAGTATTGTCTTAAATCCATCTATCAACTCGTTCACACGCAAATATCGCGTGATTGTAGCCTTTGACAGTCCGTACTCGCCGCCCAACCTGTCACGTGTCCACAACCTCGGTTCCAGTGGAACCGAGGTTAACTCTTCAATTTCTTGAAGCAAATCCGAACGGTATCCCGACTTCAACTTCATTGCATTGTAATGTGTGGCGATGACTACGGCGCGTTCGCTGTGCTTCATATACGTAAAGCTACGTTGAATGAGATTCGTCTCGGTGACGATGAGCAGAGCATCTTCGTCAGACAATCCCTCACGCACGACCGCCGGAACAGTTTCGAGTTCCGCTGCCTCCGCCGCCTCGACACGGTTATGGCCGCTGAGTATTTCGTATCGGTCACCAAGCGGACGAACGACAATCGGCACAAGTATACCATTAGCATTGACGCTTTCCACCATATCATCAAGCCGTTTACCTTCATACAACTTGAACGGATGGTTGGCGAACGGCACAAAGTCGGTTATGGGCAGTTGGCGTATTTGCAAATCTTCAATCATGATGAACAATCCTTTGTTTGTTATTTCGCCTATATTCTACACGATTCGGCAAACAAAGTCAATAGTCGATATGAGATAAATTTAAGCCGCACGGAAGTCTCGGCCAAGACATCCGTGCGGCGCGTTAGTGTTTAGCTAGTCCTGCTCAATCTCCTTGGCAATATCAAGCACTCGTTCCACAGACACACCCAACTCTGTGGCAACTTGCTCTGGAGTTCTGCCTCTGGCGAGACGCGAGGCTATACGAGCCCCTCTCGACAACCCCCACGCTGCACCGCGTGCTTCACCGCATGCCTCGCCATGTGCTCTAATGCTCTCCTCTGCCCACATATCAAGTCTCTGAGCGAGGCGAACGCCCGGTTCCACGTATCCTACCGCTTCCATGATTTTATCCCACTCCTTCCCTTTGTCGTCAATTGTTTCATCTTTCTGAACAACTTCACCGGCATACTCCGCTGTGGTTTCTAAAATCTGCTTATAGATGCTGCCGGAGATTCTCCGCTCATCCAACATCTTATCCGCGTTCGACTTGATAAGTGTAAAGCTCTCAGCGGCAACCTCGCTACTGCCTTTCTTCCCAATGAGGTCAACCAACATAGCAGGCGCAAACACGAACGCTTGTTGCACTAACTCCGCACCGGCAAGCTCTGACACGTATTTGCACGGCACCTCGTAGGTGACTTTCTGACTGTCCGGCAACACTAGCGTTGTTGTCAGCGTGTGCCAAGGCTTTGGAGGTGTCCGCAAGTACACTACGACTTGTTGCGGCAGTCTGATTTCAACATCACGCTTATCTCCATGTTGCCCGCCGATTCGCACTCCATACTTTAATATTCGGATTCCGATGGTCGTGTCTTTGAAGTTTGATTCGACTTCCATGTGATAAGTGTCGTCGCCGATTTGAAGAACGATATCAGCTTCCAGTGTGCTGTTTTCCACCGACTTGCGATTGAGCCACACTACTTTTGAACCATGCGGGATATTGCTACCGAAGATGAAGTTAATGCAGTCTATTTTGTTGTCATCGGACATCATGCCGAAAAGCCGCTGTACGTCCAAATCGTATTGCAATCACATCACCAACTCTCTATGAACCTATTATACCATTTAACGGCGCGGATTGCAAGCTAAATTTTCATTGACGTAGCGCTTGCAAGAACCGCGTCCCATACCGCTCCAACTTAACCCGCCCGACCCCGGACACACGCAAAAACTCGTCATCAGTTCGCGGTTTCTTAGCACACATATCCGCAAGCGTAGCATCGGAGAAAATGACAAACGCCGGAACGTCCTGCTCTCTGGCAATCTCCAAGCGCAGAGCCTTGAGCCGCGCAAGTAAAAGCTGTGATTCAGCGTAACTCACAGGCGCAGTCGTCTTTTCTTCCGCGACTACAGGCAACTCGCGCCGTTTCATAGTCACACTTTCCACCGACTTAGAAAACTCCGTGAGCTTCGCCACAGGATATTCGCTATTTGTAACCTCAATATAACCCTCTTGAACAAGAAAATCAACAATCTCCCGCACCTCCGCCTGACTTTCTTTCTTCAACGCGCCATAACTACGCAACTTATCCATCTTAAACTTCAGCACGCGCTCGCTCTTTGCGATATTCGTTTATTACGGTTAAACATCTGTCCGACCTCCATTCTTTGATGAGATTTGTTGATTGTGAATTTCATTTTCACCTATTTTATGGGCAACATCGGCAAACCCTACGCCGCCACCAGTTGCACACCCCTTAGGAATTTTGCACACCCCTTTTCCTCAACTCCTGATGAAACCTTAAATTGTATCAAAGACGAAGTTATTATTTCGATGTATATGCACTTAATGCGCCCCTCGTAGCGCGGCAACAATGCTTTGAGCGCGTCAAGGTTGTCGCCGTGTATGAGCATATTGCCGGTGTCGCTGTCACCGTAAGTGTACTGCGGTTCAAGTATGCGGTACGGCACTTTTTGGTGGTGGTTCACGACTTTGTCCTTGCCGAGCCAGTTTAGTGTGGGCATTGCCCGAACGTCCGTGGCTCCGGCCATTGTTACAAATCCACTATGAGCTTGTGTTTGAATTGCCGGAGGGCAAGGGGTCGGAAGCGGTCAGCTTTATCAAAGATTGCATGGAAGCACAGCCGTTCCCTGACTTTGACGTACCGATAATCGCCGAGGCGAGCGTTGGACGCAGTTTCGGCAAAATGGAGGAGATGTGACGATGGACTACAACTACATTGAAATCTCCGCTGAACTCCGCAAATGGATAAACAGGCAACCGGGGTACGACGGGATTAACGTCCGCGAAAGCAAGGTAACTATTTATAAATCAAACCCTTGAATCTCTTGTGATTCAAGGGTTTTCGCTATCTTTATAACCGTTTTCGCAACCTTTTCAAGTGGCTTTTATCGAGCTTTTATTAGCTTTTATGAGCATGGTGTCTTGTTTGGTGTCTTGCGCTAAGAGCCTTAATACCCCGTCTGCCGCGTTTTGCTTGGAGGAAAAATCCGGGTGGGTGTATATGGCGGTCGTGCTTATATTTTCATGTCCAAGCAACTCCTGCACCGTGCGAATGTCCGCGCCACCGGATAGGGCTAATGTGGCGTAGGTGTGCCGCAGGCAATGCGGAGACAACGCACGGCAATCCGGGTTGGCCGCTACGAACTTTTTCATCATTAGACCTCTTGCGAAATTAAGGGAAACATGGTAAAATAGAGATATGAAATATGAAAAGATAGCGGAATATGCTGACGAAAAGTTTCGTCGCATAACAGGGGTAAAACGCGAGACGTTCAGCGCGATG
>BNZR01000006.1 GCA_026001245.1 Clostridia bacterium
TTTTCTTGGCTAAACCACTCGCGCCGCCTTTCCAAAGACTACGAGGTTAAGACGGCTTCCGAGAAAAATATGCTGGTGATTTCTCATTTGCATATCTTGCTTAAACGTCTATGAGAACAGGTTCTAAGACATGAACATTCAGATTTTCGGATCCTCAAAGTGTTTTGACACGAAAAAGGCGCAGCGTTGGTTCAAGGAACGCCGCGTTAAGTTCCAATACGTGGACATGGAACGCTACGGCATGTCCGCAGGGGAGTACAAAAGCGCGGCAAACGCTGTCGGCGAAAGCAATTTGCTGGACGGCGAGGGCTACGTGAAAACGCCCGTCGTCCGAAACGGGCGGCGGGCCACGGTGGGCTATCAACCGGATATTTGGGAAGCATGGAGGAACGACGCTTCAAAAACCTGAGCATGGGAGGTGCGAGATGTCGGTGATGGAGCAAAAAGTTAATAGCGAGTTGCGCCGCATGTCGCGCTTCGGGGTGCGCCGGTTTTTAAGCTATCACGTACATATTGTGGCCTGCAACCTGCGCACCACGGAAGCGGAGGTCTACACCGCCATGTTCTCGCTGGCACAGAGGGGAGCGTTGCGCCCGATGCGCGGCGGGAAAACTATGTTTGAGTACAACAAGCGTTATGTGGGTTGAGACTTTGAAAAATACAGCTCCCCCGCGATTATGACCAGCGCGAAGTAGAATCCGCCTGTTACGGTGAACAGCACATGCCCCGCGATTACCGACGAGAACAGCCCCATCATCACGCACAGCAACACGCAGAACGCCAGCGCGGATTTGCGGTTGCGCCAAAAGTTAAGCCACACCCGCCGCAGGAAGTAAATCAGCGGCGCAAGCATGATGATTGCGCCGATAATGCCGTAATAGAAGAGGATTTCAAACAAATCCATCTCGACCGTGTGACCCTGCGAACTGCGCCCTACGCCGAAAAACCAAGACAGCGGGCCGCCCTCGATCCAAGCCTTGCCCGTGTGCATGAAGTAGACATGCCGCCCGCTAAGTAACAGCCGCACTATGGGCGGGGCCTCGAGGTATTCGATAAGCCCCTGCTTTTTTTCTTCGTTGTCCATGCCGTCCAGCTTTTCTATAATCTCTTGGTCGTCGATACTTTCGGAGGTTATGTTGCCCATCGAGGAACCGGATTTTGCAAGGGTTTGAAGTAATCCAAAGGCCGACAGCAACGCGAACATCAGTATAAGCGCGCCGAACAGCAACGCCATAGGCCGCCATATTTTTTTGATATTGGTCACGCAGAAATAGGCGCAGGTGCCGACAAGCCCCATGGCCATACCCATCAGGGCGGTTTTGGTACCAAGCAAAAACATGGCGTTTGCGGCCAAGGCGGGGGCAAGCAAGGTTATCCAAGATTTTTTTAGATTTTCGCAGGTAAGTACGTTGTAAATGCATATGGGGAACACCAGTGTCAGCATAGCGGCGGCCTCGTTGCCGGCGTTATAAAAGCCGCTGTAGCCGCGCGGCCCGAAGCGGTCGGCGATAACAAAGCCCAGATTAAGCGGCGTTATAACCGTGAACAGATAGCAGAAGATTATCGAACCGCCGATAACGATAGCCGACCATGTAAACACCTTTTGCAGTGACTTCACAACGTCACGCGGGGGAAGCTCGCCGCGCCGCGTTAAGCAGGCCGGCACGACAAGCAACATTATAATGTTATACAGGTAACGCGCCATGTACTGAAAGTCCACGAATATATTGTACCGCCCCACAAACCACAGACCCGCGATGGCGGAGCTGATGGCGCATATCGCCACCAGCCACGTAGCCGTAACAATCGCCCGCCGCTCCCAAAACAACAGCGCGTAGACGAATACAAGCCCCAAAAAGCACAGCCGCACAGCTAAAGACGGCGTTATCGGAAGCGACGCGATTTTGGCGACAGAGGGGTACAGCTTTGCCAGCCACAGCAAAAACCCGTTGACGATATCCAGGCAGGGGCTGATGAACAGAAACGCGAATATGAACTTATCCCAGCGAAACGCCCGTAACTTATTCGTCATCCGCTTCAAGCCTGGCCTTTGCTTCTTCGATGACCTTCTGCTGTACCGGCGCGGGCGCCTCGTCGTAACGCTCGAATTCCAGCGTGAAAGAGCCGCGTCCCTGCGTCATGGAGCGCAGGTCGATGGCGTAGGTGTGCATTTCGGACATAGGCACCTCGGCCTCGACCACCGTGCCGCCGCTGTTGCCGGGATTCATGCCCATAACGCGCCCGCGCCGCTTGTTAAGGTCGCCCATAATATCGCCCGTATAGCTGTCCGGGATACTGACCTTAAGCGAGCCGATAGGCTCCAGCAACACCGGGCTTGCCTGCGGCAGTCCGTTTTTGTAGGCGATACCCGCCGCCGTTTTGAAAGCCATCTCGGAGCTGTCAACATCGTGGTACGAGCCGTCAACCAGCGTGGCTTTCAGGTAGACCACGGGGTAGCCCGCCAAAACGCCCTTGGATATACGGTCGCGCAGGCCTTTTTCAACGGCGGGGTGGAAGTTTTTCGGCACGCTTCCGCCGAAGATTTTTTCAGAGAACTGCAAGTCTTCAGAGGTACCCGGCTCGAACTCGATCCACACATCGCCGAACTGGCCGTGTCCGCCGGACTGCTTCTTGTGGCGGCCCTGCACCTTGACCTTTTTGCGAATCTTCTCGCGGTAAGGCACCTGCGGCTCTAGGGTTTCAACCTCTACGCCGTATTTGTTTTTCAGGCGGGAGCATAGCACGTCGATGTGTATGTCGCCCTGACCCGACACCACCAACTGATGAGTTTCGGGGTTGTTTACCATGACGTAGGTCAAGTCCTCCTCGGACATGCGGTGCAAGCCCGTGGCGATTTTTTCCTCGCCGCCCTTGACCTTGGGCGAAAACGCCAAGCTGTAGCACGGCGCGGGGTATTCAATGCCGGGCAGAACAACGTCGGAGTTTGCGGCACGCAGTGTGTCGCCGGTTTTGGTTGACACAAGCTTGGCCACAACGCCGATGTCGCCCGCGATAATCTCGTCCGTTTTGATGGTCTTCTTGCCGCGCACGACCGACAGCGCGCCGATCTTTTCGGATTGCCCCGTGCGGGCGTTGATAAGCGCGGAACCCTCGCGGACACTGCCGGATTCGACTTTAAAGAACGACAGCCGCCCGAACTGGTCGATTTGCGTCTTGAAGACGATGGCGGCGGCGGGAGCCTTGGGGTCGGCCTTGGGGGGCGGCGCGTACTTGGTAAGCGCGAATAATAGCTCCGGGTTGCCCAGCATGGTCAACGCCGAGCCGCACAGCACGGGCGCGATTGTCCCGTCCGCGATACCCGCCGACATGCCCTTGATAATCTCATCGGTGGTGAAGTGTTCGCCGTCGAAAAAGCGTTCCATAAGACCCTCGTCCGTCTCGGCAACATGCTCGGCCAGCTCGTTGTAAAGGTCGTCAACCTGCGCGGCCATCGAGGCGGGCAGTTCCATTTTTTCGGACTTGCCCCCCGCGAACTTGAACGCCTTTTTGCTTGCTATGTCAATCAAACCAACGGTTTTGCCGTTATCCAGCACGGGCACCACAAGCGGACACACGCTGTTGCCAAAGGCGGCCTTTAAGGCCTCGTACGACTTGAAAAAGTCGGCGTTTTCCTCGTCCAGCTTGGACACGTAGAACATGCGGGGCAGTTTGCGGTCGCTGACATAACGCCAAGCCTTCTCCGCGCCGACGTTCACGCCGCTTTTGGCCGAGCAGACGATAAGCCCCAGGTCGGCCACGCGCAGAGCCTGTGTCACCTCGCCCGCGAAGTCAAAGTAACCCGGCGTGTCGATAAAATTGACCTTATATTCGTTGTAGTTTAACGGGGCGACGGCCGCGCCGATTGAAATTTTGCGGCGAATCTCCTCCGCGTCGAAATCGCTGACGGTGTTGCCCTCGGCAATTTTGCCCTGCCGGTCGGTGGCTTTGGCGAAAAAAAGCAAGCTCTCAGTCAAGCTGGTTTTCCCGTCGCCGCCGTGGCCCAAAATACAGACGTTGCGTATGTTAGAAGTCGTCACGCGCATATCCCCCTACATAAAAATTTTTGTCCGCTTAATTATACATTATAATGGCGCGTTTGGCAAGGGGGAATTTATAATAAATGTGCGGTTGGGAAGAGCCGCCCCAGTCGGGGCGGCTTGTTTGTGCGTGTTGCGTGAGGTTAGCTCATCAACACAATCTCGCCTGTAAGCGCGTTGAATTTGGCCTGTCTGGGAAATTGCGTGATATCTGTTGGAGAGTAAGTGAATATCGCCCACCCGTCCTCGTCAATCGCGTCTACGCTATTTATTGTGCGAGCTTCCGCCATGGGTTGACTGCTGGTTATTTCTCCAGTTTGAATATTGTACGTGTGCATGATTGTGAAATTGGACAGAGAGACATAGTAGATGTACGGGCTGTCAACCATGGCGGCGACAACATCTTCAAGCACCGTCTGATTGGGTTCGCCGGTTTTAATTATGTTGGAACACCCGTTAGGTTTACCATCTTCGACATACAGAGCACCATCGCCCCACCACATAAATGACATAGCTTCTGGATAAACCAAGGTCTCTTCGCCCGTCACAAGGTCTTTTACCCAAACTTGGCCGTTGCCGTCTAACCATTTATAGTCACTTTCGGGGGCATACACACCATCGCGTGTCGTCATAAAAGCCAGTTTAGTTCCGTCTTCACTGGCAAGGGGATAGTATCCCCATACGCAACCTTGTTCCTTTATCTCGCTCCAGCTGTACTGCCCCGATTGGTCATTTAGGAGAGTTGTTATCACGAATTGATCCATGTCAAGCATATACAGGGAGTTTTTATATTGTATGATGTATTTGTTGCTGTTGCCTACAGGCGAAACTCCTCCATTTACGGTAGCCATCAACTTCTCAAGGTCAATTGCGCGGTGGCCGTTGTTTTCCGTGTAGCGCACGGGGATTTCTTCCGCGTCCCAACCGTCAAGGTTGAATGCTAGGGTAACATCAACGGGCGTGGAGTTGGCAGTCGGCGAAGGTTCAGGGGTCGGCGTTGACGTGGGGGTTGCTGTTGAGGTAGGTGTTGCGGACGGTATGGAAGTAGGTGTTGACGTGGGCGTTTCGGACGGCGAGCTTTCGGGCGCGTCTGTGCAGGCCGCGAGTGAGATTAGCAGGGCTAGGGCTGTGAGTACGGGTAGTAGCTTTTTCATGCAAAGGTCTCCTTTGTTTTATTGGGGGAAGCCGCCCCACACGGGGCGGCTTGTTGCGTGTTGCGTGAGGTTAGCTCATCAGCACAACCTCGCCTGTAAGCGCGTTGAACTTGGCCTGTCTAGGAAACTGCGTGATATCTGTCGGCGAGTAAGTGAATATCGCCCACCCGTCCTCATCAATCGCGTCTACGCTTAATATTGCGTGCGCTTCCGCCATGATTTGGCTGCTGATTGTTTCTCCCGTTTGAATGTTGTACGCACGCATGGTTGTGAAACTGGACTGGGAGACATAGTAGATATACGGGCTGTCCAACCTAGCAGTGATGATATAGTCAAGCACTGTTTCATTGGGTTCGCCGATTTTAACTATTTTGGAAAACCCGTTGTCGTCTGGATCTTCGACAAAGAGCGTGTCGCCGGCCCACCACATGGTAGAAACGGCACTAGGATAAACAAGGTTCTCCGCACCCGTTACAAGATCTTTCACCCATACTGGACGGGTGTAGTTTATCCATGACCATTCACCATTAGGGTCGTATACCCCATTACGTGTCGTCATGAAAGCCATTTTTGTACCGTCTTGACTGACAAGCGGATAATCTCCCCAAGTGCAACCCTGTTCCTTTATCTCGTTCCAGCGATACTGTCCCGATTGATTGTTCAGGAGTGTCGTTATCACCAGTTGATCCATATCGACCATATAAAGAGAGTGTTTGTAGCCTATGACATATTTGTTGCTGTCGCCCACAGGCGAAACATCTCCGTTGATAGTGGTTGCCAGTCTGGCAATGTCAACCGCGCGATGTCCGTTGTTTTCCGTGTAGCGCACGGGGATTTCTTCCGCGTCCCAACCGTCAAGGTTGAATGTTAGGGTAACATCAACGGGCGTGGAGTTGGCAGTCGGCGAAGGTTCAGGGGTCGGCGTTGACGTAGGTGTTGCGGACGGTATGGAAGTGGGTGTTGACGTGGGCGTTGCGGACGGCGAGCCTGCGGGCGCGTCCGTGCAGGCCGCGAGTGAGATTAGCAGGGCTAGGGTTGTTAGTATGGGTAGTAGCTTTTTCATGTTTATTCCTCCTCTGTTGGTTCCGGTATAACAATGTAATACCTAAAATTCTCGCCGTCTTTCGCGTCTATGTACGTCACATACGTGCGGTCGTCGTTGACGTTATAAAGCGTGACCTTCCAAGCAAGCTTGGCGAGTTGCTTCATGTCCTTGTACTCCGAGCCGGAATCCGGATGCGCCGTCTCACAATACAGCAATTCTATTTTTTTAACGTCGAATTGCACGGTTTGGGATAACTTCTTTGATATTATCTCCAAGGCCGATTTAAGCGTTACAACGTCCTTCTGTTCCGTAGAATTGGTTACAATTTGCCCGTTCGGCAGACTGTACATAACATCGACATCGGTCGAATTGCACATATATACTTCCCAAACTGTGGGGGAATACTGCAAAAAATCTGTTGTGCGGCTTGGCGTGTAGTAGTCAAAAGGTATATCGTTATACGCCTTTGTGACGTTAAGCATGAACCCGAAATCATCGTTTATGGGGAATACGTTTACATTCGCGACTTTCGGGGTAAACACCGGATTTTTGGGGTAAGGCAGAGACTTCAGGAAGTTTTCGCACACTTCAACAGCGGATTTTATGGACGTTTTGCCATCGGCCAGTGCAAATTCTGCGTCGGAATCAGGAAGATACGCGCCAACAACAGACTCGGTCAGAATTGGCAACCATGACCCCAAATTGCGTCTTTTGCCCGTATCCGCATACCGTCCTAATAAGTCAGCCGTTTCGCCTTTATTGAAGCGCAGATAGCTGATTCCGATAGGCTTAATGAATGAAAAATATTCATAGCTATCGGACGATTCATCTACAAGAAATTCGGTATTATACTCAATTGCATAGCAATATTCTGGATTATTCACTAATGTCTCGTAGTGATCGCTGACTTTCTCAGGCGGACCAACTATGGTATATCCGTCCTCAAAATCTTCAATTTGATACTCCGAATCTGTGCCTATAAAGTAAAGTGCGTTCTCGTCAAACTTATCCTCGCCAAGCACGTACTTTATAAAGGGTACGCTTTCATCGTAAAACCTTTTGAAGTCGCCCTCATCGGAATAGGCCAACTCCAAATCATAATATGTCTCCGTACCTTTGGGCAAATCAATTCTTATATCAGCCGACACGTTGAAATTATTGATTTTTTTAATATAATCTTTAATTTCATCAATGCTCACAGATAAGTTTTGCAGGGGTTCGCTCTTGTAGGGGAGAGGCTTGTCGGTCGCATTGCAACCGACAAGCATCACACCCACGAGCATTATTAGTAATAATACTCTTGTTGTTTTCATTGGGGCACTCTCGCAACTCCGCCGGCATTGAAGGTGCCGGAAAACGATGTATAGCCGGAGAAATGATACCGCACATAGGGAATGGTTCCAGTCGCTACCGCATAACGCCTGTAAGTGTTATTTGTCGTCCAATTGAGAGGACTGGCCGCAGTGGCGGTAGGAGTGTTTTTCAAGGCAACAGTGGCATTAGAGGATAAGGGTACGGCAACTGTTACTGTCACTGTTCCATATACGCCAGAGGTTGTGCTTGTGTGGCTTATTTGGTTGCAAACAAAAGTTGTCTGAAGCGTAGAGTAGTACAGGTTGACATCAGAACTAACATCTGCACTGTTGGGAACGCCAGCCAAATTCACGTCGGTAATGTGCCACGAACCCGAATAGTCAGCCGAGAACGCGCCTATGGACGAGGTTGCGATGATTGCCACGATTACGGCAAACGCGAGGATCTTTTTAGTGTGTTTTCTCATAGGTATCTCTCCTTACTTAATTCTCCATGCCTTGGCATGGCATTGTGGGGTTTGCTGGTCTGTGCTATCCACCTCGGTTCATAGGCCTCACCTCCCTCAAAAAATAACCCTCCATACATATATCAATCGAGACCCCCGATTTCGGACAAGATTTTTAAAAATATTTTTAAACTTTTTCCCGCACACAAAAAAGCCCCGAATTTCAGGGCTTTTAACTATCCACTATCAACTATCCACCGCTCGCGAAATGTCCCTCCGCAGTCTTGATATAATCTTCTTCTCCAGCCGCGAAATGTACGACTGCGAAATTCCCATTATGTCCGCGACCTCTTTTTGCGTCAGCTCCACCGTGCCGCGCAGGCCGAAGCGCATGGTTATAATCTCCTGCTCGCGCTCGCTCAACCGCCCCACCGCGTCGCTTAACAGCTCGCGCTCCACGTCCTCCTCCAGCGGGCGCATTACCGAGTCCGGCTCCGTTCCCAAAATATCCGACAGCAGCAGCTCGTTGCCGTCGTAATCCGTGTTCAGCGGCTCGTCAATGCTCACCTCGGCGCGTTGGCCGGAGCATTTGCGCAGGTGCATAAGAATCTCGTTCTCGATACAGCGGGACGCGTAGGTTGCCAGCTTGATATTCTTATCCGGCTTGAACGTGTTGATGGCCTTAATCAGCCCGATTGTGCCGATTGAAATCAAATCCTCAACATTCACGCCCGTGTTCTCAAATCGCCGCGCTATGTACACCACCAGCCGCAGATTGCGCTCTATCAGCACCGACTTCACCGCGTCGTCCTCCGGGTCGTAGCGGCTTATCAGATACTGCTCCTCGTCCTTGGACAGGGGCGGCGGCAAGGTGTCGCTGCCGCCGATGTAAAACAGGCTCTCGACGGTGGTAAAGCCCCACCGCGCCTTGGTCGTAAGCCACCACAGCCGTACGCGCTTAAACATTGATAATCTCATAATATTAACCTCCTATTAAAGCCGAATATGGGTTTTTCGCGGGCATTGGGGTTGGGGAGATGGCCACAAGTGCACGGCTGTCCTCGCCCGCCACGGTTAGCCTGTCGGGGCGAAACGCCAGCAGAAAGCTTTTCGCGCCGATAGTCTGATAGGGTACCAGCCGGAACATGCCGCCGTTCACGCGCTGGAACAGCCCTATGGGGTTCGACAGCGAGCGTTCGTCCAACTGCCGCCGCACCTCGGCGGGTAGCAAGCTCGCCACGCAGGCCGCGTCCGCCACGATTATGGGCTGTCCCGAAACGGGATCGGTCAGGCCGTGGCCCGTATCCACCAGCGCGTCAAAGCTCGTCTCGCGGCTGTTCAGCGTCACGCTCACACGGACGATTTTGCTTTTGCCGGCGTGACGCGAAAAGCCTTTCAGCGCAAAGGTCAGCACAAGATACGCGGCGGCGGCCGTGAGCAACAGCGGCGCTATCGAGATTGTGTGCAGTCCCAACGCGGAAATTGCCCCCGCCAACACAAAACTGGATACCCAGAACAACAGCAGTCCGCGCCAGAAGTAACGCCCCGCGCCGTAGGCAATCAGCGCGATTGGAACGCTTAGCAACGCCCGAAGCCACACCGCGTTTAGTGGCTCGAAATCCGGCAACGCCGCCAGTACCGCGCACACCGCGCCGAATCCCGCCGCGACCCCCAGCCGCCATCGCCGAAACGGCAAGCCCGCAAGCCGCGCCGACAGCAGTAGCAGCAGGTAGTCCAGTATAAGATTCAGCGCGAATACAGAGTCTATGTATACAACTTCCATTATTGCCCCCCTGTTAATTATAGGGGCTTGACCCTGCGGATTATGTAGAAATCACGAAAGTTAGTTGACTTTTCATACATTTTATAGTAAACTATACGCGACTGGCGAAAGGGGCTTAAGAATGTACGGGATTTTAACGTTTCATCGGGCGCTTAATGCGGGCGCGCTATTGCAGGCCTACGCGTTACAGCAATTTATGTACGGGCTGGGCATGGACAACGCCGTGGTGGACTACCGCAACGGGTTTATCGAGCGGCAACACCACCCGTTCAAATATTACCGCGAGGACGGCCTTGCCAAATACGCGGGACGCGCCGCGCTGTTGGGGGGCATACTGGCCAAAAGAGTACGCAAATTCGATGAATTCGTGGCCAAGCATATCCGAACGTCCCAAACCTATAACAATATCTACGCCTTAGAGCGGGGTTCGTCCCGATTTGACGCGTTTATCGCGGGCAGTGACCAGGTGTTCAGTCATGACTGCGCCCGGTTTGACCCCGCGTACTTCCTCACCTTCGCCCCGGACTTCAAAAAATTCTCCTATGCCGCAAGCGTCGGGGACAGTATCCCGCAGAAGTTGGCGGGGGAGTTTGAAAAGCGTTTGCAGGGCTTCCCGTTTCTCTCACTGCGTGAGCCGTACGGCACGGTAGACGCGGAGATCCACGCCGACCCGACATTGCTGTTGCCCCGCGAAAAGTGGGGGACTATCGCCGCGCCGCCCCGCGAGGACGGCTATGTCTTGCTGTACACCATGCGCCCGTCAACTACGATCTTTGATTATGCCGAAAAGCTTGGGCGCGAAAAGGGCTTGAAAGTCATATGGCTGTCCGACAAATATTATCAGCGGCACGGCAAAATCGAACACAAAACGGCGGTATCGCCGGATGAATTGCTGGGGTGGGTGCAAAACGCGTCATATGTCGTGACAAACTCATTCCACGGCACGGTGTTTTCTGTGATATTCAGGCGGCAATTCTATTCGGAAGCACCGCAGGGCAAGGCCAAGCGCATTACGGGACTGCTGAATTTGTTGGGATTGCAAGCCCGCACCGCCGCGCCGATTGACGCGCCGATAGATTGGCAGGCTGTGGACGAGCGGCTGGAGGTCGAGCGCGAACGTTCGCGGCAATACCTGCTTAAAATCAAGGCCAACACGGTGTTTGACCCCAAGCCCGTTGTGGAGCGCGATAAATGCTGTGGTTGCCGCGCCTGTCAGCAAATCTGCCCGGCGAATTGCGTACACATGGAGCGCGGCGACAACGGGTTTGACTTCCCGGTTATCGACACGGCGAAGTGTACGAACTGCGGGGCTTGCCGCCGGGCTTGCCCTGTCGGGAAAACGCCGGACGGGGCGCGGGGCGAGGTCTGGGCGGGCTTTGCGCAGGACGCGGAGATTCGGCGCCGTTCATCGTCAGGCGGTATGTTCACGCTGTTGGCGCAGGAGGTAATTCGGCAGGGCGGCGCGGTGTTCGGCTGTGTGCTGGACAAGGATTTGACCGTGCGGCATGTCCTCGCCGAAAACGCGGAAGAGCTTGCGGCAATGCGCGGCTCGAAGTACGTCCAAAGCGACACGGGGGACACGTTTGGGCAGACGAAAGCCCTGCTAAAGGCAGGGCGGCATGTGCTGTATTCGGGACTGCCCTGCCAAATAGCGGGGCTGAAAGGCTATCTTGGCAAGGATTTTGAAAACCTGCTGACGGTGGATTTGCTGTGTTACGGCGTACCATCGCCGCTGGTTTTCAAGCGTCACATGGCCGAAAAAAACGCCGTGAGCGTCAACTTTCGCGACAAATCGCTGTACGGGTGGCACGCCGCCACAAGCTACACGCTGAAAGACGGCACAAAGCTACCCGCAATCAACCCGGCGTACGACCCGTTTATGCACGGCTTTTTCACCAACGTCTATATCCGCGACTGTTGCGTGAACTGCGCGTACGCCTGTGACAGCCGCGTTTCGGACATCACGCTGGGGGATTTTTGGGACATCGACAAACGCCGCGACGATGTGCCGAGCGACGGCGTGTCGGTGGTGTTGGCCAACACCTCGCAGGGCGCGGCGTTCTTGGAACGACTGCCCGGAACAAAGCTGATTTCGGAACAATTCAAACCGATAACGCACGGCAATCGCATAAAAAACCCGAGAACAGATCAGTTTTTCGAGGATTTTGACAATCTGCTGTGGAATCAGGTCGTGGAGAAATATTTGCGCCCCAAGCTTTACGCTATTCGCCGATTGTTGCGCCGCTGAACTCGCAGGTAACCACGCGCCGCCCGTCGGCTAAAATCTCCGCGTGGAGCGGGACAAGCGTCGCCGCGTCAAGCCACACCTGCCGCTGTACGGTTTTGCCGTTTTCAAGCGCGGTATACGTTATCTGATTGCAAGCAACGCCGTTTAAATCGGCGCGCCCGCTCTCGGCGGCGCGTCCCTCCCGCAGTGCGCGGACGACTGACACCGCCGCGTCGCAGGGGGTCATGGCACTGCCGTCCAGCCGCCCCAGCTCCAAAATCAGGCCGTCGTAGACCAGCGAGGTCTGCGTTGCGCCAACGCGGGCGGTGATACCCGCAATTTCCTTGGGTTCTAAGACTTTTATCGTGGCTGAGCCGTCCGCCGCGCCGCTGTAGGCCACGGTGAAGTCGCAAACGCGGTCGCCAAAGTCCGCGCTAATGCGAACCTCGGCGGAAAAGGCCGAGGCGGCAAAAGCCTGCCGCGCCGCAGTAGGAATATCCACACTCTGCGGAGCTGAACAAGCGGTTAAAAAGGCCAAAAAGACACAAATCAATAATATTCTGCGCAAAAACAACACGTCCTCTCATACTAATTGATATGAGAGGACGCGCCTTTTTATTCTGCCATTGCAACCGCGACTGCGGTTGTTTTGTCGTGCGAGATACTAATTGAAAACCGCTGTCCGTTGCAATCCGCCACGGGTTGCCCGGAGGGCAGGTGCGTTATCGCGATGTCACGCGGGTTCAGGCCGAACAGACCTATCCCCAAGGCTTTTGCCACGGCCTCCTTGGCGCAGAACAATCCCGCCGCCGACTGCAAGTTTTTCTTTTTGGAAAGATACTCGCGCTCGTAGTCGGTGAACACGCGCTGGACAAAACGCGGGCTGGCCATGGGGCGGCGCATGCGCTCGATTTCAAGCAAATCAACGCCAATCATTTAAACAGGCGGTGGTTGTAGATTTTCATCGCCTCGATTATGCGGTCGTTGGGCTGGAAAATCAATAGTAGCTTGCCGCCGCCGTTTTTCATGGGCGTGACGGCGAACATGCGATCCGGGTTACTGCCCGCCGCGTCGAACTTCTTGGCGAAGGTGACGTTGCGATAAGGCTCGAAGTTTTCCGCGTTGTAGGGCGCGAACACCTCAAAGTTGCGCACGTCCACGGTGGTTATGCGCTTGCGCTTACTGCGGCCGAGTATCCGGTCGATGTCTATCTCGCCGTTGGTAAGAATGTACTCGAACTCCACAACCTGATTGCGAATAAGCCACCAGATTAAGAATCCGCCGCCCGCCACAAGAAACGGCAGTAGCGTGCCAAGCAGTTCCCCCGCGAACGCCATCAAAGCGACGATAACGGTCAGCAGAATCAGCACGTACAGCACAGCCTGAAGATACTGCGCCGCCCCGCGCTTGCGGGTTACCAGGACTTCAATGAAAATATCAGCCATTTAAAATTCCCCCTTGACAGATGAGCTTTCTAGTGTTATAATGATGTTGTGATGGAGATTAAGTTCCCATCGCGAGGGGCGCAACCTCCTTCCTAGGCGGTCAGCTCCGGATGCTTATAGTGAACGGTCTATTTTCTAGAGCCGCCACCTGCCGGGGTGGCGGTTTTGCGTTTCACGTCGATTGTCACCGTAAAGGATCCAATCTTAATTACTAAGCGAAATTCCATGGTTTTCACCTCCTTTGCAGAAGGATAATCGCCAACCGCTGCACCCTCTCACGATGGAAACTTAATCTCCATCAAGTCAAAGCTTTACACTTCCATGAATACCGGCAGAATCATCGGGTTTCTCTTCGTCATCTTATACAGATACTCGCTTAGATTGCCGCGCACCGCGTTTTTCAGCGTCGTCCAATCCGTCACGCCGTGATCCTGCGATTGCTCGATAGCTTGCAACGCCAGCTTTTTCATGTGTTCCATCAACTCGTCGGACTCCTTGACGTACACAAAGCCGCGTGTCACGATGTCCGGCCCCGCGACAATCGAGTTGTTCTCGCTGTCCAGCGACAGCACCACCACTATCAGCCCGTCAGAGGCCAAATGCTTGCGGTCACGCAGTACAACACTGCCCACGTCGCCCACGCCCAGACCGTCCACCAGCACGCGCCCGGCGGGTACGGTAAGCTGGTGCTTCACGCCGCGCCCCGAAAACTCGATAACCCGCCCGATGTCGGTTAGTATCACGTTGCTTTCGGATATGCCGCATTGCCGCGCCAGGGACGCGCTGGCGCGCAGGTGCTTATACTCGCCGTGAAGCGGCACAAAGTATTTCGGGCGCGTAAGCGCCATAATCAGCTTAAGCTCCTCCTGACAGGCGTGGCCGGATACATGCACCGCCGCCAACTTGTTGTAAACAACGTCTGTGCCGCGCCGCAGAAGTTCGTTTATCATCTTCGACACGCCCTTTTCGTTGCCCGGAACGGGGGACGCGGAGATAATCACGCGGTCGCCGGGGATAAGCTCTATTTGCCTGTGGGACGAAAACGCCATGCGGTACAGCGCTGACATAGGCTCGCCCTGACTGCCCGTTGTGATAATGCACAGCTTATGCGCGGGTATCGTGCGGATCATATTCAGCTCGATCAACACCCCGTCGGGGATATGCAACAGCCCCAGTTCCATAGACACGCGCTGGATATTTTCCATACTGCGCCCGGTTATCGCAACGCGCCGATCATTTCGCGCCGCTATGTCGATAACCTGCTGTAAGCGGTGGACGTTCGAGGCGAAGGTTGTTACGATAATGCGCCCGCGCCAGTCGCGAAACAGCGGCTCTAGGGCTTCGCCCACCTTGCGCTCGCTCATAGCGTAGCCGGGTATCTCGGCGTTGGTGGAGTCCATAAGCAACGCCAGAACGCCCTTTTTGCCCAGGTCGCCGAAACGCGCCAGGTCGATGGTCTCGCCGTCTATGGGCGTTGTGTCGA
Source organism: Clostridia bacterium (assembly GCA_026001245.1). The sequence continues at coordinate 14,934 of BNZR01000006.1, forward strand.
TCTTAAAGTCGCCCGTGTGGATAACAACGCCCTGCGGGGTTGTTATCGCGATAGACACCGAACCCGCTATCGAGTGGTTTACGCGGATAAACTCCACGCCGAAGCAGCCCGCCTGAAAGCTTTGCCCCGCCTGAATCACGCGCAGGTCGCTTGAACCCATAAGCCCGGCTTCCTCTAGTTTGAGCTTTAACAGCCCGGCAGTCAGCGCGGTTGCGTAGACGGGCGCGGCAATCTCGCGCAACAGGAACGACACCGCGCCGATGTGATCCTCGTGGCCGTGGGTGATGGCGATAGCCTTGATACGGTTGCGGTTGGCCACAAGATAGGTAAAGTCCGGGATTACCAAATCCACGCCCAGCATGTCGCCGTCCGGGAACGACAGACCGCAGTCCACAATCAAGATGTCGTTTCCGCACTCGTACACGGTGAGATTTTTACCAATCTCACCTAGTCCCCCCAGGGGTATAATTTTCAGTTTTTCCGGCAAATGAACACACTTCTCCCTAATAAGATAAATTATTTACTAATCCGTGCCGGCCGGGGACTGTCACGTTCCCTTGGCCGCGCTTCATAACTTAGCAATTATATCACGAGCGTCCCATAAAGTCAAGCCCTGTTCGCGGGCAATTTTCGCGGCCTGTTCATATTCCACCTTGCGGCGCGTCACCCCATGCCCTGTCGAGACCTTAACGCCGTTTTCCTCGCGGCGTACCAGTGCGGCGCGGCGGCAAATATCACTGCGCACCCCAAGCGTTGTGGTGTGCCTAAACATCAAATCCGTGAATTTATCCACGTCCCCCACGCGGCACAAACAGCTTAGCATTGTGCCGGGGCGGGACTTTTTCATGCCGATTGCCGCCGTCCAAGCGTCCAACGCGCCGCCGTCCATCAAGGTCTCCAGCGCGAACCCAAGCTCCTCCGCCGTCATGTCGTCGATGTTCGCACGAAGCTCCGCGACTTCCTGCTGATCGGGGTTATCCGCTGTGTCGCCCAAGAATACGCGCACGCAGTTTGCGCGTTCAAAATCCTTGCGCCCCATGCCGTAGCCGATTTTAGAAACGCTCATCACGGGCATGTCGCCAAAGCTAGTAGCGAAGTGCTTCAGCAACGCCGCGCCCGTGGGGGTACACAATTCCGATTTAACCGCGCCGCCATAGGCGGGAATATCGCGCAACAGATACGCCGTGGCGGGGGCGGGTACGGGCAGAATCCCGTGGGCGCATTTCACGGTTCCCGCGCCCACATGGACGGGGGACGCGACTATCCTGTCGGGATTCAGCTTGCGCAACAGCCAGCAAACCGCCGTAACGTCCGCGATAGCGTCCAACGCGCCCACTTCGTGGAAGTGAATTTCCGCAACGGGGCGGTTATGGACATGCCCCTCGGCCTCGGCAATCAGTTTGTAGACGGCGATAGCGTCGGCTTTGACGGAATCCGGCACATTCAAGTGCCCGATAATATGCTCGATACCGTGCAGACTGCTGTGGTCGTGGTGGTGATGATGCCCGTGGTCATGATGGTCGTGTTCATGCTCGTGTTCCTCCAAGCCGTGAACCTTGACGGACACATGTGTCCCCACTATGCCGCATTTTGTCGATTCCTCTGTGACAAATTCAACGCCGGGAATACCGATAGTGTTCAAATCAACGCCGTCACAAAGCTCCAGCAACGCCGCCGTTAGCATATCCCCCGCCGCGCCCATAGCGCACTCTATATATAATGTCATAGTAACCAATCCTTCGTAGTTAAATTAGTTGCGTAGGCGGATTTACTCCGACGTAGCAATTTCCCTGTTCTTACACAGCAAAATCCTCAGATTTTGCTGTGATCAAATATGATTTATTCTACTGGCCAAAAAGCCCGCGCCAAAGCCGTTGTCGATATTCACAACGCTTACCCCTGACGCGCAGGAGTTAAGCATAGACAGCAACGCGCTCAACCCATTAAAGCTTGCGCCGTACCCCACGCTTGTCGGAACGCCGATAACGGGGCAGCTGACCAAGCCGCCGATAACGCTGGTAAGCGCCCCCTCCATACCCGCGATTGCGATAACAACCCGCGCCGACATAAGCTCGTCCAAGTGATTAAGCAAGCGGTGCAAGCCCGCAACGCCCACATCATACAGCCGCGTGACAGAGTTCCCCAAGGCCTCGGCGGTCAAGGCGGCCTCCTCCGCGACAGGCATGTCGCTGGTACCACCCGTGGCCACAACAATAGTACCCGCCCCGTCAGGGTCAGGCAACTCCCCCAAAATCCCAACACGCCCAATCTCGTGATAGCGAAGCGGCAAACGCGCCGAAACAAAATCCGCGCTCTCGGCGGACAGCCGCGTTATAAGTACAGTCCTCTGCCCGGAATCACGCAAAGCCGCCGCAATCCGAACAATCTGCTCCGGTGTCTTCCCCGCGCCATAGACAACCTCCGCAGTACCGCCGCGCAAAGCGCGGTGCGTATCCAGCTTAGCAAAGCCCAAATCGCGAAAAGGCTCCTGCCTAAAATGCAAAAGCGCCTCATCAGCAGAAATCTCCCCCGAAGCAACCCGTTGCAATATAGTCAATGAATCCAAAAGTATCAACCCCCGATTAACTATACACCATTAATTGTCCATTGTCAATTGTCAATTGTCAATTCGAAAGTGGTTAACCCACTTTCGCTCGACACGCTCAACTTTCCCCCCAAGCCATTCATGATCTCCTTCGCAATACTAAGTCCCAGTCCCGAGCCGCCGCCGGAGTGGGATTTGTCGGCCTTGTAGAACCGCTCGAACACGTAGGGCAAGTCCACCTTTGCGATACCCTCGCCGGTGTTGGATACCGCCACGGTCAGCCCGCCGGAGCGCTTGGCGGCTGTAAGACGCACGCGCCCGCCGTCCGGCGTGTGCTTGATGGCGTTGTCAAGCAAGATAACCAGTACCTGCTCGATACGATCGGGGTTCGAGACCACGGTCAGGGGATTTTCCATGTCAACGTCCACCTGAAATTCCAGCCTGTCCTCGGTTTCAAGATACACGTCGCAGACATTGCTGATGGTTTGGCGTAGGTCAAAGCGGTGTTTTTTCATGGCCTGTGCGCCCGATTGCAGGCGGCTTAGCTCCAAAAGGTCGTCCACCAGGCGCGACAGGCGCATGGATTCGCGCACTATGTTGTTGTAAAACAGGTCGCGCTTCTCTTGGGTTTTGGTCATGCCGTCCCGCAAGGTCTCGCCCATGGCGCGAATCGCGGAGATGGGCGTGCGCAGCTCGTGGGACACGTTGGACACGTAGTCGCGGCGGGTTTGCTCCAACTTGCCGCTTTCGCGGGCTATCCAATACGCAGGGATGGACATAATCAGGAAAGAGATCAGCGTACCCGCGATAAGCGTGAAATTAAGCCCCGCCATCGCGTCGTTCAGTTCGCTTAGCGGCTTGGTGAACACCACCGCGCCGCCCGTGGCCGTGGGTACGCCGACTATAAGATAGCTCCGCCCGTCGGGCAAGCTGCGCGTTGCGGAAAGCTCCGCGCCGTTTAGAATTGACTGTAAATCCTCAACGGAAATCTCGTCGGGGCGTTGCCTGTCCTTGTTGGGAGGGCCGCCCATGTCGGAACGGCCGTCCGCGTCGTAGATACGCAGTTCCGCGCCCAAAAAGTTTTTGTTGCCCCGGTCAAAGATTATAATGCCGCCCGTCATGTCGGCTATGGTGCGGGCTATGGGCAGCAGCTCGTCCGCCCGCATTTGAACGTACCGGGGTTGCGTAACAAAGATGTAAATTCCGGCGGACAGCAAGCCCGATAAAAGTACGGCCGTCAGCAACAACAGCATGATTTTCTTCAGCATGGCTTGCCCTCGAACTTATACCCCACGCCGTAGATACTGCGTATGCCCAAGTCGGCGCGTTCGGGCAGTTTTTGGCGTATGCGCTTGATTTGCGTGTCCACCACCCGCGTGTCGCCGTAATAGTCCCAGCCCCATATGTCGGTAAGCAGTTGCTCACGGCTGAACACCCGCCCCGGCGCGGAGCATAGCTTGTACAGCAGTTCAACCTCCTTGGGCGAACAGCTAACGGTTACCTCGCCCAAGCGAATCTCGTACGCGTCAAGATCTACGGACAGGCCGTCAAAGTGCAACACCTGCTCGTTGTCCTTGGCGTTGTTGCCCAACCGCCGCAGGACGACCTTGATCCGCGCCATAACCTCTCGCGGCGAGAACGGCTTTACTATATAATCGTCCGCGCCCAGCTCTAGCCCCACAATGCGGTCGATTTCCTCGCCCTTGGCCGTTAACATTATTATGGGTACGTTGCTTTCACGGCGTATCTCGCGGCACACCTCCGCGCCGTTTTTCTTCGGCATCATCAAGTCAAGCACGATAAGGTCGGGGCGTTCGCGGGCGAACAGCTCCATGGCCTGCACCCCGTCAAAGGCCGACGCGCACGCAAAGCCCTCGGATTCAATATAGGTCTGCAAGGTCTCGTGAATCATGCGCTGGTCGTCGCAAATCAAAATCTTCGGCGTCTTCGGCATAAAAAAGCTCCTTTGTGGTTTGATACCTATATTATATCTTAAAAAAATATAAAGGCAATAGATTTCACAGTTTTGTCAAATAGATTACATACTTTTGACACAATTGACTGCTATACTAGTCCCATAGAGCAAGAAGAGGAGGGCTTTACATGGCCATCGAGGTTTTTAACCGCTACGAGAACAAGTACATGATTGACGACGACACACGCACGGCAATCCAACGCCGCCTGACCGAACACATGGACACGGATTACTACAACCAAACCCGCGACACCTATTCAATCTGCAACCTGTATTACGATACGGACGACAGCCACCTTATCCGCGAGTCGCTGTCAAAGCCGCGCTACAAAGAGAAGTTGAGACTGCGCTCCTACGGCACCCCGAAGCTGACCTCAAAGGCCTACGCGGAAATCAAGAAGAAATGCTTCGGGCTGGTAAACAAGCGGCGCAGTGCCATGCGGCTTAGCGAGGCCTATGACTTTCTGTCGGCGGGAAGCGTGGCGCTGACCCCGGAGATGAATCCGCAAGTGGTCAGCGAAATCGCCTACATGCTGTCCCAGCGGCCGCTGTTCCCAAAGCTTTACCTGGCCTACGAACGCCGCGCCTACTTCGGGATTGCACAGCGGGATTTGCGGATTAGCTTCGACACGGCGATAGTCACGCGCCGCCGCGATTTGCGGCTGGAATCCGGGATTTACGGCGATTTGCTGTTGCCAAGGGACATGTGGCTGATGGAGATTAAAGTTGCCAACAATATGCCGCTGTGGCTGACCAAATTGCTATCGGAGCTTAAGGTTTACCCCGCAAGCTTTTCAAAATACGGGCGAACCTACATGAACGAGCTGGCCGGATTGACAAACGATTTCCTGATGATAGCGTGAGAGGAGGATTGACACATGAACGAAATTTTTGACTCGATACTAAATGTGGTGACCACGGACGCAAGCTTTACCGCGCATAATCTGTTGCTTGCAATGGGGGTGGCGTTGTTGCTGGGGCTTTTGCTGGCCGGGGTCTACTTGAAAACGCAGGGCGGCAAAACCCCGTCGCAGGGCTTCGCGCTTACCCTTGTTATCCTGCCCGCGATTATCACCGTTATTATTATGCTGGTGGGAAACTCCGTGGCGCGGGCGTTCAGCCTTGCGGGGGCGTTTCAGATAGTGCGTTTCAGAAGCGCGCCGGGCGACCCGAAGAATATCGCCTATGTGGTGTTTTGTATGGCGGTGGGGCTGGCCTGCGGCATGGGATACGTGTTGTACGGCGTGATTGTGGCCGTGGTGATGTGCGTTGTCATGATACTGCTTGAGGTATTCAAGTTCGCGACACCCAAGGACAGCCAGCGGTTGCTTAAAATAACCGTGCCGGAAAGTCTTGACTATCAGGGCGCGTTTGACGATATATTAAAGCGGCACACCAACAGCTATAAGCTAAGCCGCGTAAAAACCGCCGACCTGGGCAGTCTGTATCAACTGCAATACGCGATTACGGCGGTGGACGGCATGGACGAGAAGCGATTTATTGACGAGCTGCGCACGCGCAACGGCAACCTTAATATAACATTGGTGCTGGACGCGGCGCAGGGTGAATTTTGAGTAGGGAGGTAATCACATGAAGAAGCTATCAATTCTTATAATGGTATTGGCACTGCTAACGGGTTGCTCCGCGGCGGAGATTGAAGACATGAACACCGACCCGGCGGTTTCAACCAGCGCAAGCGCGAATCCCACAACGGATGTTAAGCCCGTTAACGTCAAGATGGAGGGCGACATCACCGAAATCAAGCTGGACGGCCAAAGCGTTGAAATCACCGAGGGCGGCAACTACTCCGTAAGCGGAACGCTTACAGACGGGCAGATTATAATCTCGGCGCCCAAGCAGGTCGTGAATCTAGAGCTGGCGGGCGTGGACATCACAAGCTCCAAGGGTTCGGCGATATACGCCGCCACGGCCAAGACCTTTAACCTTATACTAAAAGACGGCACGGTCAACAGCTTGACTGACGGCGCGACACGCGCCGACGAGCAGGCCGAGGAGGAAAACGCCGCGCTGTGCAGTGACGCGGATCTTACAATCAGCGGCGAGGGTACGCTTAACATCACGGGCAACTACAAGCACGGCATAAAGGCCAAGGACACGCTGGTTATCAGCGGCGGCACGATAAATATCCCGCAGGCCGTTAAGCACGGAATCTACGGCAACGATTCGGTTACCGTCACCGGCGGCAATATCACCATAGACGTGGGCGAGGGCAAGGTTATCAACGACGGCAGGGGCGGCCTTGCGGGCTGGGGCAAAAACCCCACAGCCACCACTGACGATACCACGAGCGACAAGCAGAAAGGCATTAAAACCGACGGCGACTTGACTATCACGGGCGGCACGCTGGACATCAAGAACAGCTACGAGGGGCTTGAGGGCATAAACATCACCATAAGCGGCGGCAAAATCGACATAATAGCCACGGACGACGGGCTGAACGTAGACGACCGCACGGGCGTTTTGACAATCAGCGGCGGCGAGTTGACCATCGACTCGCAGGGCGACGGGCTGGACAGCAACGGCAACATCAACATGACGGGCGGCACGGTATACGTCAGCGGGCCGACCATGAGCGGCAACGGCGCGTTGGACCATGACGGCACGTTCACACTCGCCGGCGGTATACTAATCGCGGCGGACATGGGCGGCATGGTGGAGGCACCCGACAGCAGCTCAACACAGCCCTCGATTACCGCAAGCTTCGCCACGCAAAAGGCGGGAACGGTAATCAGCCTGCGGGATTCTAGCGGCAAGATACTCTGCCAGTTCGCCCCGGCAAAGCAGTTCGCAAGCGCGACTTTCAGCACGCCGGATATTAAAATCGGCCAGACCTATTCGATATACGCGGGCGACACCAAGCTTTCTGACATTGAGGCAACCACAGTCGTAACGGGCGGTTCAGAGGGCGGCATGGGGCAAAGACCGGGCGGCGGACGGACTAAAGACGGCGAAGTCGTACCTCCCGGCGGCGGGACGGTTCCCGTTCCAAGCGACAAACTTCCGACGCGTCCTCGGACGTAGAGATCTCTATAATCAACGTGCGCTCCGGGGGCAAGACCTCCGGGGCGCGTTCGCTCCATTCCACAATGCACAGGCCGCGCTCTAAATATTCGTCCCAGCCTAGGTCGTACAGCTCGGCTTCCCCAGACAGGCGGTACCAGTCGAAGTGGAATACCGCGCCGCGTGGGGACAAGTATTCGTTGACGATAGCGTAGGTGGGGCTGGACACCACGCCGCCGTATTTTAAGCCCGCCATAAAGCCCCGCGTGAACGCGGTCTTGCCCGCGCCCATGTCCCCGAACAGCGCGATAACGGATATGTCGGGGGGCAGATTTTCGGCCAAATCGGCGGCTAAAGCTTCCGTTTCGGCGGCGGTATCGGTAAAAACAACCTTGTCCACTTGTAATCCTCCAAAAATAGTGTTATAATTCTTTGGGGAGGTGCAATATGAAAGAAGTCGGCAAAGGGTTGAAGCGTTTTTTTCGCGGCGCGGACATGCCGTTGCTGTTCATATGTCTGTTGGCCGCCGCCTACGGCGTACTGCTGATCGCCAGCGCCACGCGCACGTATCCCAACGGCTCGCACGGCTATATTTCAAGACAGCTTATCGCCGTGGCTATCGGCGTTGCGCTGTACATCGTGCTGACGATTGTTGACGTGCGGATATTTGGCCGCCTGTGGAAGATTTTGGCGGTGTTTAACGTAGGATTTATCGCGTTGCTGGTTCCGTTCGGGCAGGGGGGCAACGGCAATAAAAGCTGGCTTAGGTTTAAGTTCCTGCCCTTTGACATTCAGCCCGCCGAGTTTGTAAAGGTGACTTTTATTTTGCTTATGGCGTGGCACATGTACTGCATGAAGGATAAAATCAACCGTCCGTTGCCCATGCTGGGGGTTGTTGCGCATTTTTTGGCGCAGTTCGGGCTGATTTTGGTGGCCTCGCGGGATTTGGGGGTTGCGCTTATATATGTGTTCGCGTTTTTCTGCATGCTGATTGGCGCGGGGGTTAAGCCCCGATGGTTTATCGCGGCTTTCGCGGCGGCGGGCGGGGCGTTGCCCCTGCTGTGGTTCCAGTTTATGAACGACACGCTTAAAAAGCGCGTTATCTACTTCTTCTCGCCGGAATCCGACCCGTTGGGCGCGGGCTACCATGTTCTGCAAAGCATGAAGGCCTTTACAAACGGCGGACTGTTCGGGCAGGGGCTGTTCAAAGGCTCGCAGACGCAGGGGCACCGCATTTTCGGGCAGAACACGGACTTTGTGTTCACCGTGGCGGGGGAGGAGCTGGGGTTTTTCTTAACGCTTTTGATACCCCTGCTGTTGCTGATAATAATCGGGCGTTGCTTTTACATCGCCACAAAGGCGCAGAACGGCTTCGGCTCGCTTATCTGCATAGGAATCGCAGGGACGGTAATATTCCAAACCTTTGAGAACATAGGCATGTGCATAGGGGTAACGCCGATTATCGGCATAACACTGCCGTTTTTCAGCTACGGCGGCTCGTCGATACTATCGACGTTTGCGGCGATGGGGCTGGTGTCGAGTATTAAGATGCACCCGTTTCCCAGTTGGATACGCGATAGGGGCAGATAACAGATTACGGATAACAGATAACAGATATTTTCTTATCTGCGGCGTTTTTTTCTTCCTTTGTAATTGCCGCGTTGTTCGCGTTTTTTGCGGCGGGATAGGCCTAGGATTATCATTATTATTAGCCATAGGATTATTGCGCCCGCTATTGCGAAGATTACGTACCATAGTTCTTTGCGGTGCAATAGCTGGTCGGCTTCTTGGGCCAGATGTTGGGCTTCGTCCAGCTCCACCGCCGCGTCGGAGATTAGCGGGACTGTGGCGAAGGTGTAGTTGCGGTAGGCTAGTGTCAGTTCGCCCAGCTGTTCGGATTTTTTTACCGGGGCTACTATGTTGCCGTCTGCTTGTAGTGTCCAGTGGCGTTGAATGTTTTTGGTCTCTAGGATTGACGGCACTAGGACGGTTACGGCATTTTTGGGGTTTAGGTTTACCGAGTCCAGCTCCTTGCCCATCTGCACCTTGGTCGAGGTGATTATCTCCTTGGTGGTTAGTATCGTGCGGAACTCGTAGGCGTTGAAGCTCCATTCCATCAGCGCTTTTGTGTCGGTGAAGCTGTGCGTGATTCCGTCTGCGGTTTTTTCACTGCCCAGCACCACGGTTACTATGTACATCTTCTTGCCCTCGTTCTTGGCCGAGGACGCAAGGCAGTAGCCCGCGTTGGAGTGATGCCCCGTTTTGATTCCCAAGGCTAGATCATAAAGATAGCCGTCCTGCGTGGCCTTTGAGATTAGATAGTTGGTGGTAAGCAGCGAGCGTTCCGTGGGGGTCATGTTGGTGGGCGGTATCGCCTTGCTTAGGGTATTGGCCAGCTGCATGAAAAAGGGATACTTCATGGCTTCCTTGATCATCAAGTACATGTCGTACGCAGAGGAATAATGCCCGTCCTCGTGCAGGCCGTGCGGGTTGGTGAAATTGGTGTTCAAACAGCCCAGTTCTTTTGCCTTGGCGTTCATCATCTCCACAAAGGCCGGAACGCTTCCCGCAACATGCTCCGCCGCGATGTTGCAGGCCTCGTTGGCTGACGCGACCATTATGCAGTACAGCAAACTTTCGAAGGTCATGGTCTCTCCGGTTTTGATGTTGGCGGTAGAGCCGTCGGGCGACAGACCCGCAAACGCGCTGGCCTGCGCCGTCACCTCGCCCTGCAAATCCAAGCTAGATTCAAGACATAACAGCGCCGTCATGATTTTGGTAAGGCTGGCCATGGGGCGGGCGGTGTGACTGTCAAGGTCGTACAGTGTCACATCGCTGTTTAGCTCGACGACTATCGCGGATTTGGCCAAAATCGGCGGCGGATTCAGCCCCTCGGACATAATCCCGGTGATGGAGCTGTCCGTTGCCACGGGCGGCGGCGATTCGGACGGTGTGGCCGACACGCTGGGCGACACGTCCGCGCCGTAGGCGGTAAGCGGCAAAAGTATCAACAATACAAGCACTATGCAAAGACTGCGTTTCAAAACTATCCCCTCCGTATAGGTTCAGTATAACAGATTTCGAGGGGCTTGACAAGGAGTAATTATGCGTATTTTAGTTGTGGACGACGAAAAGACCATTGTAAAGGGCATAAAATTTAATCTTGAGCATGACGGATATGTCGTGGAAACGGGCTGTGACGGCGAGGAGGCCGTGGATTTGGCGCGGTCGGGCAGGTACGATTTGATAATACTTGACCTGATGATGCCCAAGATAGACGGGCTTGAGGCGTGCCGCCGCATACGCGAGTTTTCGTCCGTGCCGGTGATTATGCTGACGGCGCGAAGCGAGGACACCGACAAGCTGATAGGCTTTCAGTACGGCGCGGACGATTATATGACCAAGCCGTTCAACGTTATGGAGCTTAAAGCGCGTGTGCGCGCCATACTGCGCCGCCTGTCCCCCACGGCCGAGGGGGGCAACCGTATAGAGATGGACGGGCTTGAGCTTGACACCGCCGAGCGGTCGGCCACGCGTGACGGGTTGCGCGTTGAGCTGACCGTCAAGGAGTTCGACCTTATAGAGCTGCTGATGCGCAACCGGGGGCGAGTGTATACCCGCGAGAATTTGCTTAACACCGTGTGGGGCTACGAGTACCCGGGGGACATTCGCACCGTGGACGTGCATGTGCGCCGTCTGCGCGAAAAGCTGGAGCGCAATCCCGCCGAGCCGGAGGTATTGCTTACGAAGTGGGGTGTGGGGTATTACTGCAAATCGTAGACGGCGGCTGTCGTTTTCAAACCGCTATCAATATAAAATCGCGGGGACGTATATCCTTATAATACTGGCCATGATTTTTTTGCTTAACACCTATCCGGTGCTTGTGTCGCAAAATTTCGTGTTCCAGTCCAAGCAGACCAGTATGACCGCCCGCGCCGCGCTTATAGCCTCGACACTGGCGGGGCTTGATAAGCTTACCCCGGACGCGGTGGGCAAAACCATGGCGTTGCTGGACGACCGCGACCTTACGCGCCTTATGGTCGCGGACGACACGGGCTTGGTGGTCTACGACACGGCGGGGGGCGACAACGTGACGGGGCGTTACGCGCTGTACACCGAGCTGTACGCCGCGCTTAAACGCAACGATGTATTCCGCGTGTCGTTTAGGCAGGCCGCCTTTCAAAGCCGCACGGCCACCCCGGTGATAGCGCGGGGCTTGGTTATCGGCGCGGTGTATTTATATGAGTATGACAGCGAGCAGGGGGCGCTTCTGCAACGCTTCCGGTCGGACATCGCCAACCTGTCTATCGCGGTGACGGTGCTGGTGCTGTTGCTTAGCCTGTTCATGTCTTCCCTGCTTACCCGGCGCGTGGCGGGCTTGCTTCGCGCCATACAATTGGTGCGCGAGGGTGAGTACAGTCACCCCGCGCCCATACACGGCAAGGACGAGCTGGCCGACCTGGCCCGCGAGTTCAACGCGCTGACGGCGCGGATACAGCGCACCGAGGAACTGCGGCGGCAGTTCGTGTCCGACGCGTCACACGAGCTTAAAACCCCGCTGGCATCAATCCGTCTGCTGACCGACAGCATACTGATTACAGAGGACATGCCCCTGACCGACGTGCGCGACTTTGTGGGCGACATAGGTAGCGAGATAGACCGCCTGTCCCGAATGACGGAGAAGCTGATGTTACTGACGCGCTTGGACGCGCAGGTGCAGTTGAAGCCGGAGCGCGTGGAGCTTTCAAAGATTATCCGCCGCGCCGCGCATATGCTGAAGCCGCTGGCCGAAAGTGCCGACGTGGAAATCCGCTGTGACACGGACGAAAACTGCGCCATTTTGGCGAATTCGGACGATATATATCAAATAGTATTCAACCTTATGGAAAACGCGGTGAAGTACAACCACGCGGGCGGCAAGGTATCGGTGTACTTATACGGCGGCGAGCAAGTGACGGTGCATGTGGACGACACGGGCATGGGCATACCCATAGACGACATGCCGTGCCTGTTCGAGCGGTTCTACCGAGTAGACAAGGCCAGAGCCAGACAAGCCGGCGGCGCGGGTCTGGGGCTAAGCATAGTAAAAAACCTGGTCAAGCAATATAACGGCGAAATAAGCGTAATCAGCCAACCCGACAAAGGCACAAGGTTCACGCTGGTATTCCCAAACCACAAGGAGGAAAAATGAAAAAACTAATAACTATCTGTTACCTGTTATCTATTATCTGTTATCTGACCTCTTGTTCCGGGGAACAAGAGGTGCGCCCCAGCATATACCGCGTGGCGGGCGGCAACGAGCCGCTGGAGAAAATCACGCTGCCCATGGGGGAGTATACCTTTAAATATATCACCGAGGCGGTGCTTGTCCGCAATACCGTGTTCGCGGGCGTAAAATGCGAGTCGGCGGAGTTGGACGACGCGACGCTTACAGTTGCGCTGTCCCGCGAGTATTCAGAGCTTGCGGGGCTGAACCGCACGCTGGCCAACGCCTGCTTGATTCTTACGCTTACGGCGTTGCCCGACGTGGACGCGGTGCGCGTGACGGTGGGGTCGGAGGAGGTCGGGGTTATGACGGAGAGGGACTTTTTGCTGTCCGAGCAACTGTCCGACATGCCCACGGCGGAGTTTGAGCTATATAGAATCGACCTGAACAGCCAGCGGCTTACCAGTGAGCGCAAGCGTTTTGTACTGCGCGAGGGGGAGCGTATCGAGCAATGCCTGTACGACGAGCTGATGTCGTCGGGCGGCAACGACCGCATGGCGTCGATTATACCCGGCCGCGCTAAGCTGTTGTCCAGCGAGATTGAGGGCGGCGTGCTGACGCTGGACGTGTCCGCCGAGTTCGAGGTATACGAGGAGGCATGGATGCGCGAGCTGACGCTGCGGGGATTGGTATACGCGTTCACCGCGCTGGACGACGTGGACGCGGTGCGGCTGAAAGTGGAGGGCGTGGAGCTGACAGGTGAACTGACGCGGGACGATGTGTAGAATTTTTATTGACAAACGAAAAAATAACCGCACCTCCCCCTAGCCAAGGTTGGCGGTTATTTTTTTGCCGTGAGTACTTATGACTATAGTATACTACATGGAACCTATTTTGTCAACAAAAAAATTTCTCTTGACAAACCTCTGCCGCCGTGATATAATGCCCTTGTAAAAGGAAGAGGGGCGGTTTCTGTCCCCACCCGTCGCTCCCGCGTCACGGGTCAACATTGTCTGTTTTGTGCGGTTTTGTTGCGGCGCGGGGTGTTTTGTCCCCGTGCTTTATTTTTTAGGAGGTGTTTGGGCATTAGCAAACAGTCGCATCAAATCAACGAGGACATTCGTGACCGCGAGGTTCGCCTTATCGGCGGAGACGGCGCTCAGCTGGGCGTTGTGCCGCTTCGTGAGGCCATGCGTATCGCGGCGGAGCAAGAGATGGATCTGGTAAAAATCGCGCCGACGGCCGCGCCGCCGGTGTGCAAGATCATGGACTACGGCAAATTCCGGTTCGAGCAAGCCAAAAAGGAAAAAGAGGCGAAGAAAAACCAGCATATAGTCGAAATCAAAGAGATACGCCTGTCCCCCGGGATAGACTCTCACGACTTTGACTTTAAGCTGAAAGCCGCCATCAAATTCCTGGGCGAGGGCAACAAGGTTAAGGTTAGCATCCGCTTCCGCGGGCGCGAAATGGCGCACACCTCCATCGGCCAACAGCAAATGCTGAAATTCGCCGAGGGTTGCGCCGAGGACGCGACGCTGGAACGCGCCCCCAAGCTAGAGGGGCGCAACATGCTGATGTTCCTGGCCCCCAAAGTCGCGGCTCCCGCCGCGAAAAAAACTAACGATTGAGGAGCGATACACTGTCATGCCGAAAATTAAAACCCACAGCGGCGCGAAGAAACGCTTCAAGCTTACCGCTTCCGGTAAGGTCAAGCGCCGCCACGCGTTTAAATCCCACATACTAAACAAAAAGACCACCAAGCGCAAGCGCACTTTGCGCCAAGGCGTTATCGCCGACAAAACCAACGAGGCAAACATCAAGATTCTGATACCTTATAAATAATCTGGAAGGACTGACTTAATATATGGCACGCATCAAGGGCGCGGTTACCACGCGCCACAGACGCCGCAAGGTTCTAAAGCTGGCAAAGGGTTACTGGGGCGCGAAGAGCAAGCTGTTCCGCACCGCCAATCAGGCCGTTATGAAATCCATGCGCTACGCGTATATCGGCCGCAGACTTAAAAAACGCGACTTCCGCCGCCTGTGGATAACACGTATCTCGGCCGCGGTCAAGCCTTTCGGGCTTAATTACTCCCGCTTCGCCTACGCGCTTAAAAAGCTGGACATATCCCTTAACCGCAAGATTTTATCCGAGATGGCTATCCACGATAAGGCGGCCTTTGCCGCGCTGGTCGAAAAAGCCAAAAGCTCGCTTTAAAATCCACGGAAAACACCAAAATCGGAGGTTTTTGTGCAAGTTCAACAAAACTTGCGCAAAAATCTCCGAAATTTTTGTGCAATTTGCAAGCAAAAAAAGACTAGACAAGACAAGAAAAACGTGGTATAATAGGAAACGTGGTTAGAAAAAATATGTCCGGGAGGTGCGCCGCGTGGAGCATATCGACCTGATTAACAAGATTATCGAGGCGGAGGAGCGTGCGCGTCAGGTGGCGGAAGCCGCCAAGCAAAAGCGCGAAAACCTAGAGGAAGACCTTAAAGCCAACACCGGGGGTCTTCGGGACAGCTACTTCGAGCGCGCCGAGGCCAGGCTGAAAAAGGTGCGCGAGCGCGAGGCGGCCTTGGCCGAGGAGCGTATCACGGAGCTTGACAAGACCTTTGAACGCGACGAGGCGTCCATCAAGGCGGCTTACGCCAAAAACAAGGACGTTTGGGTCGAAAAGCTGTTCAAAATGATTGTCGCCGGCGAAACAGCGTAAGGGAGGCGATTCCTTGGGAACGCAATATAACGCCGTGGCGGCCAAGGTGCGCGCCATGTACGGGCAACGCCTGACCCGCGACGATTACTCGCGTCTGGCGGCGATGACCTCTGTTGCGGAGGTAGGGCAATACTTAAAATCCAACTCGGCTTACGCCGACACGTTTGCCAGCGTCACCACCGACACCCTTGAAAACTTCGCGGTGCTGGAGGAAAACATCGAGCGCGACCTGCTAAACGACTACTTCCGTATCCTAAGCTTTGTGGCCAGGGCGGACATGCCGATTATGCGCTTCCTTATAATGTCCATGGAGCTGCGCGAGATTATGCGCTTCATGCATTTGGCGGAGGCGGGCAAGGCGCAGGACTACGTGTTCGCGATGCCCAAGTACTTCGAGCGGTACAGTAAAATCCGTTACGCCACCTTGGCCGATGCGAACGACTATAACGGCCTGCTGGACGCGTTGCGCGAAACGCCGTACTACGCGGTGCTGTCACAGTTAGAGCTTCGCTCGTCGGGCTGGCCGGACTACACAACCGTCGAGATGGCGATACGCAGCTCGTACTACCGCTGGGTTATGTCCACAATCCGCAAGCACTACGGCGGGGAGCAACAGCGGGCATTGAAAGAGACCGTGGGTATCGAGGCGGACATGCGCAACATCACCGCGATACTGCGTGTCAAACGCAGTTTCCCCAAGGCGGTGGACGTTGTGGCGGGCTATCTGTTGCCCGTGTCCTATCGGATTAACAGCGACCTTGTAAAACAGCTGGTCGCCGCGCCGACGGAGGATGCCGCGCTGGGAATCCTGCGGCACTCCGGTTTCGAGAGCCTATTCCCCGACGAACGCTACGAGGACGTGGATCAATACTACTACAGCGGCCTGCTCGCTGTTGCCGCGCACGCGCTCGGACAATCGCGAGCGTATGAACTGCACAG
>BNZR01000007.1 GCA_026001245.1 Clostridia bacterium
GCAAGTCCGAGGGTCGGCTTACCATGCGCGACGGGCAGTGGCAGGTGTCGGATCAAGGCGTTGAAAAGGCATCGCTTACGCGCTCGCAGTATGACGCGGGGCGTTCGGCGATACGCTTTTGGGGCGGCAACCTGTCGGTAACGTTTACTTTGACAGAGACGGACGGCAACCTTGTGCTGTCGTTGCAACGCGCCTCGATAGGCATAAACCGGCTGTGGATGCAATTCCCGTCAAGACCCGGCCAGTGCGTGTTCGGCGGCGGGGCGCAGTACGACTCGCTGGATTTAAAGGGCAAGCGTCTGTCCATGTGGGTTGTTGATCGCCAAACAGATTCGGCGCGCGCCAACCCCGTAATGGCGCGTAAAATGGGCGGGAAACGCCCCGCCAGCACCTTCCCCCAGCCCGTGTTCGTAACCGAAGACTTGACCTTTGTGTGCGTAAACACCGCGTCATACTGCTCGTTGGACTTCCGCTCGAACAAGTTCAATCGCGTGGAATGCTGGGATATGCCGCAGTCTATAACCCTGGGCGCGGCGGAAACCTCCGCCGAATTGATGACCCGCGTCACCCGCGTTGCGGGCAGGCAGGCCATGTTGCCCCACTGGGCGCAGGAGGGCGTGTGGCTTGAGGTTCACGGCGGCATACAGCCCATGGTTGATAAGCTTGAAAAAATCGTGGACAGCGGCGCGGCGGCGGCGGCCCTGTGGATTCGCGACTGGACGGGCGAACGCGACACCGCCGAGGGCAAAAAAATCTTCTACGACTGGATTTGGAACCGCGAGCTGTATCCCCGGCTGGATAAGCTTATCCCGGAGCTTACAAGCCGCAACGTCCGCGTGCTGGCCTATATCAACCCGCATCTGTCTATCGAGGGGCGCATGTTCGCGGAGGCGGGGGCGAAGGGCTATTTGGTAAAAAAGCCGGAGGGCGGCAACTATATCTCTGACATGGGCGGCTTTATGGCCGGGCATGTGGATTTAACCAACCCCGACGCTTGCACGCGTGGAGAAAAGGCTCGTCGGGGGTGTGGGACAGGACAATTTTATCGTCCAACAGCACATGAAGCCGCTCGCCTGAGATTTCTACACGAAACACAGAATCCTCCCCTTAACCGTTACGTTAAATATATCGTTGGTTTATAGCTAAAACTGTAGCAAGGCTTGCTGGGCGGTGTCGGCCAGCAGTGAATCCGGGGTTATTTTACGCGCCGCGGCCTTGGCGTTTAAGGCTTTGTTAACTATTTCCGCAAGACCCCAAATAACGCCCGTCTCGCCGTCCTGATGGCAGATATGCGCCCCGATAACGCGGTTTTCGGTGTCGGCCACTATTTTAACAAAGCCGTCCTCGCGCCTGCCCGCCACGGGGACTGTGACGCTTACCGCCTTTACCCCACGCGCCGCCGCGCTGTCCTCGGTGTCCCCCACCGAGGCCGCGCCCAGGCCGCATTTAAACAGCACCGGCAACGCCGCGTAGTTGGCGCAGATTCTCTCGCCAAGCATGTTGGCAACAACCGTCTCGGCCTCTAAAAACGCGCCCAAGGCCGTCTGCGTGCGGCCATTTACATCGCCCGCCGCGTATACGTCCGGCAGATTGGTGCGGCCTGTCAGATCCGTTACCACCGCGCCCGTGTTGTCTAAGGCTATGGCCGCGCCGCCCAGTCCTATGCCCCGCGTTGCGGGGTGACGGCGGCCGCCCAGCACCAGCTTGTCACAACGGATTGACTGCCCGCCGCCGCTTGTGGATATGGTTGCGCGCCCAAGCGTTACAGAGGCCAGCTTCGCGTCAATGTGGCTGTGTATCGACCCCAGTCGTCCCGTTTGGAACAGCCACGCGGTAAGCTCGTCGTCCAGCTCCTCGGCGATATGCGCCGTGGGGGACAGTAGTGTTACCGATACCTGATTCGCGGCCAGCCATGCCGCCATTTGCAAATCGCGCACCGTGCCGCCCAAGATAACCACGCCCATGGCCGACGGCAGTTTTAGCAAATCGCGGGGCGAGAGTATCATGCCCTTGCGCGACGCGTCGCTTAAATCCACCGAGTCGGGGGCAGAGGGGATTGACCCCGTGGCGATCAGCAATCGGCGGGATTCGTAGCCTTCGCCCTCTCCCGTTGTAACCACGTAGCGGCGGTTGCGCAAGCCCTTTACATGCCCCGCCGCGTGGATTACCTGCACGCCCAGTGCTTCCATAGTATCGCGGCCGGACTTAATAATGTCGGTACTTGCCGCCCGCATATGTTCCCGCGCAAGGTCATACAATGGAGCGTCAGGCCGCAGAGCCAGGCCGTTCACGCCGCGCCGCGCCGCGCCCCACTCCGCCGCGTCTTTCAGCAGGCGGCGATAGCACCAGTAGCCCTCGTGCGCCGCCGCGCCGCCCAAGGCGTCGCCCTCAAGCAGGGTCACGTCAAGCCCCGCCTTGGCCGCCAGCATCGCCGCACGGCAACCCGCCGCGCCGCCGCCCAGTATTGTCAAGTCCGTCATAAAAATCACACCTTTATATAAAGCTACAGAGTAAGTATACCATAATAAACAGGTTTTGAAAAGACGCAAATAACAAAAATAACTCTTGACTTTTGAAAAAAACTTGTGTATACTCTTAAAAATATCTATTTGGAGTGGTGGACATTATGCGCAACCGTACATTTAAGTTGGCCTTGCTTGGGGTTTTGACGGCGATTGTCGTTATTCTGCAGTTTTTCTGCGTGATTAAGTTCGGCATGTTTCAGATTGCCATATCGCTTGTGCCGATTATAATCGGCGCGGCCATGTGCGGCCCTGCGGCGGGCGCGTGGCTTGGCGCGGCCAGCGGCGCGGTGATTTTACTAAACGGCGACGCGGCGGCGTTTTTGCAAATCAACGTGGCCGCCACGATATTTGTCGTGCTGGCCAAGGGGACGCTGTCGGGGCTGTGCGCGGGTTTGGTTTACAAGGCGCTGTGCGGCAAGAACAAGCTTGCGGCGGTGGTTTGCGCGTCTGTAACCGCGCCGGTGGTTAACACCGGGATATTTATTTTGGGTTGCTTCGCGTTCTTTGTCCCGACGCTTAAAGAGTGGGGCGTTGGGTACGCCAACGTGGCGGCCTATATCTTCGCGGGGCTTGTTGGGGCGAACTTCCTTGTGGAGCTGGCCGTTAACGTTATGCTGGCCACCGTTATCCTGCGGTTAATTTCATACGGAGAGAAGAGATTTGCATGACGGCTTTTTTGCTTGCGGCGGGTATGGTTGTGCTGGCCGAGATGGGCGACAAGACACAGCTGTTGGCCATGGCCTTTGCCACGCGGTTTACCCCGTGGAAGGTCATGGCAGGGGTGTTTATCGCAACGGTGTTCAACCACGCGCTGGCCGTTGCGGCGGGCAACTTTTTGGCGCAGGCGCAGGGGATCCAAAACTGGATTAAGCTTGTGGCCGCGCTGTCGTTCATCTTCTTCGGCTTGTGGACGCTAAAGGGCGACAAGCTGGACGGCGAGGACAAAAAGCCCTCGAAATTCGGCCCGATTCTTACCGTTACGCTGGCGTTTTTTATCGCGGAGATGGGGGATAAGACACAGCTTATGACAATCTCGGTCGCGTCCCAGTTCCCCGACCAGCCGATTCAGATTCTGCTTGGGACGACCACAGGCATGCTAATTGCCGACGCTATCGGGATAATAATCGGCGTGGTGCTGGCCAAGAAGATTCCCGAACGCGCCGTTAAGTTCGTGTCGGCAGGATTATTTTTAATATTCGGCGTGATTATGACTGTTCAGGCGATTTTGAATTTTTAGCTCTTTCGCGGCGGCGTTCCAGCTCTTCCATCCATTCGCGGACGCGCTTTTCTGCGCCTTGGTCGCCGGGATTGTAGTACTTTGTGCCGACTAGGCTGTCGGGCAGACACTGCATGTCGGCGATTTTTTCCGCCGTGTCGTGCGCGTACTGATAGCCCTTGCCGTAGTTTAGGTCGCCCATCAGCTTTGTGGGCGCGTTGCGGATTACCAGCGGTACAGGCTCGGCCAACTGCTCGCGTGCGTCACGCGCCGCAGAGTAATAGGCCGCGTCCAGCGCGTTGGATTTTGGCGCGAGCGCGCAGTACACCACCGCGTGGGTCAAATGAACCGAGCATTCCGGCATTCCGATAAAGTGGCAGGCCTGATACGCCGCCACGCAGACCTCTAAGGCGCGGCTGTCCGCCATGCCGATGTCCTCGCTGGCGAAGCGCGTAACGCGGCGGATTACGTAGATGGGATCCTCGCCCGCCTCTAACATACGCGCCAGCCAATACACCGCCGCGTCCGGGTCAGAGTTGCGCATGGATTTGTGCAGAGCGGAGATTATATTGTAATGCTCCTCGCCGTTTTTGTCGTATAGCAAAGACTTTTTGCTAACGCATTGCTCCAGTGTCTCTTTCGTCACCACGGCGCGGCCGTCTTGATAATCGGCGTTTAGTACCGCCATCTCCAAGGTGTTCAGCGCGACTCTCGCGTCGCCGTTTGCGAAGCCCGCTACCATGGGCAACAGCTGGTCGGGAAAGCTTATATTCTGCCCGTCAAAACCGTTGGCCAGCGCGTGTTTTAGCAAGGCTGTAAGTTCCTCGGCGGTCAGGGCTTTTAGTACGAAGACCTTACAGCGGGACAATAGCGCGGCGTTTACCTCGAACGACGGGTTCTCGGTGGTCGCGCCTATCAGGACTATACTGCCCTTTTCGACATAGGGCAAGAACGCGTCCTGCTGGGCTTTGTTAAAGCGGTGGATTTCGTCTATGAACAGTATGGTGCGCTGACCCAGCATGCGCAGTTGCTCGGCCTTGGCCATTACGTCCTTTATCTCTTTGATTCCGCTGGTAACCGCGCTGAAGTCTATGAATTCGGCGCGGGTTTTTTCGGCTATAATCCGCGCAAGCGTGGTTTTGCCAACGCCGGGCGGCCCCCAGAATATCATTGACGGCACGGTGTCGGCCTCGATCATGCGGCGCAGTGCCATATTCTCGCCCAGCAGATGGCTTTGGCCGCGATATTCCTCCAGCACGCGGGGGCGCAGTCGGCTGGCCAGCGGCACCACGCGGGCGCGGTCGTCAAACAGACTGCTTTGATTTTGCATAGCTCACCAATATATCCGCAATACGTTCGCTTGAATGCCCGTCGCCGTAGGGGTTTACCGCCTTGGCCATGCGGGCGTACTCGGCTTTGTCCGAAAACAGCCGCTGGGCTTCGCGCACTATGTCGTTTTGATTTACGCCTACCACCTTGACGGTACCCGCTTCGGCGGCTTCGGGGCGTTCGGTTTCGGTGCGCAGAACCAGCACGGGGACATCGAAATGCGCCGCTTCCTCCTGCAAGCCGCCGGAATCGCTAAGGACAAGAAAGGCGCGGGACATAAGCCCGTGCATTTCCACAACGTCCACGGGCGGCAGAAGCTTTACGTTGGGCAGGCCGTCCAAAATCGGGAACACCGTGTCGCGCACGGCGGGGTTTAGATGGACGGGATAGACAAAGCTGTAGTCGGGGTGGTTTTCGGCCAAGATTTTTATGGCGTTGCAGATATTTTCAAGCGGCCGGCCAAGATTTTCGCGGCGGTGGGCGGTGACAAGCACCAGCTTTTCGCGGTCGGGGGGCGAACCGCCCAAGGTATAGGCAAACGCGTCAATAACCGTGTTGCCCGTCACGGCGATACTATCGGAAAAGCCCTCGCGTTCTAAGTTTTCGCGGTTTTGGGCTGTGGGGGCGAAATGGAACGCGGAGACCTTATCTATCACCACGCGGTTGAATTCCTCCGGAAACGGGGAGGTTAAATCAAAGGTGCGCAAGCCCGCTTCGACATGCCCCACGGGGATTTGGCGGTAAAACGCCGCCAGCGCGGCGGACATTGCCGTGGTGGTATCCCCGTGAACCAGCACGACATCGGGCGCGAGCGTAGTCAACAGCTTGTCAAAGCCCGTCAAAACGGCGGCGGTTATCATAGCCGGGGTCTGGCGCGGTTGCATAACATTAAGGTCGTAATCCGCACAAACGCCAAAGATTTGAGTAACCTGATCCAACTGTTCGCGGTGTTGCCCGGTCAAGCAGACAACGCTATCAATCTCCGGACGCTTGCCAAGCTCCAAAACCACGGGACACATCTTAACAGCCTCGGGTCTTGTGCCAAACACGCTTAAAACTTTCATAGTCGTAACCCCCTAATTGTTAATTGTACATTGTTAATTGTTAATTGTCAACATCTCTCTTGCGTTTTTTGGCGAAATACTGTATACTGTACTTTGGGGTGATTTGCTATGCCTATCCGCGTTCCCGACTCTTTGCCTGCCCGCGCCGTGCTTGAGAGCGAAAACGTGTTCGTTATGACGGAAGACCGCGCCGACCATCAGGAAATCCGTCCGCTTAAGCTGCTTATCTTGAATCTGATGCCCACAAAAATCGCGACGGAGACGCAGCTGCTGCGCTGTCTGTCCAACTCGCCGCTGCAGGTTGAGATGGACTTGCTACAGACTGTCAGCTACCAGCCGCGCAACGTAAGCGAGGAGCATTTGCTTAAATTTTATAATACCTTCGACAAGTTTCGTGGCAATCGCTACGACGGCATGATTATCACGGGCGCGCCCGTGGAGACCATGGACTTTGAGGACGTGGCCTACTGGCCGGAGCTTTGCGAGATTATGGACTGGAGTACCACGCATGTGCAGTCCGTGCTTCACATCTGCTGGGGGGCGCAGGCCGCGCTGTATCACTTTTACGGGATTCCGAAGTACCCGCTAAAGGCTAAGATGTTCGGGATTTTTGAACACACCACGCTTAGTCACTCGCATCCGCTGACAAGGGGCTTTGACGACGTGTTTCTGGCTCCGCACAGTCGCCACACGGAGGTGCGAACCGCCGATGTTTTGGCGCATGACGAGCTGGAGCTTCTTGCGGACTCGGACGCGGCGGGCTGTTATCTTGCGGTAAGCCGCGACGGGCGGCGCGTGTTTGCAACGGGGCACCCGGAGTACGACGCGGATACCATCGCCCGCGAGTATTTTCGCGACAAGGCAAAGGGGCTGGACATCGCCTTGCCGTACAATTATTTCCCCGGCGACGACGCGGGGCGCGAGCCGCGCAAGACCTGGCGGTCACACGCCAACCTGCTTTACGCCAACTGGCTGAATTACTGCGTGTATCAGGTAACGCCGTATAATTTGGAGGAGATAGGGCAATGAAAAAAAGATTCCCGATGCGGCTTATCCCTATCGTTATTTTGGCGGGGATTTTGGGCGGCGGCGCACTGTGGCAGCTGTGGGGCGCGGCAAACGACAATATGCTGTACGCGGCGCCGGGCTACATCGTCCCCAACCTGCCGCTTAGCTACGCGCCCGCCACGCCTACCTCGACCGACACGTCCACCGATACCTCCGCCGACACCACATCCGTCAAGACGCACAAGAACGGCTATCTTCACGTGTATGTCACGGGGATTTCAAGCGAGGCGGCGGAAAATAGCCCCACGGTGCTTCTGCTGGGCGACTGGCGCGACCCCGCGCCCACGCTGAATTACACGCCGATTATCAAGGCCATCAAGGACGATAGCCGCGTTGTTGTTATCGAGCGTCCCGGCCACGGCTGGAGCGGCACCAAGTTTTCCAAGCGCACCGTGGATAACATGGTTAGCGACGATTTGTTCGCGCTGGAGGGCGTTGCGGAGGACGGCCCCTTTGTGGTTGTGGCAGACGGCACGGCGGCCTTGGAGGCCATACATATGGCCGCGAAGTACCCGGAGCTTGTTGCTGGGCTGGTGTTTGTCAACGCGCCGCCGCCCGCCGTTTATGTGTACAATCCCGCGCTTATTTTGGACATACTACAGGCGCACACCTATTTTGTCCCCCGCGTAACCGGGATATTCCGCACGGTTAACGTATTCGCGCCCGCGCTGTTCGAGCCGCGGGACGGCGTGGATTCCGATTGGTTCAAGGCCTTGTATTTCCGCAACGTGATGTCTTCGGGTATGCGGGCGGAGATTCGTGAGCTTATATCCAACGCGCACGCCACGCTGGCCGACGCGACAAATCTGCGCGAGATACCGGGCGCGGCGTTTGTGTACAGCGCACAGCATGACGAAAACGCGGAGATAACCCGCGTGTGGGACGATTTTAACGCCGCGTTTGACACGACCTACAGCGACGAGGGCGCGGATTTGCGCCAAGCCGAAAGCAGATCAATCGCGCAAGCGATTTTAGATTTGGTAAATAGAAATTAGGAGGAGAACCCATGAACGAGATTCCCATCACGCCTATCTCGCAAAAACCCGTACCGCCGCCAAAGTGGCGCGGCGCAGTCATTGGCGGAGCATTGGCCATTGTTGTGTTGGCTATTCTGGCCGTTAACAGCATCTACCTGTTAAACTCCGGCCATCAGGCGGTTATCACGCGCTTTGGCGCGTATCAAACCACCGTTGAAACCACGGGCCTGCAATTCAAGATTCCCTTTATCGACCGCGCCGATATTATCGATACGGAGAGTATCCTGCGCCTTGAATTCGGCTACCGCACCGCCAGCGACGGCGGCACCAGCGACGTTACCAACGAGGCCAGTATGCTTACCGGCGACGAAAACCTTGTGCTGGCCGACTGGGCGATTCTTTACCGCGTGGTTAACGCCTACAACTATCTGTTTAAGGTAAACGAGCCGGAGAAGACCTTGCGCGTAATCGCGGAGTCAAGCTATCGCCGCGTTGTGGCCAGCCACCCGCTGGACGATATTTTGACGGATCAAAAGGACGCGATTCAGGCCGAAATTATGATTGATCTGCAACGTATCTGCGACGTTTACGAGCTGGGCGTGCGAATAACCGCCGTACAGCTGCAGGACGCAATGCCGCCCGACGAGGTTAAGGACGCGTTTTTGGACGTAAGCTCCGCCAAGGAGGAGAAGTCCGCGAAAATCAACGAGGCCAGCAAGTACGCCAACGAGCAGCTGCCGCTGGCTCGCGGTCAGGCCGCGCAGTTAGTCAATCAGGCCGAGGCCTATAAGCAACAGCGTATCAACGAGGCGCAGGGTTCTGTGGCGCGTTACGCGGCTATCGAGGCCGAGTACGCACGCAATCCCGGTATCATGCGCACGCGGCTGTACCTTGAGATGATTCAAGAGGTTCTGCCCAAGGTCAAGCAGGTGTATTTTGTTGACGCGAACGGGGATACTTTAAAGGTACTGCCCCTTAACGGCAATCTTTTAGGGGGTGCGACCAATTGAAGAAGTGGATTATAGCGGGAGTTGCCGTATTGGCGATTATCATCTTGGCGGGCAACTCGTTTTTTATCCTGCGTGAGGACGAAAGCGCGATTGTGCAACGCTTTGGGCGCATTACCTCTATGCACGTGCAGAAATCCGAGGTGGAATCCGAGCAGGCTCTTGCGGCGCAGATGGAGGCTTCGGGCTACGGCTACGTCAAGACCCATGTGGGCGCGGGCTTAAAGGTCAAGATTCCCTTTATCGACTCGCTGACCAAGTACACGCACAAGTATATGACCTACGACACCACGCCCCGGCAGGTTATCACCAAGGACAAAAAGAAGCTTACCTTTGACAACAACGCCCAGTGGCGTATCGAAAACCCCGTTATGTTCTACATCGCGGTGCGCAATATCGCCACGGCGCGGGATCGTATCGACAACATCCTTTACTCGCGCATGAACGACAAGGTGGGTAAAATGGAATCCCACGTGCTTATCACCGACAAGGCCGCCGTTGAGGGCATGCTGCGCGAGTTGGCCGACGAGGTAAGCGGCGAGTCGTTCAAGGCCTTTGGGGTCGAGGTGGTGGACATTCGTATCAAGCGCACGGATTTGCCGCCGGAAAACTACGACAGTATCTACAACCGCATGATTACCGAGCGTAACCGCGTGGCCGCCGAGTACCGCTCGGAGGGCGACGAGGAAGCCATGAAGACCCGCTCACAGACCGACCGCGACGTTATAACCATCACCAGCGAGGCCAAGCGTCAGGCTGAGGTGCTAAAGGGCGAGGGCGACGGTCAGGCCGCGCAGATTTTTAACGAGGTGTATGGCCGCGACCCCGCGTTCTTCGAGTTTTACAACACGCTGGACGCTTATCGCGCAACCATAAACGGCAGTGCGACGCTGGTTATCCCGGCGGACGCGCCGTTTGCCAAGTATCTGATGGGCGCGGACATTGCCACGGCTCCGCCGGCACCCCCGGTGGTCACTCCGTAGCTTTAAGAGGTGCAATTTGCATGTACGACATCATAGTTCTGGGCGGCGGCCCGGCGGGTCTGTCCGCCGCGATATACGCAAAACGGGCGGGTAAAACCGTCCTGGTAATCGAGCGTTTCGCGGCGGGCGGGCAATTGATGAACACCCCGGATATAGAAAACTACCCCGGCCTTGGCAAGCTTCCCGGTTGGGAGCTGGCCGAAAAGCTGGAGCGTCACGCAAGAGACCTAAAAGCGGAGCTTTTGCTCGCCACGGCGAGCAGTCTGACTATTGATAACGGCATATTTACGGTTAACGGCGCGTACAAGTCCAAGGCGTTGATTTTCGCCTTGGGCGCGGCGCGGCGCAGATTAAACTGCGCGGGCGAGGATCAATTCGCGGGGCGCGGCGTGTCCTACTGCGCCACCTGCGACGGCGGCTTTTTCAAGGGCAAGCCCGTTGTCGTGGTTGGGGGCGGCGACACGGCGTTGGAGGACGCGCGGTATCTTAAGGCGTTGGGCTGTGCTGTAACGCTGGTGCATCGCCGCGAGGAGTTCCGCACTAAGCAGAGCTACGATTTGTCGGGGATTGCGTTGAAATTGGGGCGGCAGGTTGTTGGTATCGAGGGCGGCCAGAGAGTGGAGCGCGTTACGCTTGACAATGGCGAGCGGTTGGACGCTTCCGCGGTGTTTATCGCGGTTGGGGTTGTGCCGAATACGGAGCTGTTGCGCGGGCTTGTGCCGCTTTGCGAATCGGGACATGTGGCGGCGGGCGAGGACTGCCGCACGGCTGTGCCGAGATTGTATGTGGCGGGGGACGCGAGAAAAAAGGCGTTGTATCAGGTGGTGACGGCGGCGGCGGACGGCGCTAACGCGGCTGGCGCGGCTGGTGTGGATCAATAATTTAATATCATAACCCGTCCCATGCACTCATATTCTGTCTTGGGGGTGGGGGACATGCTGGAGCGGCTTAACGCCGTGCTTTGGGGGCCGCTTATGATGGCGGCGCTTTGCGGCGCGGGGTTGTTTTTTACTTTTAAATCCGGCGGGGTTTCTTTGAAGCTGGGGTTGATTTTTCGCTCCACCTTGGGCAAAATTTTTACCAAGCCCGCGCCGGGCGGGGTTTCGCCCTTTGGGGCTATGTCTACAGCACTCGCCTCCTGCTTGGGGACGGGCAACATCGCGGGGGTTGCGGCGGCCTTGGCCGCGGGCGGGCCGGGCGCGCTGTTTTGGATGTGGGTGGCCGCGTTTTTAAGCATGGCCACTAAGTACGCCGAGGTCACCTTGGCCGTGCGTTTCCGCGTCAAGCGGGGCGGGGTTTGGCGCGGCGGGCCTATGTATTATATGGAGCGCGGGTTGAAATGCAAGCCGTTGGCGGTCACGTTCGCGGCGATTTGCCTTGTGGCAACCTTGGGGACGGGGAACTTTACGCAGATAGGCGCGATGTCCGCCGCTATGGACGAGGCCTTTGGTTTGCATCCGCTGACCGTGGGAATTTTCGCGGCGTTGCTTATCGCGCCCGCGCTTTTGAAAGGTATCGGCGGGGTGGCAAAAGTCGCCGAAAAACTTGTTCCCGCCGCGTCTTTGCTTTACATATCGGGGACTGTGGTTTTAATCGCGGCGAATTTTGGCGGGGTTTTGCCCGCTTTGGAGAGCATTGTCAAGTCGGCCTTTGGGCTTCAGCCCGCGCTGGGCGGCGGGATTGGCTTCGGCGTGGCTACGGCTATGCGCTTTGGATTGTCACGCGGGGTGTTTTCTAACGAGGCGGGCATGGGGACGTCGCCCATAGCCCACGCCGCCGCCGAGACGGACAGCCCCGCCAAGCAGGGTCTTTGGGGCGCGATGGAGGTGTTTTTGGACACCTTGGTGATGTGTACCCTCACCGGCTTGGCGATTTTGGTCAGCGGGGCGGGGTCGGCCGGTGCGGCGTTTGCCACGGTTTTCGGGGCGGCGGGGCATGGCTTTGTGGCGATAAGCCTGTCTCTGTTCGCTATCGCCAGCGTTATGGGCTGGTCTTGCTACGGCGAGGCCTGCGCGGTTTATTTATTCGGCGACCGCAGGACTCCCGTTACGGTCTATCGCATGCTGTATCTTGCGGCGGTACCCGTTGGGGCGATAATCGGAATGGAGCGCGTGTGGGCGTTTGCGGACTTGATGAACGGCATGATGATTGTGCCGAATGTTGTCGCGGCGCTACTGCTGGCGCGGTTTATCCCTCGTTCATAAAAAGTTAACAATTTGCCTCACGCAATTTTCCCCCTTTCGCTGTATGATGGGTACACGAAAGGGGGTGAAATTTTTGGATAAGCGCGAGCGATACCACGAGCTGGTTACCGGCGAGTTCCGCGAAATCTATGAGGAGGAGCTGGCGCGGGTAGCCGAGGAGGCGCGGGCGGCGGTGCGTCCCGCCGAGAACGCGTTGCTTGGCCGGGGCGGCACTACCGTGCGGGCGGACGCGTCAAAGCTGACCGCCAAGGAGCGCGCCGAGCTTGCCCGCAAGGCCGCAAGGGGAGAACGAGTGACCATCTAAAAATCCGAAAAACGAAATGGGAGGAAGAAAAAACATGCCTACTAACACAACGGCACAGATCCAGTACGGCGACGGCGAGCAAGCCGTGCGCACCTATTACTCCGACTATCTGACGGACGTGGCAACCCCGAAGCTGGTGCATGATCAGTTCGGGCAGGTTATCAACGTCCCCGACGCGGGCGCGAAGACCATCGAGTTCCGCAAGTACGAGCCGCTGGACAAAAGTACCGCGCCGCTTACCGAGGGGGTCACGCCCGACGGGCAACAGCTTAGCGTAAGCGTAGTCAGCACGGACGTGAACCAGTACGGCGGGTTTATCGAGCTATCCGACACGCTGGTGCTGGACAGCTTGGACAACAATCTTGTTCAGGCAACAAAACTGCTGGGGAATCAGGCCGGGGCGACGCTGGACACCATCACCCGCGAGGTGCTAAACGGCGGCACCAACGTGCAATACGGCAACGGGGTTAAAACTACCCGCGCATCGCTGGCGGCGACGGATGTTCTTACCGTAAACGCTATCCGCGTTGCGGTGCGCACCTTGAAGAATCAGAACGCGGAGAAAATCGACGGGGCTTATGTGGCGATTATCCACCCCGACGTGGCGTTTGATTTGATGAGCGACTCGGCTTGGCAAAACCCGCACATCTATGCTGACACCGAGAATCTGTATTCCGGCGAGATTGGCCGTATCGCGGGGGTTCGCTTTGTCGAGACCACCGAGGCCAAGAAGTTTGTCGGCGCGGGGGCGGGCGACCGCGACGTGTACTCCACGCTTATCCTTGCCGACAACGCCTACGGGGTTACCGGCACCGACGGCGGCGGTTTGCAGATTATCATCAAGCAGTTGGGGTCTGGCGGCACGGGCGACCCGCTGAACCAACGCGCAAGCTGCGGCTGGAAAGCCTACAAGGCCGCCGAGCGCCTAGTCGAGCAGTACATGGTGCGCGTTGAGACCACCGCTTCCGTTAACAACGGCGAGGATAACTGACTATGAACACAAACGAGTTGGTAGAGCTTCGGCTGTTCCGCGACAACGGACGCTATAAAAGCGATCTGTTCGTGGGGGTTAACGGCAAGACGTGGCGAATCAAGCGCGGCGAGACCGTCCGTGTGCCGTCCTATGTCAAAGAGGTTGTCGAGCGGCAGATTGAGCAGGACAACCGGGCGGCCGAGCTGATGGCGCAGCTTAGTCAGATAGCGGATAACGGATAACAGATTACAGATATGGAAGCGGGGGCGATTTTTTCTCCCCCGTTTCCATTGAAAGGGGGAGACTATGAGGACTATCAATGTTGCTGTTGGCGGGCAGTTTGCCCGGTGCGACAGCAAGAATGCCGGGGTTCAGGGGGAGTATCACGAGACGCGGCTGCATTTGGTTTTCGGCAATGATTGGTTGAATTACGGCAAGCGGATCGTTTGGCGGGACGCGCACGGCCAGAACCCCATCGCCTTGCCGCTTGCGGGGCAGGAAGCTTATTCTTTTATCCCGGCGGAGGCTTTGGCGGTTCCGGGTTGGTGTACGTTTACTATCGAGGGCTTGCATAACGGCTCTGTGGCGTTGACCGCGTTCGAGCGATTGCAGGTTGCGGCGGCCATAAACTACAACGCGCCGGAGGTGGTTACGCCGGATCAGGCCTTGCAGATTTTGGAGCAGGTGGAGGCCGCGCCTACTATTATAATCAACAATTTGTATAGCAGTCAAGGCACGGCGGCGGATTTGGTGGTTAACCGACTGCGTACGGATGCGGACAAGCCTTGGAAGTACCTGGACGAGAATCTGTCCAACTGTTACTACCACAACATTTACGGCATCAACGACGATTGGATTGAGGCCGTTTACGCGGGGCCGGACACCGAGCAGTGGGAAAACGCGGACGGCGAGCCGATTTGGTGGAAATCCGGCGTCGTTGGCGGCACGTTCACCACGGACGAGGAGCTGTCACTGGACGGCGACGGCAACCCCACGCCCGTTATCGTGTACAAGTACGCCGAGCATATCAAGGCCGCCACGGGGTTTAAGCAGATACCCGCTTCGTGGTCGCCGGGCGGCATGGTAAGTCTGCCGCTTATGGTGCTGGGCGAGGGCGACCAGAACGGGCGCAGTAAGGCGCAGATATTCAAGGACCCCAACGGGCTGTGCATAGAGTTTTTGGCGCACAACGGCCAGACGCACCATATCCGCATAGACGACGACGGGATCGAGCTAAAGGGCCTTAAACGCGCCAGTCTGGCGAACGGGACGGGGACGGAGACTGCCGCCGATTGGTTCAGCATTACGCAACCGGGCATGCTGTTTGCGGGCGACAGCACGGAATTTTCCGTAACATCCGTGACATAGAGAGGGGAGAAGTTAAAAATGGCACTATACAC
Source organism: Clostridia bacterium (assembly GCA_026001245.1). Next base: position 15,051 of record BNZR01000007.1, read on the forward strand.
CTACACCTTTGACCAAAGCTTGCACGTTCAGGGCAGCAACACCATCGCGGTTCGCCTGACCGAGCTGAGCCTAGCCGCCCGCACCGGGATTATGAGCTGGCTTAACGGCCTGAATTTCCCTTGGGCGACTGTTACCCAGACCTCAAACGGAGCGTGGTCGTACATCAACATCGCGGGGCGCGGCGAGATTAAAATGATTATCTCGAACGCCCCGACAACCACACTTGCGATTCGCTACCGCGTTTTAAATTCAGCCGGGACGCAACAGGACACCTCGGACTTTACGGTCAACGCGAATGGCGCGGATGTTCGCGTTGCGTTTAAGCTTACGCTTAGCGTGACCGCGCACTCGTTTATGATGCAGACCAAAAATCTGAACACCGGCAACACACTGCTTAGTCCGTTGCTGTTTAAGTCGGACAAGGTTTACGGCCAAGCCGTGGGGCAGTTTGCCCCGGACTTTTGGATGATGCTGCACTCCGGCGGCACCATGGCCGGCAACGGCAACACCAGTTTGGTCGCGCACTCGATGAAGACCTCGTACTTTGACCCGCAGATGATAGTCGGCACGCCGGGGCTTATCGCGCAGACCGAGGGCGGCGCGCCCATGGCGGTAAGCAAGGCCTTTTTGAAAGTCCCAATCGCGCTGACAACGGGCGGTTTCACCTACAACGCGCTGGGGCATACCTGGATTATCATGGACGGCTCGACAAACACGCTGGCGCTGTGGGAATAGGGGGCGTGCTATGAGAGGATTGTGTATTGTCCCCGCGGGGATCGGGGCGTTTTTGGGGGCTTTTTTCGGCGGCTGGGACGGGTTTTTGTACGTGCTTATCGCGCTGGTGGTGACAGACTACGTAACGGGCGTTATGAGCGCGGCGGCAAGCGGCGAGCTGTCCAGCGCGGTGGGGTTTCGCGGGATATTCAAGAAGCTGTGCATTTTTATCTTGGTGGGGGCTTCTAATATTATCGACGTGCATATAATCGGCGCGGGCGAGGTTTTGCGAACCACGGCCATAATGTTTTACATCGCCAACGAGGGCATATCGCTGTTGGAAAACGCCGCAAGCTTGGGGTTGCCCGTGCCGCGCAGACTGACGGATATGCTAAAGCAACTAAAGTCAAAGGAGGATGAGTAATTTGCCTTCGATAAATCAGGTTATCGGCCGCGGGGCGCAGATACGCGCAAGCCAAGCCCCGGACAAGACGCTTGCGTCATGGCTTATCGAGCTGGACGGCAGGTTGAACAACGAGGTATTCGGCGGCAACGGGTCGCCGCCCGAAAGCTTTCCGGAGGACATGGACAAGCCGCTGTTGGTGGACGCGCCCTACGACAAAATCTACGACCTGTACCTTGTGTCCCGCTCGGATTTTTTGCGGCAGGATTACGTAAGCTTTCAGGTGTCCGACGCGCAATTTAGCGCGGCGGAAGCAGAGTTCCGCCGCGCTAACGTAAGACAGCCGTCTTCGGGTAAATTCAAAGGGGTCTGCTAGAGGTTAAACGCCCAAATCGTCTACGGTTATAGGCGTTTTGTAGGGATTGATGGCGCGGTTGATTAGTTCAACCGCCTCATCCTTTATAACCTCCTGATAATCGCCGGGGCCGGACTTGGTTTTGGTCGGGATTCGGCCAAACACGCCGTCCACATCCATGTCAATCTTAGAGGCCTCCATGGCCAGCGCGGTTATATTGCCCCAGCTAAGCGTCGTTTCTAGGTTTTGCGTTACCACCTCGTTCAGCTTTGGCAACAGCGAGATCACGCCCGCCGGGGTTAGCACCTTTTTGGCTATGGCCTTTAACAGGTCGCGCTGAACCTCGGTACGTTGAAAATCCTGCGTGACGTAGCCATGGCGATTACGCGCCACTTCAAGGGCTTGCTGTCCCGTCAGGTGCTGCATACCTTTCTCGAAGTGTATGTGCAGGTTTTGGGTTGGGTCGTCGTAGCTCAGCTTCTTGGGAACGTCAAAATCCACGCCGCCCACTGCGTCAACCAACGCCACAAAGCCCTTTAGGTTGACCTTAACCGTATAGTCCGGGCGGAACCCCACAACCATTGACACCTCGTCCAGCAGGCGATCCATGTTTTTACCCGCCCACGCGCCGTTTATCTTTTTAAGACTGCGCGTGGCCTGTGGGATATACGTGTCACGCAGAATGGACACCAGCCCCAGCTTGTGGTTTTCCACGTCCAGCTTGGCCACCATTAGGGTATCCGTCAGCACCGACGTGTTGTCCACGCCGATAAACAGAAAAGTGTACACGCCCGTAAGACGATGCTCCGCCGGGCGCGGCGTTGTGAGCGAGCTGCTACTGCCCGCCGAGGGACTGGGTTGGTCGGGCAGGTTCCACGGGTCATCGGGCAGTTTTACGTTGGCCTTTAGTACCGCGAAAACCACGATAGCTATAACAAGCACCGCCGCCACGGGGATAAACCACTTCTGCTTATAAATGGGCTTAGGTGTCCCCTTATCGGCCTTGGGCTTTTTGGATTTGGGCGCGAGTCGTTTACCTGCCATCGGCAACCACCCGTACGCGCAGAACGCCGGGGATAGCCCGTATTTGCGCGATAGTTTCCTCGTCGGTGACGGCGGGCGTGTCCATCAATGTATATGCGAACTCGCCCCGCGATTTGTTGATCATGTTATCCACGTTTTGGCCTTGCTTGCCGAAGATACCCGAAATGGACGCCAAGATATTCGGGATATTCTCGTGCAGCACACACACCCGCGTGCCGGGCGAGTGCGGCAGCTCCGCGTCCGGGAAATTAACGGAATTCTTGATATTGCCCCAGCGCAGGAACTCGGACAGCTCGTCCGCCGCCATAACGGCGCAGTTGTCCTCGCTTTCAGGCGTTGACGCGCCCAAGTGCGGAATCGCAACGACCTTGGGGTGTTTGAGTACGACAGGATTCGGGAAGTCGGTTACGTATCGCCCGGCCTTGCCGCTGTCTAAGGCTTTTAGAATATCCGCGTCGTTTACCAGCTCGCCGCGCGCAAGATTGATAATGCGTACCCCGTCTTTCATCTGCGACAGGGTTTCGGCGTTGATAAATCCGCGAGTGTCACCGTTCAGCGGGACGTGTATGCTTATGTAGTCGCACTCGGCGTAGATGGTTTTAAGGTCGGACGCGCGGCGCACGTTACGCGACAGTCCCCACGCCGCGTCCACCGAGATATAGGGGTCGTAGCCGATAACATTCATACCGATATGGTGCGCGGCATTGGCCACGCCCACGCCGATAGCCCCAAGCCCGACCAAGCCAAGCGTCTTGCCCACAAGCTCGGGCCCGACAAACTGCGACTTGCCCTTTTCAACCTGCGCGGCAACATCGTCCCCAACAAGCGTCTGCGCCCAGGCGATACCGCCCGCAATATCCCGCGAGGCGAGGATAATCGCGCCGATGGTAAGCTCGCGCACGGCGTTTGCGTTCGCGCCCGGCGTGTTGAAAACAACAATCCCACGCGCCGCGTAGTCCGCAACCGGGATATTATTAACCCCCGCCCCGGCACGCGCCACAGCAACAAGACTATCCGGCACAGGCACATCATGAAGCTTAGCCGACCGAACAAGAATCCCGTCCGGCGAAGCCGCGTTGTCGTCAACAGCAAAAACCGAAGAATCCAATCTATCCAGCCCAATCCTGGCGATTTTATTGTAGCACTTAATAGTATACAGAGTAGTTCCCTCCAATTCTTAATTGTCCATTGTCAATTGTCAATTATTCGTCCGGGTTTTCCGGCAGGATAATCGCCGCGATAATATACAGCAACAGCCCCGTACCCGCGAACAGCATCAACGCCACCACGATTATACGCATGACGCTGGGGTCAAGCCCGAAATAATCCGCCAGTCCGCCGCACACGCCGCAGATCATCTTGTTGCGTCTGGATTTGTAAAGACGTTTCATGGTTGATCCTCCTTTTATTTATTGTTGAATTCAAACTCCTGCATAAAGCTGACCAACGCCTTAACGCCGCCTATCGGCATGGCGTTGTAGATCGAGGCGCGTATGCCGCCCGTGGCGCGGTGTCCCTTTAATGTAAGCAGTCCGCGGGCCGCCGCCTCTTTGACAAAACGCTCGTCAAGCTCAGTATCCCCCAAATTGAAGACGACATTCATAACGGAGCGGTACTTGGGGTCAACAGAGTTGCGGTACAGCTCGGAATCGTCAATCGCGTCGTACAGCAGCTGCGATTTCTCGTCGGCCAGCTTTTTCATGGCCGCCAATCCGCCCAAGCCCTGTATCCACTCCAGCACCAGCCCCAAAATATACACGCCGTAGGTGGCGGGGGTGTTGATCATCGAGTCGTTCTTGATTTGCTCGGCGTAGTCAAGGATTGTGGGCGTTTGCGGTATGGCGCGCCCGGCCAAGTCCCGCCGCACGATTACCACGGTCAGCCCGGCGGGTCCCATGTTCTTCTGCGCCCCGGCGTAAATCACGCCGTATTTGGATACATCGACAGGCTCGGAGAGTATGGACGACGACATATCGCACACCAGCGGCACATCGCCCGTGGCGGGCAGGTAGTTCCAACGGGTGCCGAACACGGTGTTGTTGTGGCAATAGTGGAAGTAGGCGGCTTGGCTGTCCAGTTTAAGCGCGGACTGCGCGGGTATCGAGGTGTAGGCGCTGGACTGCCCGTCGGCGGCCACGTTGGCCGTGCCGTACTTCTGCCCCTCTTTGTAGGCCTTTTTGCTGAAAAGCCCCGTGACGGCGTAGTCGGCGCGCCCGCCCTGCAGCAGGTTCATGGGAACGCCCGCGAATTGCAGCGTCGCGCCCCCCTGCAAGAACAGCACCTCGTGGCTGTCGGGTATATTCATAACGGCTTTAAGACGGTTTTTAACATCCGTCCACAGTTCAATGTAGAGCTTTGAGCGATGGCTCATCTCCATCACGGACATACCCGAACCGCGATAGTCAGAGATTTCGGACGCGGCGCGAGCCAGCACCTCGTCAGGCAATACGGCGGGTCCCGCCGAAAAGTTATAAGCGCGTGACATAATTATATTCCCCCTTCTCATGGTATTATACAACCTTGACGTGCAGTTGTCAAGTGTGGTATAATTATTGTGATGAGGTGGGAACATGGGCAAGCGAGAAAAACTGTTGGAGCGGCTGAAGCGCAATCCCAAAGACTTTACGTTTGACGAACTGCGTGGCGCACTTGAAGCGTTGGGCTTCGAGTTGTCTAATCAGGGCAGAACCAGCGGTTCGCGCGTTAAATTCCTGAAAGGGAATATCCCGATTACCTTGCACAAACCTCACCCGCGCAAAGAGCTTTTGGAATATCAAGTAAAGCAAGTGTTGGAAGTTTTGGAGAAGGAGGACTTGCTGTGAGTAACATGATGGAGCATAAGGGTTATTACGGAACGGTGGAATTTTCGGACGTTGATAATATCCTTTTTGGAAAAGTTATCGGCATAAGGGGGCTAATATCCTACGAGGGCGACAGCGTGCAAAGCCTGAAAACAGACTTTGAGGGGGCTGTTGACGAATACCTTGAACTGTGCGCGGCGAAAGGCGATGAACCGGGAAAGACTTACAGAGGCACTTTTAACGTTAGGGTGTCGCCGGAGTTGCACAAAACGTTAGCGATTTACTCATCATCTCGCGGGCAGAGCTTAAACTCCACCGTGGAGGAAGCCATCAAAAAGCTTGTTGCGGTGTAATCAATAAAAAGGCGCGAACGCTTTCCGCGCTTTGATAAAACCACGAAAAGACGCTTAACGCGTCTTTTTTCTCAAATGTTCAAAAAACGCGTTAAAGTCCTTGTCTTCCTGCACGATATAGTATCTGTCAGGCAGGTGGTCAGCCCCGTGGGGTTGGCGGAAACCTAAAAGGCAAAACCGCAAAAAAGTTCTAAAGTATTCCCAAACCCGCACGATATACCAAGCGTAAGCAAAAAACAACAACACAGCACATTGAAAACCTACCCACACAGCACAGCGAAGTTCTCGCTTCCAAGGAGGCGAACCAACGGGGCCGCGCCGGACGCGCAATCAATCCCCAGTTGCCAAAAAGCTCAAAGACAAGGATGTTTTTTTGCGGGTAACAACGGCGGCAACAGCCGCTTATTAAGGCCAAGCACGAGGACAGGCAGTCGCAAGACGTGGTTGCCGCTTGAATTTGAGGAGGAAAATTAAATGCGTATTCAAAACAACATCATGGCCATGAACACCCACCGTCAGCTAGCCATCAACCAGACCAACCAGTCCAAATCCACCGAAAAACTCAGCTCCGGTTACAGAATCAACCGCGCTGCGGACGACGCGGCAGGCCTCTCCATCAGTGAGAAAATGCGCGCTCAAATCCGCGGCTTGAATAGAGCCTCCGCCAACGCGCAGGACGCCGTTTCCATGATTCAAGCGGCTGAAGGCGCACTGCAGGAATCCCACAGCATTCTACAGCGTATCCGTGAACTCGCGGTTCAGGGCGCAAACGACATCAACGCCGAGGAAGACCGCGTAGCCATCAAAAACGAGATTGACCAGCTGGGCGTTGAGCTTGACCGTATAGCCACAACAACCAACTTCAACGGAAAGTACGTACTATCCGGCCAGTATCAGGACGCGGACGACACCAACGGCACCAACACTTTGGCCGAAAACATCTCGGAAGAGATCGACCCGGACGGCAACGGCTGGCTCGGCGCACTGAACATTCAGGCCGGCGCGAACGCCACACTCTCTGACGTTATCCAAATCGCCTTCAAGGGCGTTACCGCTACCGACCTGCTCGGCGAAGCCGGTGTGACCGACACCACGTGGATCAGCACTAACGCCGTGGACGACTACGCCTCGCGCATCAACCCCGGCGAATCCGACAAGGGCTTCCTGTCCGCGCTTAGCTCGCAAGAGAGCGGAGTGTTTGACAACGCCGCTATCGGTGCGGCCGCCGATGAAGACACCCACGAAAACTTCACCTCCGGCTTCCAAGCCCTGATTAACGTAATCGACGGCAAAATGGCCAACGGCGATAAGATTGACGACGGCCCCAAAACCGGTATCGCGCTTGTAAGCGACCTGCGCAGCCAACTGGGCGCGGTGCAGAACCGCCTTGAGCATACCATCGCCAACCTTGACACGGTGTCCGAGAACATGCAGGCCGCCGAAAGCCGTATCCGCGACGTGGACATGGCCAAGGAAATGATGAAGTTCACCACCAGCAACGTACTGAACCAGGCCGCAACCGCCATGCTGGCGCAGGCCAACCAAGCCCCGCAAACGGTTCTGTCGCTACTGCGTTCGTAAGACTGATAGCCAAATACCCGCTCGAAAGAGCGGGTATTTTTTTGTGTCAAGACCTATTTGTGTCCAAAGTGTAAAATCACAGAAACCCTATTGACAAAGCTTTTTTAAGGGAGTATCCTAGGGGTTGCTTGCAGGCAACGCGTCTAACAGAAAAAAATAATTTCAAAAATCCTGTAGTGATTTGCCCTAGATAAACGGAGTATATAGTAGCACACCAAAAATCAAGGGCAAAGGAGGGACAGAGGACATCACGGAAGCAACTCCAAATTTTGAACAGCCCAACCGGGATGGAAAGGAAGAACACACAATGAACAGAAAAACTAGACTGATAGCATTGCTACTCGCGATTTCAATGATGGTATCCGCTTTTGGAGCAGTAGGCTTGGCAACGAGTAACGATTCGTTGCAACTTGGAATTAATCCTTCAGACGTTATATCCGAAAACTCGGCACTAATTCTTGCTGAAAACCCCGGCAGGTCGGTAACCGCGATTAAATCGCTGTATGATACTGACGAAGATGTCATTGCCTACTGCATTGAGCTAAGCGGCGACGGCTTCATCGTCCAAGACATTAGCGGCGAAGTGGTTGAGTATTGCTTAGACGCGGAATCGCCGTTTGAAGCAGTCAATGCGGACGAGAAAGTATACATTACCGCCCCGATGTCGTACTTCACCGAGGATACCGCAGGCGATTTCGTCGATGTTTATTCCGGGGAGACAGTCTCTAAGGAAGCTCTTGACGAAAACAACGCGGTGCAAGAGAGGGTTGAGGAAAACCTCGCGGCGAACGACGATGTAGCCCCGGCGAGTCCGGGTATTATGGCACTCGCCAGTTACAGCCCTCCGTCGGGTTCTGTGACCGCGTCCGGGCAAACACCGTATACTCCTAGAAACTATTCTTATAATCCCACAAGCATATGTCTTGCTACGGCGGCGGCTACTGTACTTGTATACTATGACGAACACATAAACGGGAACATCGTCCCTTCGTCTTACGCCACAAGTAGCGGAGAAAACTTGACCTCATGGTTGGCGGCACGTATCTATCCAGGAGCTAATGGTTCGGCTGCAACTTATGCGCCTAAGACATCAAACGCAATGTCGGAATTCATGGGGCTTTATTCAGTCGGAACAGGGGTACAGTATAGCACGTCTTATGTAACGGGAACAGCAAATACATATTCTATGCTAAAATCTAAGGTTGCCGTCGGCAAGCCAATAGTTATCGTTTTTGATGGATGGTTTGCAGACCAAAGCGTTTCGGAACTTCGAATAGTTCATGCAGTGTGCGCGTATGGTTACAGAGACGTTATGTCGACAAATGGAGCGAAAAGCAGTTATGCTCTCTGCATTGATGGCTGGGGTAACACACAGAGATACATCACCTCTTCATATCTGACGGCCGCTTCATATTTGAGTTAGGAGGAAAATTACCATGAAAATACGATACTTAGCCATAATCCCAATCCTGCTTCTGTTCTTTGTCGGCTGCACGAACTCCGCGCCCTACTCCGACAACCCTCTTGGAGAGAAATCCAAAATCGAAAGCGTTGTGTACAATAAATGGGATCTTTCAAGTGAAGGCTTCTACGTGGGCAAATCCCACAATGTTACCATAACCGACAAAACAGCCGTCCAAAAAATAAAGGATATGCTTGCCGACATTGTCAAAGACGCGAACGAAACGCCGTACAATAGACCGCCGTCTTATTACCAGCACCTAACCCTAAATTACGATGACGGAACATCTGTTGCCGTTGAAATCAACGATCGGAGCGGTATTTTGATTGGCAAGAAGCACTATAATTGTACAGAGGGGCAGTTCACCGCGTTCCAGCAATACTGCGATTCTGTCGCAACGTAAGGCGGGTGTTCAACAATGACCACACACATAGCGGCTTCATAGATTGCGCATTGGCCGACGGCAAGTGATAAAGGAGAGGGAATTTACCATGAAACCCAAACACATAATTCTAACGGCGGTTGTCGTGCTGGTTCTTGCGGCGTTGTTCGCCTACGCCAACAACCGCACCATTGTGATGAGCGCGCACGGCTTCACAGCCCCCAGCGTTATTGACACGCAGACCTACAGCAACATCGGGGGTCTTCCCGCGGATCTAATTGAAGTCGTAAATCAAAACGGCACGACAAAGCTCGGCGCGTTCCGCAAAAATTGGTTGGGGATTTGGAGCTTGCACGCAGAGGGCGACAAAATGCTCACGATGATGAGCTTCGGTTCGGTAACTCCCGGAGAGCTATGGGACTCGCCGTCCGAATACATCTCATATGACGGGGCTGAAATTAATCTGTATTTTATCCTCGATGACCCCACGCTGAACTTCGATAATCTGACGTTGGACGATTTCCCGCACGGATACTCAATAGAGTATACCAAAACCAGTAATGGCTACGAGTTCCACTTCAATACCTACAGCAGGAACACGATGATTGGCCTTGACGATTTGCTCGCGCTCGCGAAATGAAACAAGGGAATGAATCTCAAAAGGAAGGTGTAATCATGAAAAATCTAACAGTAACAGTAATCGCGGCAGTAACATTCTTCACGGGGGCTATTCTATCATGGGTGACGTACTTGCTTGACAAGCCTGAATGGATAACCCGGTACGAGGTAACCACCGCGGATAGCCAGCAGTTAATATCCCATTCCGCTCTGCAAGTTAATCCGTTTTTGTATATCTTCGGGGCGATGGCAATCGGCGGCCTTGTTCTGTTGGCGGTCAGTCTAATACGCGGCGCAAAACACACCGAAAATAAACACCTGGGAGGTCAAACATCATGAAAATTTCATCCAAAGCGTGCCTTGTCGCCATAATCCCAATCCTGCTTCTACTCTTCGCCAGCTGCGCGAACTCCGCGCCCTACTCCGACAACCCTCTTGGAGAGAAATCCAAAATCGAGAGCGTTGTGTACGAAAAATGGGATCTTTCAAGTGAAGGCTTCTACGTGGGCAAATCCCACAATGTTACCATAACCGACAAAACAGCCGTCCAAAAGATAAAGGACATGCTGGCCGACATGGTTAAAGACGCGAACGAAACGCCGTACAATAGACCGCCGTCTTATTACCAGCACCTAACCCTAAATTACGATGACGGAACATCTGTTGCCGTTGAAATCAACGATCGGAGCGGTATTTTGATTGGCAAGAAGCACTATAATTGTACAGAGGGGCAGTTCACCGCGTTCCAGCAATACTGCGATTCTGTCGCAACGTAAGTGTTCCCACAAAAGACCCGCGTTCGAGCGGGTCTTTTTATCTGCGTTCACGCCCGACTGTACAACTTCACCAAAACGCACGCTTGAAATCCGCAAATCTTCGTGCAGTTTGCCATATTGACCAATCAAACAAAATGTGTTATAATAAAGGTACTAATAAACGGCGGGAGGGCTATATTATGACAGGCGACAAAACTTACACCCCCGAAAAAACCTACGCTCGCGACAAAGGCTTCGCGCAAGAACTCAATCCGCTTACATGGGTGGTGTCCGCCGTGTATTCGCTTATCATAGTGTTGCAGATATACGGCTTCGTTGTAATCCGCGCCCTCAGCTTCGACAATATCTACATGCTGTATGATATGCTGGCGCTGGGCGTGACACTGCCGGTAAGCTTCTGCCTGTTGCTGAAGGAGGGTTCGCGCAACATCACCGCGACCCAAAAACCCGACCCCAAACAGGCGCAAGTGTTAAGCTACGCCCTGATGGGCGCGGGCGCGGCCATCTTCGCCAGTTGCGTTGCGTACACCTACATACCTTGGCAGGCGATAGGCGTTGGCTATGTGGCGGGCGGCGTTATCGCGGTGCTTTTGGTCGGAACCGTAATCACCTGCGGGGTCTGCGCCCTGGACTTCCTGCGCGGGCGCGACGAGTTGGTGTTCCCCTTGTGCCTGGCGGTGGGCATCGGGATTATGCTGGTTAACATCTCCGGCTTTCTGCCGGACATGAGCGACTTGCACGCGACGCGGCAATCCGCGTGGGCTTGCGGGGGACTGCTTGGGCTGTCGATAGTGGTATCGCTGGTGTGTTCGCGGCTGTTTAGGCGTATTGATTAGAAGACAAAAAAAGCCGCGACTTTCTGTCGCGGCTTTCAAATTTCTATTACGCCAAGTTCGGCAGCGTATCCACCAAGCTTGCGCCCAGCTCTGATTCGGTCACTCTGCCTTGACGGATGGCGTCCGCTTTAATCTGCGTGTAATACCCGCCCATCGTGGTGTTGACATAGGGGCCGACATACACGATGTACAGAATCCCAAAGGTCAGCCCGGACAGCATGAACCAGCCGATAAAGCTTAGGTACATCACGAACAGCTCGGCCTTGTGGCCGTGCATCATGCGCATCGAAAGCTTAAGCGCGTCCTTGGCCGGCACCTCCGGGTGGTCGCCCAGTATGTAGGGGGTCATCGCGTAGCTTAAGGCCTTGATAATGCCCGGAATACAGAACAACATCGACCACAGGAAGGTGAACAGCACCTGCCACAGCATGCCGCCCAGCTTACGCGCCAGATTATCCAGCGTTCCCTTGAACATCGCGACCAATTCATAGGTCTGCCCGCGGTATATCGCGGTGAAGCTGGCCGCGCTGGCCGTCAGCCAGACATAGCCGTACAGCGTACCCAGCAACGCGATAAACGCCCCCAGCGAGTTAAGCGCCACGTAGATAAGCACGATAATGACCGCGGGCGCGAACTGCGCGGTTAGACGGGTTTTTGCCTCAAGCTTAAGCTCGGTTCTTGTTTTCATTGTTTATCAACCTCTCATAATTAGATTATATTGTGGGGTCTTCCGGTTCCTTGGAGGCAATGCTCTCCACGCGGTTGCGCCCCTTGCGCTTGGCCTCATACAGATACTCGTCCACTACGGATATGTTCTTGTCCATGGTAAGCGTTTTGTCGTACGCGTGCACGCCGAAGCTCATCGTGGCGCGGATACTGCCGATTTGCGCGTCCATATACGGGGTATGCTCCAGCACCACGCGGATTTTGTTCGCGGAGGAGATCGCCTTGTCCAGCGTGGGGTCCTCTAAAAACAGTATAAATTCCTCGCCGCCCCAGCGGAAGCACAGCTTGCCCATGCTGTTCTGCATCAGTATATTCGAAACGTGCTTCAATATTTCGTCCCCGATGGCGTGGCCGTAGGTATCGTTTACCGCCTTGAAGTGATCCACGTCGCACATCACCAAAAACAGCGGCTTTTTCTGCCCATGCGCCTCAACCTCGGTACAATATCGCTCGTAAAACGCCCGGCGCGCAAGCAGCTTGGTCAGCGGATCGCGGTAAGAATTCTCGGTTATTCGGTTGGCCAGCAACGCCAAATGCACCGTTGTGCGGTCGTGCATATACTCCAGCATAAGGCCGAACACGCAGGCGCAGATGAACCCGAAAACAAACTGCGTGGCCGTAGACCCGTCAAAACTGCGCGTGATTTGCAGCATGTCGCGCCACACCTCGAACACGGGGGACACGTAAAACAGCACGTTGATAAGCATAATCGTAAGATACGGCAGGGCGAAACGATTCCCCATGAAAAAACATATGGCTATGGGGTACACCGCCACCCACAAAAGCGAGAAAAAGCCCGCGTTGCTTACAAAAAGCTGGTTCCACGTAAGCACCAAAATTGCGGTGCCCATCACAAACAGCATAACCTTGGGCGACTGTATCTTCGGTATTGTCCAAACCAAGGCCGCGCACATCAAAAGCGGCATAATCGCCGCCACGGCAGTGTCCGCCGCGGGCATAACGGCAATGGCCGCAATCCCGTTGATAAGCTGGGTCAAGGCCAGCACCACAAGCAGCATTTGCAGGTTACTTGTCAGGCGTTTATTTTCGTGGTCGAACAGATAGCTGTTGTCCAGCATCTCCTCAACCTTGGTCGTAATCCCCTCGAATATATTTCCCATTCACTAATCCCCCTCGCCTAACCTCTATCCGCACATCTGTGTAAGCAACTCATGATAAAACCCCAAAGCAGACCCGAAGCTGTCCGCACGGGCGCCCTCGTCCGCCGCGTATAGGCAACCCAAATCCTTAACCGTCAACGAAAACGGCGCGAAACGGAACACCTTGTCGCAGTACTGCCCGTACCGCCTTGCGTCGCTTTGGGCGGGCAACAATGACGGCACGCAAACCGTCGCGCCGAACACCGACCGTATACAGGCGGAAAGCCCTTGAAACTCTGCGGATTTGTAATCCGACACAGGCGACGGCTCGTCGCCCGACACCGTCTCTACCGTGACATTCAAGTCGCTAAGCAGTTCTTTCAGGAACCTCGCGGTCAGCTCCGCCGTGTCCCCCGGAAGCAATCTCGCGTCCACATACGCTTCCGCGTAGTGGGGCAGAACCGCCGAGCCGCTGTCCGACCCCGCCGACATACCCGTCACCGCGAACGTGGTGCGCGTGGCGCCCGCCGGCAAGCCCTTCAGCGACGACCGCAGTTTCATGGGAAGCAACGGCCGCAAGGCGCGGCTCTCGGCCTTGGTGACAGCTGTCCAGCGCGTTTTGGTCTTGCGGTAGCCGATACGCGCAATCGCCTCCGCCAATAAGTCCGCCGCCGTGCGCCCGTCGGGGTCGGACGCGTGGCCGCCGCGAAACGCCGCCGTAAGCTTGAACATCACGCGGCCCTTCTCCGCCACGCCGATCCACGCCGCCGGGTTCTTCAGCGGCAGTTCCCTGCGCGACAGGCACCCCCCGCCGTCTAAAACCATGGCAAATTTAAGCTCGCGCTCGGCGAACAGCCGGGCAATCGCCCCCGCGCCGCCCGCGCCGCCGCCCTCGTGGTCGTGGCCGAAGGCTATCCAAATGTCCCGCGTGGGACGAAAGCCCTTGACAATCATGTTTTCAATGGTTTCCATCAGGCAGACGACTACGTTTTTGCCGCCCAACGCGCCGCGCCCCCATATGTACCCGTCACGCGCCTCGCCCGAAAAGGGGGGGTACTCCCACAGCCCCTCGGCGGCGGCCACGTCCAGGTGTCCGCACAGCAACAGGGGGTCGCCCAGCGGCGAGTCGGCCGCCCAGCGGAACAGCAGGCTGTAGTCCCCGACCACCTCGCGGGTCAGCGTGCTGTGTATATTAGGATAGCGGCGGCGCAGCCAGTCTCGTAGCTTAACCCATTCTGTCCACTCGGTTTGACCGCCCGTCAGCACCGTGCGAAACCGCAAAGCCGCGGCCAGACTGTCCGCCGCACGTTTTATGCACTCGACCTCAACCGGCAAAACCCGTCACCACCGCAATTTATAAATACTACTGTTTGATCATTATATCACAAAGTAAAGAGCTTGTAAAGAAAAAATTTTTTTGCAAAAACCTATTGACAAGGCGGCGGTTTTTTGGTAAACTATAAAAGTCGCGGGAGCATAGCTCAGCTGGGAGAGCACATGCTTTACACGCATGGGGTCGCAGGTTCGAGCCCTGCTGTTCCCACCATAAAATTTGGCCCGGTAGTTCAGTTGGTTAGAACGCTAGCCTGTCACGCTAGAGGTCGACGGTTCGAGTCCGTTCCGGGTCGCCATTTTCCCTTGCAATCCGCCTCTGTAGCTCAGTTGGTAGAGCAGAGGACTGAAAATCCTCGTGTCGTTGGTTCGATTCCGACCGGAGGCACCACGATTTTCGCTTCGCGAAAATCGAATTGATAATTGATAGTGTATAATTGATAATTAAAGCGCGTTCCCTAATTCTCAATTATCCATTTTCAATTTTCAATTATTCGTCGCGGGAGTGACTCAGTGGTAGAGTGTCACCTTGCCAAGGTGAAAGTCGCGGGTTCGAATCCCGTCTTCCGCTCCAAAGTGAAAAACCGCCATAAGGCGGTTTTTCACACAACAAATTCTCAATTATCCATTATCCATTCTCAATTAACAAGGCGCCATAGCCAAGTGGTAAGGCAGGGGCCTGCAAAGCCCCGATTCCCCGGTTCAAATCCGGGTGGCGCCTCCAACTACAAAAAAACAACCGCCTTTCGGCGGTTGTTTTTGTTCGCGGCGGTTGACAAACTTCGACAAATATGTTATACTTTAGTCTCCAAGAGGTGTGTGCCGGTGCGTCGCCCTCTCCCCCCAGTGCGTTGTGTCCCGTGGGTCTGCGGAGGGAGGAGGTGCTTTGCCAATGGGAAAACTAAAGCGCGTCCTGCAATTTGCGGTTTCGTTTGCCGCAGTTGCATGGTTGCTGTGGCAGTTACTACCGAAAGCAATGTAGCCGTTCACCCCACAACGGTGACGGCTACAATCCGTAGTCTGAACAATTGAGGGCAACGTGCCAGTACCACGCGCACACCTCTTGGTGCTTTGATTTATTATAACACGCTCGCATGTGTTTGTCAAGGGGTTTTTCGCACTCAACTATAAAAAACAACCGCCTTTCGGCGGTTATTTTTTGCAATTTCTCCGTAGGGGCGATTATTAATCGCCCGCGTATCCCCCGTAACCCGCGTACCCCCCGTT
>BNZR01000008.1 GCA_026001245.1 Clostridia bacterium
GTATCTCCACCGTGCGCGACGCGGTTTACGACCTAAACAACATCTATCGGCAGGTTATCCGCTTGACGGGTACCGCGCCGGACAGCAACCGCGACTATCAAATCGAGCGCAGTCTTCCGGGCTTAAGCGGCGAGATGGCCAGCGTGCGCGACCGCCTGACATGGACGATTGACGAGTTGCGGCGCGTGGCCGGGCGCGGGTCCGACCGCGAGCGCGTGCTTATCACCATGCGCGACCAGCTGGATACCTTGGTCAAGGACAACGAGAAGTTCGGCAAGCAGGTGGGTTCGTTTAAAATCAACGTCCGCGCTTGCGGCACATGGCTCAACGAAGCCATGAGCCAGCCCCTGCAGATAGACCGAATCGACATCTATTCCCCCGACAAGCAGGTTAAAATGGACAACAGCTCCGTGTTTTCCACGGTGGCCTACGAGTTCCAGCGTCTGCTGTACTCGTTTTTGATTGACTACAACGCCATCGGCAACGTGGCGGCGGGCAGTGACACCAAGGCGATCACGCTGTGGGTCGGCTCCGGGCGCGACCAGGCAAACGTGGTAAAGTCGCTGATAGACGAGCATTTTACCAAGGACAGCGGGATAAGCGTAAACCTTATGTTGGTTGACATGGGTACGCTGTTGCAGGCGACGCTTGCGGGGCAGGGTCCCGACGTGGCGATACAAGTCGGCGGCGATTTGCCCATGAACTACGGTATGCGTGACGCGGTGGCCGATTTGGCGCAGTTTAGCGACCTTGGCGAGGTGCGCGAACGCTTTGCGGAGAGCGGACTGGCCCCCTATGAGTACGATGGGCATACTTTCGCCTTGCCCGAAACGCAGAGCTTCCCGATGATGTTCTACCGCAAGGATATTCTAACCGAGCTGGGGCTGGAGCTTCCGCAGACTTGGGCGGACATCAACGTCACCATGGCGGTGCTGGCGCACAATCAGATGGAGCTGGGGATGTTGCCCGCCGAGCCGATTTTCGCGATGTTATTATACCAAAACGGCGGCGCGTATTACAATGAAAAAGCCACGCGCTCCGCACTGGACAGCGAGGACGCGGTCAACGCCTTTAAGCAATACTCGGAGTTTTACACCGACTATAAGTTGGACCGCGCAACAAGCGTTGAGGAACGCTTTAGAACAGGCGAATGCCCGATAATCATTCAGGATTACTCGTTCTACAACACCTTGCAGGTCTCCGCGCCCGACATCAAGGGGCTTTGGGGCATGACCCCCGTCCCGGCCACGGTCAAAGAGGACGGAACCTACGACCGCAGTGTTGGCAGCTACGGCGGCGCGTGCGTTATGATGGAGGCCTCGGAACACAAGACTGAAACTTGGGAGTTCATGAAGTGGTGGACATCGGCCGAGACGCAGATTCTGTTCGGGCGCGAGATGGAAAGCCTTATGGGTTCGGCGGCGCGTGTCCCAACGGCTAACCTTGAAGCCTTTGCTACTATGCCGTGGCCGATCTCGGACTATCAGGCCTTGGAGGAGCAGTTCGCTTGGGCTAAGGGGATTCCGCAGGTGCCGGGCGGGTACTTCTCGTGGCGTAACGTGAACAACGCGTTCTACTCGGTTACCACCCCCGCAACGGATCAAATAAGCGGCGATTCGTCGCAAGATTCCCCGCGTGAGGCCTTGACCGATAAAATACGCTACATAAACGACGAGATACGATACAAACGCATAGAGTTCAAGCTACCGGTAGATTGAGGAAGGGGTGACGTAAATTGGATTCAACTTTCAAGCGCGCACCCCGCCTAAAGGATAGGGAGAGCTTGGGGACGCGCATGTTCAAGTCGCGCATATCCTACCTTATGCTGGCGCCCTACTTTATACTGTTCTTCCTGTTCACGGTGTTGCCCGTGCTTACGGCCATGGTGTTTAGCTTCACCTACTTCGACATGCTTAGTATGCCCACCTTTATCGGCTGGGACAACTATCTAAAGCTGTTGCTGGAAGACGATTTGTTCATGAAAGCGTTGAAGAATACGCTGATCTTGGCGATTATCACGGGGCCTGTCAGCTACCTGCTGTGCCTGCTGTTCGCGTGGATTATCAACGAGTTCAAGGGCTGGCTTCGGGCGTTCCTTACGCTTATCTTCTACGCGCCCTCCATCTGCGGCCAGGCGTATCTGATTTGGAACATCATCCTTACGGGCGACCGTTACGGCTATCTTAACGGTCTGTTGATTCAGGGCGGGTTCCTACAAGAGCCGATACTGTGGATGATGACAGAGAAATACGTTCTGCCTGTGCTGATAGTCGTTCAGCTGTGGTTGAGCTTGGGTACGGGCTTTCTGGCGTTTATCGCGGGCTTGCAGACGGTGGATAAATCGCTGTACGAGGCCGCCGCGATTGACGGAATCAAGAACCGCTGGCAGGAGCTGTGGTTTGTCACACTGCCCGCCATGAAGCCGCAGTTGATGTTCGGCGCGATTATGCAGATTACCGCAAGCTTTGCGATTGCGGACGTGTCTATTAACCTGGCGGGTAACCCGTCGGTCAACTACGCGGGTTCGACTATAATCACGCATTTGCTGGATTACGGCGGAATTCGTTTCGAGATGGGCTACGCCTCCGCGATAGCCACGGTGCTGTTCCTGCTGATGGTCGGCACAAACAAACTGGTGCAATCGTTACTTAGAAGGGTGGGTGAATAGGCTTGGAAATCGCCGTCAAAATCCCAGAGGAGAAGAAAAAAGCCCCGCCGCGCAAAAAGCTGATAAAAACCCACAAGGTCAACCGCTCCGCCGCGGGCAACGGGTTGCTGTTTTTCGTGATGATTATCTGCGGCGTGTTCATGGTTCTGCCCATCGTCATGATAATCAACAACGCGCTGAAGCCCTTGGACGAGCTGTTCCAATACCCGCCGAAGATTTTCGTGCGCAACCCCTCGTTTGAGAACTTTTCCGATCTATTTGTGCAGATGAACGGCTCGCTTGTGCCGTTTTCGCGGTACATTCTTAACACGATTATGATCACCGGCTTCGGCACGGTGGGGCATGTAATCTGCGCGTCCTTCGCGGCGTATCCGCTGGCCAAGCATAAATTCCCGGGGCAGGCCATGCTTATGTCGGCTGTCGTTCTGTCCATGATGTTCTCGTGGACTGTTACGCAAATTCCCAACTATGTTATCATCACCGCGTTGGGTATCAACAACACCTATCTTGCGCTGATACTGCCCGCGTGGGCGTACGGCATGGGTCTGTACTTGATGAAGCAATTCATGGAGCAAATCCCTGACTCGCTGATAGAGTCGGCGCGGCTGGACGGCTGTAACGAGATCGGCGTGTTTTGGACGATTATCATGCCCAACGTAAAGCCCGCGTGGCTGACGCTTGCGATATTCCAGTTCCAAACGCTGTGGGGCAACACCGGCAACATGTTCCTGCGCAGTGAGGAGCTTAAGCCCATGCAGTACGCCATGCAACAGATTACGCTGGGGGGCGCGGCGCGTGCGGGCGCGTCGGCGGCTGTGGCGTTCATAATCGCCGCGATTCCGGTTACGTTCTTCCTGCTGTGCCAATCGCAGGTGCTGGAAACCATGACGACCTCGGGCATGAAGGAATAGGGGGCGATGGTGTTGAAGAAATTTTGCGCTTTAATCGTTACCGCGGTTTTAATGGCGGCGCTGGTTGTCCCCGCGCTGGCCGTTGAGGTCGTCCCCTACGACACGTATAACTATGACTACCGCGAGCGCGTGGTGCTTACCCCCGCCGCGTATGTGCCGGGCGACACGGTGTCCGGCGTGAAGCTGGGGATAGGCGCGTTCAAAAGCCCGCAGGGCATGACAATCAGCGACATTGACGGCTTGGTCTACGTGGCCGACACGGGCAACAACCGCGTTGCGGTGCTTAGCCCCGACATGAGCAAGGTCGTAACGGTTATCGAAACGTTCGGCGACGGGGATACGTTCAAGGCTCCCTACGGCGTGGCGGTTTCCACCACCGACGAGCTGTACATAGCGGACAAGGAGAACCACCGCGTGGTGGTGCTGGCTCCCGACCGCAAGACGGTGGTCAAGATTATCAGCGACCCGCAGTCCGAGGTACTGCCCGCGAACTTCGAGTTCTCGCCGCTAAAGGTTACGGTGGACTACGCCGACCGCGTGTACGTTGTCGCGTCTATGATGTTCCAAGGTATTATGATGTTTGACCCGGACTGCCAGTTTACAGGCTTCTTCGGCACGATCGAGGTGCAGATTACGGCTTGGGAGAAGTTTTGGCGCGCTATTTCTACCAAGGCGGAGCGTTCGCGCCAGCAACTGTTTATCCCGACCGAGTTTACCGGGCTGGACGTGGATCCCGCCGGGTTTGTCTACGCGTCCAACGTTGACCCGGAGGGGGTCAAGGCGGTGCGCCGCCTTAATCCCAAGGGCGAGGACGTGCTGTTGCAGGGCGACAACGCCAACACGGGCGGCGACCTGCGAATCACGGGCAACAGTGAGTACGCGGGTACGTCCTACATAGTCGATGTGGTGTATCGCGGCAAGGGGATATACTCGATACTTGACTCAAAGCGCGGGCGCATATTTACCTATGACCGCGAGGGTAATCTGCTGTACATCTTCGGCGGGCTGGGGACACAGGCCGGTACGTTCAGCAATTCGCCGACCGCTATCGAGCATATCGGCGACCGGATTATGGTGCTTGACGCTTTGCGCAACGAGATTATTACGTTTCAAGAGACCAAGTACGGCGCGCTTATAAACGACGCGGTGGCTCTGCGCTACGACGGGGACGAGACCAAGGCCGTTGCTAAGTGGGAAGAGGTTCTGTTGCTAAACGAAAACCTTGAGCTGGCCAACGTGGGTATCGGCAAGGCTTACCTGACCTCGGGCGACAACGTAAAGGCCATGCACTATCTAAAGCTGGGCATGAACCGCAACTATTACTCCATAGCGTTCAAGCGTTGGCGCAACGACATTTTGAAAGACAACCTTAACTGGGCGTTTACGGTGATCGTGGTGCTGATTGTGGGCTACATCGTGTGGCGGCAGGTGCGCAAACGCCGCCGCGGCGAGTCGGGCAAGGAGGGATTGCTGTAATGAGCAAGTATTTCTCGAAGGACAAGTGGAGCTATATGTTCCGCATACTCAACCACCCCGCCGACTCGTTTTATGAGATTCGCCATCGCAATTTTGGCAGTGTGCCGCTGGCGTTGCTGGTGGTGTTCGCGTTCGGGCTGTGCTACACGCTGAATCGCATATTGGCAAGCTTTGTGGTAAACGACGCGGACCCCAGCGATATTGACGGTATCGCCGAGATGGCCAGTATCTTCATACTGATGCTGCTGTTCGCGGTGGGGAATTGGTCGGTTACCTGCTTGATGTCGGGCGAGGGCAGATTTAAAGACATTCTTACCATCACGGGTTACGCGTTTATGCCGATGATATTCACGCTTATCCCCGCGACCTTGCTAAGTCAGGTTATCGCGTCGGGCGAAGAGGTGTTTTATCAGGTTATCGTGGGGCTTGGGATAGCGTGGACGGCGGTGCTGATTCTAATCGGCGTTATGACGATTCACAACTACTCGCTTGGCAAAACGCTGGCCACGCTTGTGATTACGGTGTTGGCCATGCTGGTTATCGTATTTTTGGTGTTGCTGTTGTTTACGCTGGTTGACCAAGTTATCGGCTTTTTCGTCGGCATTTACACCGAGCTTATATTTAGGGGTTAAGGGGGACGACTATGAAAATCGGCACGAAGATTGTCCTGTCCTTAGTGGGCTTAGTCGTTTTGATTGTCGCGGCGTGGCAGCTGTACCTGACGTTTGAATTCAGGCTGTATAAGGGCTACACGGGTTCTATCAGAAACGAGTATACCTACGAGACGGGGACGGAGTTCAAAAAGCTGGCCACCCCCACCTCGGGCGCTGTGGAGGGAATGAGCCTTGCGGCGGAGACCGACCGCCTACAGCTGTGGATTGACACAGAGTCGGCGGCGGCGGCGGTGCGCGATAAAATCAGCGGCAGCGTTACCTACACCAATCCGCCTGAGGCGGACGCGGACGAAAACGCCAATGGTATCAACAAATCGATATTAAAATCGCAAATCGCGATAGGGTATTACGATGCGAACCGCCGGTTGGACACCACGTTCAACTCCTTTGACCTTGCCGTGTCCATGGGGCAGGTAACCTACGAGGGGCTGAAGGACGGACTGCGCGTAATCTATGACATGGGCGACAACAAAAGCCCCACCGGGATTCTGCCGCGCTACATTTTGGAAGAGAGCCTGGATAAACTGCTGGAGCCGCTTGAAGAGGCGCGCCGCAAAAATATCCGCAACCGCTGGGCGCCCTTGCCGGGCTATCCGGGCGTGTTGGAGCTGGCCGAGAGCGTGCGGAATTCGGCAAGTGTACTGCGGCAAATCCAAAGCGCGTTTGACAAGCAGCTGGGGTACACCGAGGCGGACTACGAGCGCGACATGGAGGAGAGCGGCGTTGAGGGCGCGATGCCCATCGGCTTTACAATCCCGCTGGAGTACCGCTTGGACGGGGACAGCCTGCGCGTATCCGTTCCCTCCGGGCATGTTGAGGAGCGCGGCGGCGGCAAGATTGAAAGCATTCAGATTCTGCGGTACTTTGACGCGGCGGGCGTGGCCGATCAGGGGTACATGATGGTACCCAACGGGTCGGGTTCGGTTATAAACTTCAACAACGGCAAGACCTATGCCGAGGATTACCGGCAGTATATCTACGACCTTGACCCGCTGTTGCAGGACTACGCGGTGCTTGGCAACACCGAGACGGCGCGTCTGCCCTACTTCGGGATAGAGAAGACCGACAGCACGATTTTGGCGCAAATCGAAAGCGGCGAGAGCCTTGCGCTTGTCACGGCCTCCGTGGCGGGCAAGCTCAACTCTTATAACTATGTGTACTCCACGTTCTACCTGCGCGGGGCGCAGAAGCTATCCATGTTCGGCGCGGACGGCACGGCGGCGGAGCTTCCGGTTGTCGAGGCGACAAAGGCGGACATCGAGCTGGTTGTGCGATACAGCTTCCTTGGCGAGGACTACAAGGGCTACTCCGGAATGGCGCGTTACGCGCACAATAAATTGACGGAGCAGGGCGTGCTGAAGCCCGACGGAGAAAACGGCGACATTCCGTTTTACATGGATTTAGTCGGCGGGATACAGGCCAGGCGCTTTTTCCTAAGTGTACCCTACAAGGGCATGGTCACCATGACGAACTTTGAACAGGCGACCGATATTGTCGGCGCGCTTACCGCGCAGGGGATTTCAAATCAGGTGGTCAACTATCAGGGTTGGTTCAACCGGGGATACTATCACGACGTGGTGCATAACGTCAAAGCCGACAGCGGCATGGGCAGTGTGAAAACCCTTGAAAAGCTTAGCGACACGCTGGTGGCGCAGGGCGGCAAGCTGTACTCCGACGTTATACTGCAAAACGTGCCGTGGAGTTCCGAAGACGGGCACGGCTACAACTGGCAGTATGAAAACTCGAGGTACTACGGCAGTGGATTTGTGGCGGCTTTCGGCCCTGTCAACCCCACCTCGCTGTACCAAAGCGGCGGGTTCGGATACTCGGACATGATGTGGAACCAACTGTCCCCGAAATTCTTGACGCGCTATGTGGACAGCTTCCTTAAAGGCATCAAAAAGTATGACGTCTACGGCATTGCACTGCGCGACCTGGGGTCGGTGGTGGCTTCGGATCGCAAGCGCACGGAGCCGATAAGCCGCGAGGAGGCTATCGATATTATTCAGGATAACCTGAACAAAATCGCGGAGAAATACCCCACAATGCTGTCCGGCGGCAACTTCTACGCGCTGAAAAGCGCGGACGACCTGATAAACGTGCCGCTGTCGCACAACTCGCTGTACATAGTGGACGAAGAGATCCCGTTCTACGAAATGCTGTTGCACGGCTCGGTTAGCTACACCGGCTCGCCGATTAACCTTAGCGACTCGTATGACGAGGATAAAATCGCCCTGCGGCTTATAGAATTCGGCGCCTCGCCGCACTTCTCGTTCACCTATGAGGATTCAAGCGAGATGAAGAGTACCGCGCTGTCCACCATGTACTCCACCACGTTTTCCAGCTGGGAGGACACGGCGGTGCGTATCTACAAGACCGTAAACGAGGTGCTAAGCTTGGTGTCCGGCCAGTCGATTGTATCGCACGAGACATTAAGCGAGGGCGTTAAGCTTGTGACCTACTCCGGCGGTACCCGGATTTACATCAACTATTCAAGCGGCGAGGTAACGGTCGGCGGCGTGACAGTCGGGGCTATGAGCTACGCCGTAAAGGAGGGTGCCGCGTGAAAAGACATGGCTTGAGCATGAGCAATAAAAAGGCCATAACGGGGCTGTTGTTCATATCGCCGTTTATAATCGGGTTTGTGGCGTTTTACCTTAGAGGGTTAGCCCAGACGGTTATGTTCAGCTTTTCGGAGCTGACGCGTTTGGACGAGGGCGGCTTTACCACGACCTTTGTGGGCTGGAAGAACTACATCTTCGCGCTTACCGAGCATGCCGACTTTAAGCAACGGCTTGTCGAGTCCACCTACAACATGTGGATTGACGTGGTGCTGGTTATCTTCTTCAGCCTGTTTATCGCGATTCTGCTGAATCAGAAGTTCCGGGGGCGCACCTTAGCCCGCGCAATCTTCTTCCTGCCGGTTATACTTAACTCGCAGGCAATTTCCGAGGCTATGGACATGGCTCGCGCTTTGATGATGGGCGGCGGCAACCCCGCGTCCCCCACGATTATGGACGCGACGACGGGTGCGGCGGGGTCTGTAAACATCCAATACTACATCAATCTTTTGGGCGACTTGGCTATACCGCGTCAGGCCTTGGACTACATAGTCGGGGCGGTGGACAGGATAAACACCATCATAACCGCGTCCGGCGTGCAGATTGTTATCTTTATCGCCGCGCTTCAAAGCGTGCCGGGGTCGCTGTACGAGGTGTCGCGCATTGAGGGGGCGACTGCGTACGAGACGTTTTGGAAGGTGACCTTCCCGATGGTCGCGCCGCTGATTGTTACCAACATAGTTTACACGGTGGTCGATTCGTTCGTAAACAGCGACATAATGCAGT
Source organism: Clostridia bacterium (assembly GCA_026001245.1). Next base: position 9,077 of record BNZR01000008.1, read on the forward strand.
TGTCTAACGACACGATTTTCAACGACCACAACTACGGGCTAAGCTCCGTGTTCGGGCTGATTAGTATGCTTGTGGTGTGCGCCACGCTGATGCTGGTTACCACAATAATCTCTAAACGCACGTTCTATCAAAACTGAGGAAAGGGGGGACCGACACTGTGAATATTATAGAAAAGGTACGCGCTACCACCAGCAGCAGGACGTTTAACAACGAGCGTCAGCGTATTATTCAGGGCGGCAAGGGCTGGATGATGTCCATACTGCGCCTGATTCTGATCGTGGGTATATCGTACGTGATACTCGGGCCGATGATAGGCATTGTCTCCAGTTCGTTCTTCTCCGACGCGGATAAGTACAACCCCGTGGTGTACATGATTCCGCAGGACCCGACGGTTATGCGCTACGAGCTGGCCATCAAGCGTTTGGATTACTGGGCGGTGCTGTTGCGGAACCTTGGTTACGTGCTGTCGCTGTCGGCGATTCAGGTTGTTATCTGCTCGCTGGTGGGATACGGGTTTGCGCGGTTTAAGTTCCCGCTTAAAAACGTGCTGTTCGGCTGTGTTATCCTTACCATCGTTATCCCTACGTATTCCATCATGCTTTCTATGTACATGACGTTCCAAAACTTTGACCCGCTGGGGATTATCGGGTTCTTCACCGGCGGCAAGGAACGGGGCTGGAACCTGCTTACCACCACAACGCCTATGTATATCCTTACGGTTTTCGGCGCGGGACTGCGCTCCGGGTTGTACATCTACATATTCAACCAGTTCTTCCGGGGCTTGCCCAAGGAGATTGAAGAGGCCGCCTCGGTGGACGGCGCGGGTACGTTCTACACCTACGCACGCATTATGATGCCCAACGCCATGCCGTCTATCATCACGGTGCTGTTGTTTTCGATGGTTTGGCAGTATAACGACACGTATTACGCGAACCTGTTCAACATCAAGCCAACGGTTCTGCTGTCCAAGCAGATTGGCTCGTTACAGGCGACTATCTCCAACTTGGATTTGATTAAAGACCCGGCGATCAGCACATTATATCTGTACGCAGGCATTGTATTGGTGATAACACCACTGATACTGCTATATGTAATCCTGCAAAAACAATTTATAGAGGGGGTGGAGCGAAGCGGCATTGTCGGGTAACCCATCACAGCGACCCATAAACTAGAAATGAGGGATAACATGAAACGTAAACTCACCAAAATCGTCGCCCTGTTAAGTGTGGTGCTTATGCTAAGCTTCACACTGGCCGCGTGTAGCACGGACGACGCAAAGACCTCGCCCACAAACAGCCCCACAGGCGCAACCACGGATAAATCCACCGACAAGCCCAGCGACAATCCCACGGCCGCGGCGGGTATCACCGGCATCGACTTTAAAGACGGCAAGTTTGACTTTGTAAAGATGGACTTGTCGCAGAAGACCACCAGCCCCGACTTTAAGCTTGAGCTGGCCGAGTTTGACGGCGCGCCCGCGCTGAAAGTCGCGCCGGTTGGCAGCAAAAAGCCTTTCATCGCGATTTCGGTTGACGGTTTGGTCGAAGATGTTGCGGCTATCGCGTCTGTTGACGTGCAACTGGCAGTTAAAAGCAAGGACGGCGAATTCTGGGCGGCCAGCGGCGAGATAATCGCCTACAGCGGCGCGGACTTGACCGAGACCAAGGGCAAATGGGCGATCAATACGGAAGAGACAAACCCGAAGATCGCCACGCTTAACGTGAAAACCGCCTTTGCAAGCGGCAAGGGCAACTATGTTGCCATCAACCCCACGCTGGACGACGGCACGGCCTACAAGGGTCACAACGAGTATTACATTCTTGGCATAGGCCTTAAGGGCGCCGACGGCAAGTATCTGACCACCAACAGCGGCGCGGCGGCCTCGTTTGTAGACGGCTTCGGCCTGTCCAAAGAGATCCCGACCGTCAAGCTGGATCTGCTTGCACTGTTGCCGGACGGTAAGTATGTCCCCGGTGCGTGGAACACCGTTACCGTGAAGACGACTGACGCTGAACCCCTGTTCCCGCTGGAGGCTCTGCCCGAAGCGGTGGCGCTGGTTGTAGAGTTCAACGGCACGGCGGCTGACGCCGAGGCGATTCAAGCGGGCAACCTTGTATTCCAGGCGCAACTCTCGCCCGACTGGACTTGGACGGAATACAAAAACGGCGCAACCGATCTGATTGAGTATGAAGACGGCAAGATTATATTCTACTTCCCCGAAGCAATCTCTGCCGCGGTTGAGGGCGGCGCCCTTAGCTTTGCCAACTGGGACAGCTTGATCGACGTGACCGCGTTCTACATGACCACAGCCTACGGCGCGGAAGCCACACCCACCAGCGCGGGCTGATATTAATTTTGGAGGTAGAAACATGAAAAAGAGATTAGCCGTAATCACGGCTGTAATGCTTGTGCTTATGCTGGCCTTGGCGGCCTGCAGCAGCAACACCACCGACCCCAGCACCAGCACCAAACCCTCAGGCAACGGCGGCACTACCACAGACGGCCCCACGGGCGGCGGCACGGCCGGTCAAGCCAAGTTTGACGGCGACGGCAACCGCATTATCCGTATTGGCACCTGGTACGAGCATTTCTATCAGAGCAGCAACGAAGGTCCCGAGGCCGACGAAACCTCTTACCTAAACGGCCCGGAGGGCGCGACGGCTCGCTACGAGAACATGAAGGCTGTGGAAGAGAAACTAAAAGTCAAGTTCGAGTGGGTTCGCATGACCTTTGAGGGCATTATGGTTGACCTTGAAGAGGGTACGATGTCCGGCCTGCCCAGCGTTGACCTTTACGAAGCCGACCTGCAATTCGGCCTGCCCGCCGCGTTGGGCGGCTACTGCGTGTCTTTGGACGACCTGGCTCCCGACGGCAGTGACCCCTACAAGGAAGATCCGCAGGTCATGAAGTTTATGGAGATCCCCGGGGTTGACACGCACTACCTTATGGCCCCCTACAACCCCACCAAGGGCGTGTACGCGCTGGGCTTTAACTGGACACTGCTTAAGTCCAAAGGCCTAGAGAACCCGCAGGATCTGTGGGACAGAGGCGAGTGGACATGGGAAAAATACAAGGAATACTGCACGGCCTTGACAGATACCGCCGCCACCCCGCCGGTTTACGGCATGACGGGCTACTGGACGAACAATCTGGACGGCTTTATGCTCTCTAACGACACGGGTATCGCCACGGGCAAGACCGAAACCTTGACCGACCCGAAGACGGGCGCGGTGATCAACCTGTTCAAAGAGCTGTATGTTGACCTTAAAGTGGCCAAACCTTGGGATCCCGACGACTGGGAAAAGAACAACACCTCCTACGCGGACGGTAACATCGGATTCTTTGTAACCAACACATGGATGCTTAAAGAGCAGGGCGGCGGCCCCGAACTGCCTTTGACCTTTGAGATCGGCGTTGTGCCGTATCCTGTGGGACCCAGCGGCGACAAAGACAAGAACTTCCACAATAAAGTCAGCGGCAACTGGTATATCATCCCGAGGGGCGTAGAGAATCCCCAGTTGGTCTATGACGCGTGGTTTGACTACAACAACTGGTACGACGGCGACTATGCAAACACCAAGCAGTACGACATTATCGCCGACGACGAGGAAGGCGCGCTTGAGTGGTGGATGGACGAACTGGTGACTGCGGCTCACGGCAACAAAGAGCTGGAGGACAACAATATCCGCCTGTTTGGCATGATGTCCGACAAGGAAACCATGGACATTTGGGGCAGCTTGAACTCCGACTTCAGCCTTGTTGAGGTTATGAACGGCGAGAAGACCCCCGCGCAGCTTCAGGAAGAAAACAAGCAGATTATCCAGGATAAGCTGGATGGCTTCTTCGGCGGTTAATATCCATGAAAAGAATATTAGCTATAGCTTTGATAGCGGTATTCGCGTTAGCGGCTTGCTCCCCCGGGAGCGAGCCGCCTAGCGCAACACCGCCAAATTCAACGCCCTCACCCGATGTGACGAATACAGAGTCCGCGCCGCCCTCCGGCGACAGCGGCGATTTCCCCGTGTTTACGGGTCAGGCTCAGCCCTTTAAGCAGGTAGACGGTTTGGAATTCATCAAGCTGATGGGTTCGGGATGGAACCTGGGCAACTCTATGGACGCGACAGGCGGCGGCTTGGGTACGGACAGCGAGACCTCTTGGGGCAACCCCAAGACCACAAAGGCGATGATTCAGCTGTTGGCCGACAGCGGCTTTAAGACTATCCGCATACCCATCACATGGTCGCGGCATTTTCTTAACGCGAAAATGGACGACGAGGACAACCTGATGGAAATCGCCCCGGTGTGGATGGACCGCGTGCAGGAGATTGTGGACTACGCCATAGACGCGGGGCTGTACGTTATAATCAACAGCCACCACGACACGGATTGGCAATTCCCCGATATGGACAACTATCGGCTATGCGAAAAGCGGCTGACGTATTTGTGGCATCAGATAGCGGTGCGCTTTGCCGGCTATGACGAGCGTCTGATTTTCGAGACGTTGAACGAGCCGCGCATGGTGGGTACCGCACTGGAGTGGAACGGCGGCGACGAGAACGCGCAGAAGATTATCAACCTGTGGAACGCGGCGGTGGTCAAGGCTATCCGCGAGACGGGCGGCAATAACGACAAGCGTTGGGTTATGTGTCCCGGCCACGCGGCCTCGGGCGACCCCAAGCCGCTGGCGGCGTTGCAACTGCCCAAGGACGACTACGTTATCGCGTCGATTCACAGCTACAAGCCCTATAACTTCGCGCTTAACACCAACGAGAGCTACAACACCTTCGGCGAGGCCGAGGCTAAAGAGGTGGACGAGTTCTACAAGCGTATCTATGACAGGTTCATCGCCAAGGGAATCCCCGCGGTGGTGGGCGAGACGGGTTGCTTGAACAAACAGAACGAGGCCGACCGCGTGGCGTGGGCGAAGAAAACCTATGAGGTTTCCTCCCAGTACGGAATGCCCAGCGTGTGGTGGGACAACGGCACGGACTACACAACCCAGGGCGAGGGCTTGGGGCTTATGAACCGGCGAGAGGTTACCTGGTGGTACCCGTCTATCGTGGACGCGTTTGTGGGTAAAGGCTGATGAATAGTATTACTAGGGCCGTTTACGACTACCTGCTGGACTGCCACGAAAAGGGCGTTATCCTGTCGGGACAGCAGGAGGGCAACCCGCGCAACGCCCCGGATTTTGAGATTGATTACCTGCGTATCGTAACGGGGGGCAAGCTCCCCGCGATACGCGGGCTGGACTACATCTCTGACGATTTTGACGGCGTTAATAAGCGAGCTATCGCTTGGTGGCGCGAGGGCGGCTTGGTGTCGATTTGCTGGCACTGGGGGATACCGCCCTATGGCGTGGGGTACGAGTCCAGCAAGGGTGAGATTGACTTGACCGAAGCGCTAGACGAAAAATCGGAGCTGCACGCGGGCATGCTGCGGCAGATGGATCGCGTTGGCCGCGCCTTGCGGGTGTTGCAGGACGCGAAGGTGCCGGTGCTGTGGCGGCCGTTTCACGAGTTTGACGGGAACTGGTTTTGGTGGAGCAAGGGTACGCCGGAACAGTTTATCGAGCTGTGGCGGCTGATGTACGCCCGCTTTACCGAAAAATTTGAGCTGGACAACCTGATTTGGGTGCTGGGCTATGCCGACGACGTTAAGGACGGCTGGTATCCCGGCGATGAGTATGTGGACATTTTGGGGTCGGACACCTATCGTTTGGGGTTACATGAAAAGGCCTACAAACGCTTGGGAGAGCTGACCGATAAACCAATGCCGCGTGCCTTTCACGAGTGCGGCGAGATCCCCGACCCGGACGCGCTGAAGAAGCAGAATCTAAATTGGCTGTGGTTTTTGACATGGCACACGCGGTTGCTGACCAATTTGAACACGCCCGCGAGCATAGAAAAAATCTACAACAACGAGCGCGTTATAACCCGCGACAAGCTGCCGACCAGCTTTAGGGCGTTGCCGCAAAGCGTCACGGCGGAGGACGCGCCGGAGGCCATCGGGCCTTACAGCCACGCCGTGAAGACGCAGGGCTTGGTGTTCACCTCCGGGCAGATTCCCATCGACCCGGCCACGGGCGAGGTGGACGGCGCGGACATAACCGCGCAGAGCGTTCGCGTTATGCAAAACTTGGACGCGGTGCTTAAAGCGTCGGGCGCGGATTTTGCCGCTGTGGTGAAAACCACCTGCTTTTTGGCCGACATGGCCGATTTTGCGGGCTTTAACGCGGTGTACGCGAAGTATTTTCCGAACAAGCCGGCGCGGTCGTGCGTGGCCGTTAAAACTCTGCCAAAGAATGTGTTGGTCGAGGTCGAAGCTATCGCGATTGTTTGAATAAATTTCCCCTTGATTGGACAAGTTATAGTCGATTGAGGGGGGATTTTTTGACTGTGGGATTATGGGCGAAGCCGCATTCTATGCTTAAAAGCTTGCTTGGGGACATACAGGTGCTGGAACGCTCGCAAATCTGCGACCTGATGGTGTCGGACGGTGTGTTGCCGGACGTTTGGCGGCCTTGCGAGTGCAAAATCGCGGTTATTCCGGGCGACGCGTCGCCGGATTTGCGGTACGTCCGCGCCGGGCGGGTGGTGACCTACGGTCTGTCGCCGCGCAACACCGTCACGGTATCCAGCATGACGGATAAATATCTTATGCTGGCGATTCAGAACGAGATTTTGAACCTTGACAGGCGGCGCGTGGAGTGTCAGGAGTTTTTCGCGCCAAGGCCGAGGGCGGTACCCCCGGATACGGCAATCGCGGCGGCCACGGCCTTGCTTGTCTTGGGCTTTGAGTGAAAGGGTCATATGTGCAGGGGTTTGTTCATATACTTCAATGATGAAAACTGAAGAGGTGGAAGTATATGGAGCTAATGGATACCAACGCGGTCAAGCTGGCCGGGACTATTGCCACGCCGCCGGCGTTCTCGCACGAGGCGCACGGGCATGATTTTTACACGTGCATGCTGGCGGTAAGGCGGCTGTCGGGCAGTGAGGACATACTGCGGATTCAGGTGCCGGAGATGCGGCGGCGCGAGCTTGTCGCAGGCGAACGCGTGGCGTTGTCGGGTCACATGCGGTCATACAACAACCGAAGCGGGACGGGCAGTAGGCTTGTGCTGTCGGTGCTGTTGCGCGAGTGGGGGACGCCGACCGGCGAAGACATCAATGATCTGCGGCTGACGGGGACGCTGTGCAAGCCGCCGATCTACCGCAAAACGCCGCTGGGGCGCGAGATAAGCGACCTGCTTGTGGCGGTTAGCCGAGGGCGCGGCCGGTCGGATTACATGCCGTGTATCTGCTGGGGCGCGGCGGCCAGACGGGCGGCGGAGTTTAAGACGGGCGACCGCGTGGAGCTGCCGGGGCGCGTGCAAAGCCGCGAGTACACAAAGCTGGAGGACGGCGCGGAGGTAAAAAAGACAGCGTACGAGATTTCGGCGGCCGAAATTTTTGCCATTTAAAAAAAGCGGATATTTCGCGGGCGCGGGCGCATACTAGTCTTGAGAATTCTCGAAAGGAGAGGACTTGGATGGACAGAGTATCGCTTATCGCGGTAATCCTCGGCGCGCTAAACTGGGCGACCGTTGGGCTGTTTCGCTTCGACTTCATAGCCTACGCCTTCGGCGGGTCAGGGACGGCCGCAAGCCGGATTATATACACGCTGATTGGTCTGGCAGGCGTATGGTGCGTCAGCCTGTTGTTTAGGAACAGAAACTCCCACGCAGAGGATATGTAACAAAAAGGCCTTGACGAAAGTCAAGGCCTTTTTTGATTGACACGGCGGCGGGAATCTGTTAGAATAGGGATAGAGAGGGGACTTTTTAATGCTACATACCAAACGCACTGCGGCTATACTGGCGTTGTTGCTTGCGCTGTCAATGCTTTTAACCGCTTGCGACAAAGGCGCAACGCCCACGGGCGGCGATACGTCTAACACACCGGAAACATCTGCAACCGCGCCAGCGACGCAAAAGCCGGAGACAACTCCGTCAGAAACCCCGGAAGTATCGCAAACGCCGCCGGCTACGGATTATGTCGGCATGTTTAGCGCGGAGGAGGTTGCCGCCGCCTTGAAATGCGCGTCAAAACACTACGAGAAAATGCCGTTCAAGTTGCTTTCGGACATTGAGCTTGTTGCGGACGATGCACATGGTGAGTACACCGGCGCGATAATGAGGGGCGCGGCGATAGGGAATGTTATTATTTTTCGGGTGCAAACCACGCACGCCGGGGCGGGTGTATATCGGCAGATAACGATAGTCCGCGAAAACAAAGACGCTGATTGGCAGGTTCAGTCAGGCGGGGAGGGCTATTAACTTCACCGCCGATAGGTGATGAACTTATTCAGACAAAATTGCATAATCGATACGCCCACCAGTAGCAACGCTTTCAGCATATATACGTCCATATAATTCTTGAACAGCGCGATACATACCGTCGAAACCGTACTGCCGAACACCACAATCGCGGCATATGACACCAAGCGCGGCACTACTTTGTCGCGCTTTTTGAAGTTTAAAAACGTGTTTGTGGTGTAGGTGAACGCGAAGCCTGTCACGTTGCCGATTAGGCTTGCTATTTCGGACGCGGCTACGTTCAGCATTATCGTGAACACGCCGTAGTCGATACCCGCCGCTATTACGCCGAACGTGCCGTATAACGCCATGTTTCGCAGTGTCGGGAAGCGCAGGAACATAAACGCGAACATCGTTTTGGCGTAGCCCATTATAAACGCGAACAGGCGGCGTTTGGACTCGCCGAATACGCGCTTTTCAAAGGTTATGGGTACCTCGCCGATATTCAGCTTTTTGTCGGGCTTTTGCAGCTTTAGTTTTAGCAGAATCTCTTGCAAAACGTCATAGTTTTCATTCGCTAGCGGACTGTCGCGCTCCACTTGTTTCAGCTGTTCGGTGTGGTACATGCGGAAATCTGTGGAGATGTCCTTGGCACGCACGCCCAGTATAATACGAAACACGCCGTTTAGGATTTTTGACATAACAATCGAGGACTTCGCGTCAAAGGTTTTGCCGCCCGCCACGTATCGCGAGCCTATCACAACATCTAAGCTGCCGCCGATAAACTTGTTATAAATATCGGGGATATATTTGGGGTTGTGCGAGCCGTCGCTGTCCATAATCAGGAACTTGGAGTATTGGGCGTATTTTATCCCGGTTTTGAACGCGCCGCCGAAGCCGGGGAACTCTTGATTTATATAGCGACAGCCAAAATCGTCACACACCTGCCGCGAGTTGTCCAGAGGTTGGGCGGTGTCTACCACTATTATCTCGTACGCTTCATGCGTGGCCGCGAGCTTGTCCTTTATTTGCGGCAACAACAGGCGAAGATTTTCCTCCTCTTTGTAGGCCAAAAGGCAGACGGATATACCGTTTTTCAAATTCATACGCTCTACGTCCCGTGGCTGATGTCGATAACCTGCTCGATTGTGGTCACGCCGCGGCGCAACAGGGCTATTGCCGAATCCTTGATGGGTACCATGCCGTGCGTGACGCAATGCTCGCGCATTTTGCCCATGGGTTCCTCGCGGTGGATATAGTCGCGCATGGCGCTGTCAACCTCCAAAATTTCATGTACGGCGATACGGCCCTTGTAGCCCGTACCCGCGCAGTTGGCACAGCCCAAACCCTTGTAAAACGTGGCGTTGCCGGTCATGCCCGCAAGGTCAAGCTCGTTTTGCGTGGGGGTGTATTCCTGCTTGCAGGCGGGGCAGATTGTGCGCACCAGCCGCTGGGAAATTACGCCCACCAGCGAGGCGGCTATCATGTAATACGGCACGCCCATGTCGGCCAAGCGGAAAATTGTGGACACAGAGTCGTTGGTGTGAATCGTACTTAGCACCAAGTGACCCGTTATCGCGGCGCGGATTGCTATGTCTACGGTCTCCGCGTCGCGGATTTCGCCTATCATTATAATGTCGGGGTCCTGACGCAGTATCGAGCGCAGGCCGGACGCGAAATCCAGCCCCGCCTTGGGGTTGACGTGTACCTGATTCAGCCCCGCTATCATGTACTCGACGGGGTCCTCGACAGTAACAATGTTGTCCGACACGTTGTTCATCTCGTCCAGCATGGTGTACAGTGTGGTGGATTTACCGGAGCCTGTGGGGCCGGAGACCAGTATGATTCCATGGGGCGTGTGCAGCAGCTCGTCGAACTTTTTAAGGTTGACCTCCGTGAAGCCCAAAGACGCCTTGGGCTTTAGGAACGTGGAGCGGTCAAGCAGACGCATAACAGCCTTTTCGCCGAAGACAGTGGGCAAGGTGGACAGACGTATATCAATGCTGTGGCCGAGGACGTTTAGCTCAAAGCGGCCGTCCTGCGGCAGGCGTTTTTCGGCTATATTCAGGTTGGATAGAATCTTCAAGCGGGTCATCATGGCGGCGGCTACGGACTTTGGGGCTTTAAGCGCGGTGGACAGCACCCCGTCAACGCGCATGCGCACGCGCACCTCGGCGGGCATCTGCTCGATGTGAATATCCGACGCGCCCAGATTCACCGCTTGCTCCATTATCGCGTTGACCAGACGCACGACCGGGGCGTTTACCACCTCGTCGGACATGTCGTTGTCGATATGCTGAACCATCTCGTCAAGATTTATCTCTTTGCGAACGTCCTCAAGGGCGCGCTCGGCGACTTGGCTGGAATAGAGTTTTTCTATCGTGTCGCGTATGCTTTGCTCCTTGGCCAGCAGGGGTTGAACCTCCATGCGCGACGTTGTGCGAACGTCGTCCAGCGCGGGGAAGTTTTTGGGGTCTTCGATGGCCACGTACAGCACGCTGTTTTCGATTCGCACCGGCACAAGATTGTTGCGCCGCGCAAGCGCTATCGGGACTAAGCGGGTAAGGTCGTAGTTCAGCGTAACCTTGTCAAGGTCCACATACGGCACGTTGAACTGGTTTTCGAGGATACGCATAAGGTCGTTGTTGGACAGAATGCCCTTGGCGACGAATATATCGCCCACGCGCTTGCCGGTGGTTGCCTGAACCTCCAGCGCGTCACGCAGCTGCGCCTCGGTGATAAGTCCCGCTTTAAGCAGCATCTCGCCGACAAAGATTTTTTTAGCCATGAAATCACCCCCGTAGAGTATTATATCATTGTTATGTCGGTGCGGTCAAGTGTTATTTAGTTGAGAATTTTCGCGCCGCGCTATCTTGACATAATTCGACTTTGATGTTATAATACTCTTGCGGCTTTTCCATGGGGTTGCCGCAGTCGGACGGTTTACTCACCCGCTTTTACCTTCGAACGTCAAGGTAAAGGAGGTGGTTGCCAATGGGTAAAAAACTATGGAAATACGCTGTGGCCTTCGCGTTTGTTCTATGGCTACTCGTTCACATAGCCCAGACAGCAATGTAGTCGCCCACCCTTCACGATAGCGACTACATAAGTTGTTGCAGTGGGTGGGGACGCCGTTCGGCGTTAACACCATTTATGTCTTCATTATAGCACCCCTTGACGAATTTGTCAAGGGCTTTTTTGATTTTCTGTCCCGCGCTATCTTGACATAATTCGACTTTAATGTTATAATATCTTTGCGGTGTTGCAACGGTTGCCGCAGTCGGACGGTTTGCTCACTCACTTTACCTTCGAGCGTCAAGGTGAAGGAGGTGGTTGCCAATGGGTAAAAAACTATGGAAGTACGTAGCGGCCTTTGCACTGGTTTTATGGCTACTCGTAATTCTCGCCCAAAAAGCAATATAGCTGCCTGCCCTCACAAAGCAACAGCTATATAGCTAGGATGTGAGTGGGTACGCCGTTCGGCGCAAGCACTTTTTATGTCTTCATTATAGCACCCCTTGACGAAGTTGTCAAGGGTTTTTTTGATTTTCTGCCCCGCATATAGCAAGTTGCACAAAAATTGACGGCGGCGCGGTTGAAACTTTGGTTATATTGACCCAGACAAAATTCTTGACTTTATTGTCTAAAGCTGTTATAATGATTACAGAAATGGTTGAACATGAACATTCTTGCGTGACTTTCCGCCATGTGCGGTTTATATATTCTTCCCCCAAATTTAATTTAGGAGGCACCAACATGAAAAACATGAAAATCGCAGTCAAGCTAATCGTTTCCTTCCTCATCGTAGTTGTGTTGACGGCGGCGGTCGGTATCGTGGGCATATTCGCCGCGACAACGCTGACCACAAGCGGCGACACGCTGAACGACCGCGCAAACATCGGCATAATCGGCGGCAACATGCTTGCGACAATTCAAGAGCAACGCTCCGCTCTGCGCGGAATCGGCCTGTACATCATGACGGGCGACGCCGACTTGGCGGACGAGCAATTCAAAGCCGTTGACACAGCCGCCGACACCATCACCAAGGCAATCGCACAAATCAGAGGGATAGCGTTCACCGATACCACCTTGAAACTAGTCCAAGACATAGAGGACGAGCGCGAGGACTTCAAGAGCGGGCAGCAAACCTATCTGGACGCGCTTAGAACGGCGCAGACTATCGAAAACCGAGACGATAGAGCGGATACTATCACAGACGCGCTGACAGCGTTCACCCCGAGCTTGGTCCAGTACATCGAAGTTGTTCGCGCGCTTCCTGACGCAATGAGCAAACTTACAGACGATGGATACGACGAAATGATGAGCACGTCTACAACCGTCATAATCGCGCTGGTAGCTGTTATGATTGTGGCGATAGTAGTCGCACTTATAATGGCATTCTACATCAGCAACCTTATCAGCAAGCCCATAGTCGCTATGATGGGTTACATCAAGCAGGCGGGCGAAACAGGCAACCTCACGTTCCGTGACGAGGAATGGGCTAACTGCGACCGCCTTGGACAGGGCAAGGACGAAATCGGCCAGTGCATGAACGCCTTTACAAAGATGATGCGCCAGATAGTATATTACGGCGACATGGTCAATGTTGTGGCCGACCAAGACCTGACACAAGACGTCAAGACACTGGGCGACAAGGACACAATCGGCAACGCGCTGGTGCGCATGGTCAAAAACCTGAACGACAGCTTTAACGAGATCAACAATGCCACCACGCAGGTGTCCAGCGGTTCCAAGCAAATCGCCGACGGGGCGCAGGGCTTGGCGCAAGGTTCGACCGAGCAAGCGGCGGCGGTTGAGGAGCTGTCCAGCTCTATCAGCGAGATCGCGCAGAAGACCAAGGCCAACGCCGAGCAGGCCACCCGCGCCGCGAATCTGTCCGATGCAGTTCGCCGCAACGCCGAAAAGGGCAGTGCGCAGATGAGCGACATGATTCAGGCAGTCAAAGAAATCAACGACGCGAGCCAGAGCATTCAGAAAGTCATCAATGTCATCGACAACATCGCGTTCCAGACCAACATTCTCGCGCTAAACGCGGCGGTCGAGGCGGCCAGAGCGGGACAGCATGGTAAGGGCTTCGCGGTTGTCGCGGAAGAAGTCCGCAACTTGGCCGCGAAATCGGCGGCGGCGGCCAGCGACACGGGTTCGCTTATCGCCAACAGCATGGAAAAAGCCGAGCTGGGCGCGAGAATCGCGGGCGAAACCGCCGCGAGTTTGTCCGAAATTGTGGACGGTATCAACGAATCCAGCAAGATTGTAAGCGATATCGCGGCGAGTTCGGAAGAACAGAGCCTTGCGATTGGTCAAATCAACAACGGCATCGACCAAGTGGCGCAGGTTGTCCAGCAAAACTCCGCAACGTCGGAGGAGAGCGCGGCCACAGCCGAGGAGCTGTCCGGACAGTCCAGCACGCTGGAAGAGCTGGTGGCGCAGTTCAAGCTGAAAGGCGCTAACGGTTCCAGCCGTAAGGCTATCGGCGGCGGTAGCTCCAAGAAAACGCTGTCTATGCCGGCCAAGGGCGAATCCAGCTTTGGCGGCGGAGATTTCGGCAAATATTAAAATCGCACCGGTAACAAAAAACCGCCCCGAAAAAATCGGGGCGGTTTTGCCGACACTTTGGGCGGTCAAATCGTATACTTAATGAGAGGGGGGACGGACGGAATGGCACAAACATTGTCGCGTACGGACAATGAGGCTATCTACAAACGCCATGTTAAAACCGTTTACCGGGTTTGCTATACTTTTTTGAAAAACCCCGCCGACACCGAGGATGCCGTTAGCGACACCTTTGTCAAATTGATAAAAACCGCTAAGGCTTTCGAGGGCGAGGAACACGAAAAAGCGTGGCTTATCCGCACGGCGGGCAATGTTTGCAAGGACTTTTTGAAGCATTGGTCACGGCGAAATGTAAATATTGCGGATTACGCGGATAATTTGACGACTTGTGATAGTTTTAAGACGGACAGTTTGCTTGAAGCTGTATTAAATTTGCCCGATAAATACAAGGCGGTTGTGCATATGTATTACTACGAGGGCTACACAAGTGTTCAAATTGCCAAGGCGTTTCGCAAGCCGCAGTCCACAATCCGAAACTACCTACATGAGGCAAGAAAAATCTTGCGGGAAAGGTGCGATTTTGATGAAGAATGATAGATATATTCAGGCGTTGAACGGCGTAAATCCGGACGAAAACGCCCGGAAAAGCATGTGGGATAAAGCCTGTGAGAAGTCCGCAAAGGCTTCACGCAGAGCTATTCGCTGGCTTGCGCCCGTCGCGGCGTGCTTGGTTGTGGCGGCCGCGATTGCAATACTGCAAAACGCCATAAAGTATGACGATATTCCAAGCGGCGTTTTTGAGAATATTGAGGATATATCGGGTCTGCCCGCCGGTGATTACACTTGGGACGAGGGGGATGTAGGGTACTTGGCAATGAGAATAGGATGCCTAAAACCGAGCGGTTTTTTCTACAATTTTGAAGACAAAACAGTCGATACGGCGATTGCCATTGTTCGCGTGAAAGCCGTGAAACCATTTGTGGAATACGGCGCTATTGGGAACAGCGGCGAGGGGCAAGTCGCCGATTGCGAGGTTATCTATGGCGATATCATAGAAAACAGCCGAAAATTGCCCCCAAATCCGCAAATTAAGCAATATCTTTACGGCGGTTGTACGGGTGACGACCAAACCAATCTGTTGCGCGTGGGCGGCGTTTATCTTTTGGATTTAAGGCAATACGAATCGCAATATTGGCATATTTGGAGCGACTTGGACGTTCTGATGGAGGTGGACGACCAAGGGTTGCTACATTCCCACTCGCGGCACACGGATTTTATCCAATATAACGGAAAAGAGCTTGCGGTTTTGTGGGACGAATTAGTGCGATTGGAGGAGAATCTGTCGAGAGATGTCAATACAATTGTTGGCTTGCCGGCGGGGGATTTCACTTGGGAGGACGACCCGGCGGTCAACCGTCTGCCGATAGAGGGCTTGTGGGGCTTTATCCCGAAACGATATGGCGATATCAGGGCGGCGGTCGCTATTGTCACCGTGCAGAGTGTAGAATCGTTCAGCGACGAGCAGGGCGAGGGGCAAATCGCGACAATCGGATTTTGGTGGGAACTTGTCGGTAGCGACGCAATTCATCCGCAGCTGAAAATAAAACAGTATCTATTCGGCGGGTGTGTCAACGATGAACAGACAAATTTGCTGCGAAAAGACGGCACGTATGTACTGCCGCTGGTTAAGCGTGACGCAGATGAATATTGGCATGTTCACGGCGAATTGGATGTGCTTTTTGAGGTTGACGACCAAAATTTGATACATTCGCACGCCAGCTACGCAAGGCTTAGAGAGTATGACGGCAAGCCTTTGGCAACACTTTGGGACGACCTGATTTACTTGAAAGAGCATCCGATTTTGCCGAAATAAAGGCGTATTACAGAACGGGCGATTATGACGATTAAGTCACTTACCAGCCCATGTTTAGCAACCAACCTGATAGGGCGCGTTCGCGGTCGCGCAGACTGTGTTCGCCTTGGAATTTGCCTAGACGATGCTCGTCGACGAGCTTTCGCCCGTCTAAAATGTACATAATCCTGTCGCACTGGGCGGCGATGCGCACATCGTGGGTTACCAGCATAATCGTTGTGCCTTCGGCGTTGACGCGCAACAGCTCCTGCATTACCTCCGCAGAAGCTTGCTTGTTCAGACTGCCCGTGGGTTCGTCGGCGAATATCATCTTGGGGTTGTTTATCAAACTGCGGCAGATACACGCCCTTTGTAGCTGGCCGCCGGAGGTTTCGGTTACATCGTTGGCGGCGATTTCGGCTATGTCCATTTTGTGCATCAATTCTCGGCAACGCTCGTCCCGCGCCCGGCGTATCTTTTTAGATTTACCCTCTTTAGACTGATACGCCGGGAGGATAATATTATCCTCAACCGACAGGTTTTTTAGCATGTACATCTGCTGGAACACAAAGCCCATCTCGGAAAGGCGTAGCTCTGACACCTCGTTTTGACTCATTTTTGATATGTCTCGCCCGAAGAAATTTACGGTGCCGGAGGTCATTTTGTCCATGCCGGAGGCGGTGTAGAGCAAAGTGGTTTTGCCCGACCCGGAGGGCCCCATTACGGCCACCATTTCGCCCTTGAAAATTGACATTGTGATGTTTTTAAGCACATGATTTTGCCGCTTGTTCACCACATAGGTCTTGCAAAGATCGCTGATTTGTATCGCTGTGTTCATAATCAATTCTCCTATTCTGTAGTTATATTTCGCATATCGATTCTGCGTATTCCCGCCGAGGAAATGATGCTTGTAAACGCCACACATATGAGCATAATCAGAGGGTAGACGATAAACGTCCACAAAACGTCATAGCTTGGCGGGATTTTATCCGCGCCCATCATGCCAAAGGTGAGCTTTGTAACCGCAGGATTGATGGCAAAGGATAGCGCTATTCCCGCCAGCACAGCTGTTACGGATACCAGCATTATCCGCAGAAATTGCCAATGCCGTATGCCGCGCCGCTTGAAACCGATTGACTTTAATAGCGCGATATTCGCCTTGTCGCGTTGCAAAAGCGTGTGGCTGATCAGAAATGATACAAGGCAGATGATTAGCAGGCTCAGCAGCACCAAGAATTTCACCACCGTATCCATAGTCACGATAGCAGTGCCGAGAGTTCTGTCTATAGCTTCTTTCGCGGTTTTTACGGTATAATCGGTCATCGTTTCCCTGGCTTTTGCGATTTGGCTCGCTATGTCGTCGCGGCTTGTAAACTCAACTCCTATCGTAAAGCTACCCGACGCTTGGTCTAAATCCGGCATGTCGTCGCGTGCGAAAACTATCATGTTGCCGCCGTTGTTCATGGATTGGCACTCGCCTGTTATGATGTACTCCTTGTCCTTGGCACCAAACAACAGGTGGATTTTATCGCCTATTGTCACATTTAAGCGTTTGGCGACAACATCGGTTATCGCGACCTCGTTTTCCAACAGGGGCGCGCCGCCCGAGATGTACGGAAGCTCGATCGGTTTGTCGGACACGCGCTTGGAACCCGCCGTGGAAAACGCGGTATATTTGTCATTTACGTAGATTCTCGGCGAAACCTGAATGGTTACGTCGGCGGACATTGGCAGCCCGGCTTTGGCGAATTCGCTTTCTATGCGGCGAAGCTCCGAATTTAATTCGTCATATGTCGCGCCCGGTCTGGCCTGCGCGTTTGCGGTTACGTTTAAGTAGGCATCCGCAACGGATACCCCGAAATACTGAATAATCCCGTCGGATTTAAGTGTGGATGCGGCGTTTGCGGGCAGTATAATCATCAAAACGCCTAGGCACATCGCGAGAAAGACGGAAACAAAGCCGCGCAGTCCGGAAAATACATCATTTACGGCCATGAACCACGAGGTTTTTACTCCCGAGCCTTTCAATTTGAACAGTCCCTTGCGGCGGAAGCGTTCGCCGGAGGCACCCTCGCGTATCGCCTGAATGGCCGACATTTTTGTCACCTGACGAGTGGACAGCCAGCTGAAAAGCAACACAATCAATATGATTGCAATGGCGCAGATGGCGCAGAGCAATATTTCAGACGATAAATCGGGCATTATGGTGTTTTCTTTTAGCGGCGCAATCAGCATTTTGCCGAAGGGGAACGAGAGCGCAAGCCCTACAGCTGAACCCAAAACCGCCGCCACAAGATATTTGAAGATATACAGCGAGCGCACGCCGGAGTTTTTTATGCCGATTGCCTTCATAACGCCGATTTCGCGAAAATCGTCCTCTATTGTGAATTTAATCGTAAATCGGAGTAGCACAAGTGATATGATAATCAGTACAAAAGCGACTATGGCAACGATGAATGAGGTTATCCTTTCCATGTAAAACATGGCGGATACGTCGGCTTTGCCGAACTCAACCTGAACCGGGATATTCAGCTTGTTGAATGCCGTGCGCAACGCTTCAGGGTCGCGGCTAAGCACTGAAAACATGGACATTTTAATCGTATTTGGTATCACGGACAGCGCGTCATAATCCTGACGGTTTATCAAAAAACGGTCAAACGACATGCTTGATTTTCCGGTTAAACAGTCATAGGCAAGCGTGGTTAGCTTGAAGTCTTTTTTGACGTTTCCCACAGTCAAAGTGATTATATCGCCCGTCTTTAATTTCAGTGCGTCCGCCACCTCTTTTGACAGAGCCAGCTCGCCGGGATTTACTTGCGTGATTTGCCGCTGGTTTTCGTCGAACAGCAGATTGTAGCTGTTATCCGGCGTGGTTAGGCAGAAGAAATGGCCTCCCGATTCGATTTTTTGGCCGTTTGACAGCGCGTCGTCCGGGATGGGATAGATAAATACATTTTCCTCAAAGCCGTTGGCCAGACCGCCGGACGTTAGAAAATCGGCGATGCGTTTTGAGAACGGTTCGCTTACCAAGTAGTACTGGTCGGCTGTTTTTGAGATATTGATGTAATGCGACACCGTTTTGTCGGTAGACATGAGGTTTGCCGCGCTTGCCGCTAAAAACATTGCGGAAAGTATTATGAAAACTATCAAAATGGCGTTCATGGCTCGTTTGCGTTGCAGGTCTTTTTTTAGTATGGATAAAAACATACGCTTCCCCCTTGTGCGATTATTTTCAGCTGATAAATCTATCATAACACAGCAGTTGTTAAAAAAGCATTAAATCTGAAAAATTTCTTTTCAAATTATTTTTATTGTGCTATAATGGGGGAAAGGCGGTGGTCATTTTGACCGATATACTTATTATCGAAGACAACGCGGAAATAGCCGGGCTTACCAAGGATTTTTTGCTTAGCGACGGCTACACCTGCGCTGTGGTTCCAAGCGGAGAGGCGGGGATTGCTTTTTTGCGGGACAAAAAAGCCCGGCTTGTGTTGCTGGACATCATGCTGCCGGGGCTTGACGGCTTCGCGGTCTGCGACGAAATTCACCGAAAGCTGAACACGCCGCTGATTATAGTAAGCGCACGCGGCGGCAAAGCGGACAAACTGCAGGGGCTGAATCTCGGCGCGGACGATTACATCGAAAAGCCCTTTGATATGGATCTTCTTCGCGCAAAAATCGCCGCGCTGTACAGGCGGCATTACGGCACCGCGCCCCTAGGCAACAATTTGGCCGTCGGGAAGCTGAGTATGGATATTGACGCACGCACAACCGTTTTTAAGGGTCAAACGCTGGAATTAAATCAAAAAGAGTTCGATTTATTGCTGTATTTGGCAGGAAACAAAGGCAAAGCCCTGCGAAAGGATGCGATTCTGGACGCGGTGTGGGGCGTAGACTGCTTTTCGGAGCCGTCCACATTGACGGTGCATATCAAACGTCTGCGGGATAAAATTGAGCTGGATAGCGCAAATCCCAAACACATCATAACGGTTTGGGGAATCGGATATAAATATGAAGAGTTATGATAGGTTGATTGCGCTGGTTGTGTTGATGTTTGCGGCGGGACTGGTGGTTGCGAATTGGTCGCTGACACAATCCGAAGATGCTAAGCTGTATAATATTGAGGCGAATCGATTGATGGACGGTGAAATTTCTATAACGGAGTGCAAAAGTATTACGGGCGCGGAGGTTTTGGACGCATCCGCCGATGTTGCGGCTTTTGAACGGTTTTTTGAGGGCGGAGGATACATCATTCGTTCGATTATTAGCGAGGACAGAATTACGGGATACATCAAATTTACGTATATAAATCCGGACGCGGGGCGAGGTAGGTTTATATTGTGGCAGAATATCGTCATACTTTTTGTGTTTATTGTGACGATGATTGTTATGCTTTATATTCGCAAAGAGATTATCCGCCCGATGAACGCGTTTCAAAAGTTGCCGGAGGCGTTGGCGCGGGGCGACTTCACAACGCCGTTGAAAGTCAGGCGCGGGCGGTATTTCGGCAAGTTCGTGTGGGGGCTGGACATGTTGCGGGATACCATGTTGTCCCAGCGGCAAAAAACGTTGGAGTTGGAGAAGGAAAAAAGTCAGACCGCGCTTGCGCTTTCGCACGACATCAAGACTCCGCTGTCGGCGATTCGGCTCTGTGCCAAGGCTTTGCGCGACGGTTTGTATCAAAACAAGGCCAAGCAGGACGAGTTGCTTGTCAAAATCGACGAGCGTGCGGACGAAATAGGAATGCTGTTGCAAAAGCTGCAGGAGGGTGCGGAAATACTCGATTTGCCGATTGAAATGGGCGAATTTTATCTGAATGATGTAGTAAACAGAGCGGACGAGGCCTATCGCTGGCGGTTTGATTTGACCGGGACGGAGTTCGCGATTACACCACATTCCAACGCCCTGCTAAAGGGCGACGGCGACCGGGTATTTGAATCGTTGTGCAATCTACTGGAAAACGCCATGAAATACGGCGATGGCAAAAAAATTACGCTAGATTTTGACGACGAGGAAAATTGCAAGCTAATCAGCGTCACGAATACGGGTAACACGTTGCGCCCGGAGGAAACGGTGCATATGTTTGACAGCTTCTGGCGCGGGTCGAATTCTGCGGGCAAGCAGGGCAGCGGGTTGGGGCTGTTTATAGTGCGGCGGTTGTGCGTAAAAATGGGCGGAGAGGCTTATGCGGCGGCGGGGGATGGGGAGATGCGGGTTGTGATGGTTTTGAGGGGATGAATGGCTTGACAAAGCTGGGTAAGTATGTTATAATTCAGATATGATTTGTGAGGAGGAGTGATTGACGGTGAAAAAGACGATTTGCGCTATCATAATACTCGCGATGTGTGTGTCCTTGGTTTCCTGCGCCAAAATATCGGAGGATTTCCCGTCATTGCGCGATATTTCGGCGGATAAGGTCGTGGAAATACGTCCCCAAGTAGAGGGCGATGTATCCAATATATATAAATACGGCGATGGTTTTTTGCTAAACTACACTACTCACGATCCCTATGGCATCTTTGTGGCCTATATGGATGGCATGTGCGAGATTTTGTGGAAGCATAAAATAGGCTATGTTGAAAATATGCGCCTGTTCGGCGACTGGGATATATATGTTCACGCAGAGGATAATACCAGTCCGTTGCGCTTGAGTAAAAACGGGCAGATCGAAACGGAAGAGGCGGAAATTTCCAGCGCCCATGGGCTTTCCAGTTTTCACGGATTCGACAGTGAGCATTGGACGCTTGGAGAAGGTTTTTTGGGCTACATGAATTCGGAGTATGAGGTTGTAAAGCAGTTTGATTTTC